>JAAUPF010000275.1 GCA_012034575.1 Richelia sp. CSU_2_1 | reverse complement strand
GCACGGGGCGCCTACCCTACTTTTCGGGGTAGGCACGGGGGCGCTACCCCTATCTTTCGGGGTAGGCACGGGGGCGCTACCCCTACATATTTGTACGAATGATTTAGACGCACTATAAATAAATGTATTTTCCCACTAAAGCCTGTCACATGAAAACTCAATCAATCTAACATCTAAAATCTAAAATCGGAGGACTCGCCCGAATGGGTGATACGGATGGGTGATGTTGTTTAGAGGAGATCGAGCCTACGCTAATTAGGTGCGTGTATATAAACATCACGTGCTCCGGCTCATAAACCTGGTTTCTGTCTCGAAACCTGGTTTTTTTAATGTTATTCTTGAGATAGGCGCTGCACGGCTGCACCGCTAAAAAGTCGATCGGCTGCTTTCAGAATACCGGGAATTTTAGCAGCATGGGGACTGTGGGCGAGACAGCGACGCAAGTCTAATTCATCGACGCGATCGGCTTTTTTGCCGGGGAACCAATGGCTGGCATTTCCTAATAAATTATAGCGCATTTTGCAGTAGTCGATCGTCTCGTAAGCCTGCGCTAAATTCCACAGCCACAAAATCACTGGAATGTTAATGCCGTCGGGAGTATTTTCGGGAGTTGGCAAACCGACGTGCCAAGTCTGAAACCAATTTTCTCCTAATCTATCGATTGCAGCTTTTTCCAACCTTGCTAATATCGGCAACAAAATTTCATCTGCTCTATCTAATAATTCTACAGCTTTGAGATGTTCGTTAAAATCTTCAGGCTTTGCCGCTCCTAAACTCAAAGTGTGTATTTGCGGATGCGACAAACAAAACAAATCGTTAAACACCATCGGACTGAGAGGATAGCACAAGTCTACCAGTTTTTGTGGCGGGCTGTAAAGTTGACCGCCTTTGTCGGAAGGACTGATGATAAAAACGCCCATATCGTGACGTTTAGCAGCTTCTATTGCCGGCCAATTAATTTGGTTGATGTAGTACCAGTGCAAGTTAAGATAATCGAATTGATTTGTTTCAATTGTTTTAACAATCACATCCGTCGGCCCGTGAGTTGAAAAACCGATAAATTTAACTTTGCCTTCGGCTTGCAATTTTTTAGCCACATCCATGCAGCCACCGGGACGCATAGAAAGTTCTAGTAATTGCCAAGTATTAATGCCGTGCAGCGACAGCAAATCGACATATTCCAGTTGCAAATAAGCTAAGGATTTATCAAATTCGTTACGAAATTCCTGAGAGTTTTCTTGAGGAACAACTTTCGTCTGAACTATCAATTTATCGCGAGGAAATGTGGTTAAAACTTTCCCCAACTGCATCTCAGAAGTGCCGTAGCCGCGAGCAGTTTCGATGTGATTGATGCCGGATTCTACAGCGTAGCGAATAGTCGCTTCTAAATTGTGCTGGTTGTCAGGTGGAATTTCATTTGCTGGCACGTCTTGCCACTTGTATTGATATCTCATGCCGCCGCAGGAAAAGACTGGCATGGATAATTCTGTGCGGCCAAATCTGCGATATTGCATGATAAACAGTTGAGAGTTGAGAGTTGACAGTTGACAGCGAGGTTTTTCGGATGGGGATTTATATCATGTCCGATCGAACTACCACAATAAAATTGGTTTGTAGTGAGGACTTTAGTCCTGATTCTGTTAACGACTAAAGTCCTCACTACGAACATTATCGATCGCCTATTTAGAAACCTCCCGAACAATAGGTTTTCCGTCCTTAATTTCGCCAACTAAAACTAAATCCGTACAGTTTACAAACAAACCATTTTCTAACACGCCGGGAATGTTATTCAAAGTTTTTTCCAGTTCGCCCGGATTGTCCAAATTGTCGAATCGCACGTCGAGTACCATGTTACCTTGGTCGGTAATTACTGGACCTGCTTTTTTCACTCCCATGCGGAGTTCTGGTTTACCACCCAATTTTTCAATGGCGCAAGTAACTGGGGTAATTGCCATCGGTATCACTTCGATTGGTACTCGAAAAGTCGAACCCAATTTATCTACCATTTTGGAACTGTCAACTACTACAATAAACTGAGCTGCGAGATAATCGACAACTTTTTCGCGAGTGTGAGCGGCGCCGCCTCCTTTAATTAAATTTAGGTGCGGATCGACTTCATCAGCGCCGTCAATTGCGATGTCAATTCTGTCAATTTCATCGAGAGTTGTTAGCGGTACTCCGTATTGTTTTGCTAACACTTCTGATTGAAAAGATGTCGGCACTCCTTTGATATCTTTGAGTTGACCCGATTTAAGACGATCGCCCAGCGCCTGAATGGTATAAGCTGTTGTTGAACCCGTCCCCAGTCCTACAATTGTACCCGACTGCACGCGGTCGGCGGCGGCAAAGCCGACTAGCTGTTTCATCAATTTTACTGGGTCTTGTTCTGCGGCCATGTTAGATACTCCTCAATAGTTTTAAAATTATACCATTTATGGATTTATTGCCATAATGAAAATCGGATTTCTCGATACTTATACTTGGGATTACAAAGTTGAAACTCCTTACCACGCACCTTTGGGTGGTACTCAGTCGGCTATTTGTTACTTGGCTGAGGCATTAGCTGCCGCCGGAAATGAGGTATTTTTGCTTAACAATACTTCTGTGTCTGGGATATCGCGCGGGGTTGATTGCAGGCGAAGGGAGGCGAATGAATCAGTGTTACAATTGGTGCGATCGCTCGATTTTTTGGTGGTAGTTAATTTAGTTGGCAAAGCACGAAAGATTAAGCCTTTTTTGGGCGATCGAACTAAGTTGATTCTCTGGATTCACAACGAACCAGATTTTATATTTCTCCAGGATTTCCACAATCCTGAGGAAAGAAATGCTTGCGATGCCTTTGTTTTTGTCAGCGAATGGCAGCGTTCTCAATTTGAACGGCGTTTTGCGATTGAGTCAAATCGCTGTTATGTTTTAAGAAATGCGATCGCACCCTGTTTTGCTAACCTATTCCCCGATAATATTTCTATCCGAACTCAAAAATCTCGACCGCCAATTCTCGCTTATACCAGCACTCCTTTTCGAGGGCTAGATATTTTGTTGAAAGTTTTTCCTGAAATTCGTCAAGCCGTGCCCGGAACAAAACTCAAAGTATTTTCTAGCATGAAAGTACACCAAATTGATGCTAATGCCGACGAGTTTTTCTTCGGTGAACTTTACCGCCAGTGTCAGGAAACTGAGGGCGTTGAATACATCGGTTCTGTGCCGCAGCCCGAACTTGTCCGCCAACTGCGTTTAGTTACTGTATTTGCTTATCCAAATACTTATTCAGAAACATCATCAATTGCCACAATGGAAGCGATGGCAAGCGGTTGCCGGATTGTAACGAGTGAATTAGCGGCTTTGCCGGAAACAACTGCGGGATTTGCGCGTCTGGTTTCAATGTCGGGGGGAGAAAACTTGGCCTCGATAAATAATTGGCAGCGCGCTTCTGAACCTAAATGGCAAAGCTATATAGGGCGATTTTTAGAAGCGACAGTCCGAGTTTTAACAGAGGGCGATGGTGTGGGGGGCGCAACTGTTGAAACTCATCTGAGACAGCAGGTAGAATATATAAATCGAGGGTGTACTTGGTCGGCGCGGGCCAGAGAATGGGTAGAATGGCTGAATAGTATTAGTGTAAAAACTGTAAGGGTGGTAGAGCAAATGATTGCGGAGTCGTTGGTGGATTTAGAGGCAGCTAAAGCTTATTTTGTAAAGGCAAATCGGCTGAAAGATGCAGGGCAGTTAGATGGGGCGATCGAGAATTATCAGAAAGCTCTGGAATTCAACCGGGAAGATGCGGAAATTCACAAAAAATTGGCGGAAGTTTATGTTTTGCAAGGGGAATTTATAAGGGCGATCGACTCTTGCAATTTCGCTCTTAAATGTCAACCCAATTTTGCGCCTGCTTACTTGACAATGGGCAATGCTCTGCACAGTCAAGATAAGCTGGACATGGCGATTAAAGCTTACTCGCAAGCACTAGCAATTCAGCCGGAATTTGCCGAAGCTAGCGCCAATTTAGGCAGTATGTATTACCAGTTAGGGCAATTGGATAGCGCTGCAAATTCTTATCAAAAAGCTCTTGCAATTAATCCGGATTTGTGTTCCGTCCACTTGATGTTAGGCAGTGTTTTGCAGCAGCAAGGAAGGATAGATGCAGCGATTGCTTGCTATCAAAAAGTGCTGGAATTGCAACCGGGAGATGCCAGCGCTGCCGAGAAATTAGCGAATTTGCTGCCAGAAAAAGACCGAGATTCAGTCCCAAATAATTGGATCGAATTAGAAACAGAATCCGGTGCGCAGCAACCAGTATCCGTCAACAAAGATGAAGGCTACGGCTTGCAACCTTCTAGCATCAATTTGCCGCCAGTCGAAACAACAGAAAATTTAAATACTCCCTTTACCAACCCTGCCGTAATTTCCGAACAAGTTTCGCCTTTAAATCTACCGGATAGTGAATTAGTTGCGAGTTTTCAAGAAGTGGAACCGTACAAAAGACTGGCGGAAAACTGTTTAGTTCAAGGTAAAATTAAAGAGGCGATCGCAGCTTGTCAAAAAGCGCTCAAAATTCGACCGGATTTCATCCACGCTTACGTAACTTTAGGAAATGCGCTGCAATCTGAAGGCAAAATCGAAGCAGCCATTCGATCGTATTCTCAAGCCTTAGAATACCAGCCAAACTTTGCCGAAGTGCGAGCAAATATCGGCAGTATGTATTTCAAAATGGGGCGTTTAGAAGAGGCGATCGTCCATTACCAGCAAGCCATTGCTCTCAGTCCAAATTTAGCGGGAGCTCACTGGAACTTAGGAAAAGTATATCACAAAGCCGGCAACACAGCAGCAGCGATCGCCTGTTTTAAAAGAACATCCGAACTCAATCCCCAGCTAGTCGGTGCAGACTTCCACTTCAATTTAGCCAACCGACTTTTCAGTCAAGGAAAGCGCGACGAAGCCATCGAAAGTTACGAAAAAGCGATCGCAATTAAACCAGATTGGGCGGAAGCTTATGCTAACATCGGCAGCGCGCGATCGCAACAAGGAAATATCGATGCAGCAATTACCTACTATCAAAAAGCTCTCGCTTTAAAACCGGAATTAGGAGTTTTACACTTCAACCTCGGCAACTCATTTTTACAGCAGTATAAATACGAAGAAGCAATCGGCCACTACCAGGGAGCTCTCAAAGCCAATCCCGAATGGCCGGAAGTTCACGCTAATATCGGCAACGCTTTTTCGATGTTAGGACAACTCGAATCAGCCCTTGCTAGCTATCAGCAAGCCCTGGCATTTAAACCCAATTGGGCAGAAGTTTATTGCCGGATGGGACACATTCAAAAACAGGATAAACCCTTAGAATCGATCGCACATTTTGAAAAGGCGATCGAATGCAATCCCAAATTCAGCGAAGCCCATCAACAACTGTGCGACTTGCTAAGCCATTCCACCAACCTCGCCGGCGCGCGAAAAGTAGCCGACAAATACTGCGAAAACTGCGGCGATATCGCCCCAATCATGTCAGCCACCGCCTACGTTTTTTCCTACCTGCAATCTGGAGTCAGCCAGCAGGCAATTCAGAAACTCGAAGAAATCGAAAAACTCTGCTACGAAAAGTGTGAAACCTTTAGCGTCATCGAACTAAAACTGCTTTACGAAATCTTCCTATTTGCAGTTTCCCACCTGCGAGATAACCTCGCCAAAAATGCCCAATTCTACCGATTAATTGCCAAACAATACTACCAAAAAGCCATTCCGCAAAGACCGCGAATCGATCGAATCAAATTAGAACCTTACCAAATCAAACAAAAACCTTTAAGAATCGGGTTCCTTTCAAAACACTTCCGCCGCCACTCCGTAGGCTGGTGCAGCGAAGCTTTAATTCGCGAATTAAGCCACATCACTCCTCACGTTCACCTCTACGTCACCGGCAAACTCAACCGAGATGAAGTCACAGAAAGATTTGAACAAATGGCGGGCAAATTTTACTGGCCAAAAAGATATCCGAACGGCTTTGCCGACGGCGGTGAAATCCTTGCCGAAGTAGTGCAAGACAACTTAGATGTCTTAATAGATTTAGACTCGATGACAGTCCCGACAAATGTAGAAATTATGCACTGTTATCCCGCAGGAATTTGCGTTTCTTGGCTGGGATTCGACTCGCCCTACATTTCAGAAGACCACTACTTTCTTTGCGACGAACACACTCACCCTCAGGGCGTGGAAAAACATTACTTAGAACAGTTAGTTAGATTGCCCGGTTGTTCGGTAGCAATTGGTGCGCTGCAAAGCATTAACGTGGATCGAGAAGCAATTAGAAATGCTCTCGGAATAGGCTTAAATCAAATGACTTACCTGTGCGTTGCGCCTGGGAGAAAAACAAATCCTGAAATGGCGCAAGCTCAAGTTAAAATACTCAAAGAAGTACCCGACAGTTTGTTAATCCGCAAAGGTCAAGGAGATGCCGAAATTATTCACTCTACTTACCGCAAAGAATGCGAAATTCAGGGAGTAGACTTTGCGCGAATCAAGTTTATCGGGCAAACCAGAACCGAAGAAGAACACCGGGCGATTTATTACGTAGCCGACGTGCTTTTAGATTCCTATCCTTACAATGGTGGTACTCACAATTTAGAAGCTTTGTGGGCGAACTTACCCGTCGTAACTAGATCCGGCGATCAATATCTGTCGCGGATGGGTTACGCATTTCTGAAAAGTGCAAATCTCGATGTCGGCGCGGCTTGGAGTTGGGAAGAATACACGCAGTGGGGAGTTAAATTCGGGCGCGATGCTAATTTCCGAAATGCGGTAAAAGAACATTTGGTAAAATCCAAACAGCCAGAAAATCTTGCACCTTTGTGGAATCCGAAAAAGTTGGCAGAAGATATGTATGGAGTGTTTCAAAAACTGTTAACTAAATAAGTTAGATACTGTAGGCTGGGTTGAGGAACGAAACCCAACACCTAATTAATGAATGTTGGGTTTCGTTATCACTCAACCCAACCTACAGCTAATTTCTCTCCCGCAGATTTGCTAAAAAACCCGGTTTCGAGGAGTTGTAGTGCGTAAGTCTTGACTCAGCAAAATTATTTACACTCTTATACCAAATCCGGGTTTCCCATCCCCGTTATAATTGGTATGGTGCGTCGCTATGAGATCTCCCAATAGCAACGAGAGTTGTTCGTAGCGACGCACCCTACATTTACTACATTTACGAGATTATAA
>JAAUPF010000274.1 GCA_012034575.1 Richelia sp. CSU_2_1 | reverse complement strand
AGAAGAAGGAAGAAGGAAGAAGGAAGAAGGAAGGAAGGAAGGAAGGATGAAGGAAGAAGGAAGAAGGAAGGAAGGATGAAGGAAGGAAGGATGAAGGAAGAAGGAAGGAAGAGGGGTAGTATTACCAATTCCCAATTCCCAATTCCCAATTCCCAATTCCCAATTCCCAATTCCCAATTCCCAATTCCCAATTCCCAATTCCCAACTGTCAACTGTCAACTGTCAACTCTTTTGCGTCTGCCAAAATCGGATTGATATCAAACCAATAATCTTCGCCGTAGCGGTATTCAAAAACCCACAGACTCCGCAACAAAGTTTGATATTTAGTTTCTCCGCTAACGGTTTTGGTAGCAGCAACTTGACGCAATAGTTCCCATTCATCGGGTTCTATAGCTAATGTTAGCTGGTGGCGGCGCTGCACGATTACTGTTTCCAAAGTTTCCCGAGAAATCGGCGGATCTTCTCTTTGGAGACAGCTATAAAGCAGTTGCAGCAAATTGCGGACGTGTCCGCCGGTGACGCGGCAAAGTCGATCGAGCGTTTCGGGAGCATCGAACAGCTTTGCTATTAAAGCATAGCGCTCGATCGGCTCTATATTTGGGAATGCGCGGGCGAGTACCATCTGTCGCAGCAATTCTACACCGTCGGCGCATTCAGAACCATTGCGGAACTGCACCGGCACCATCGGCAATACTTTCGGATCGACTCCAAATCGATTGGTAAGCTGTCCTAAATCGTTAGAGAAAATCAACACTAAAGGAATAGTATACACTACGTGACAGTTGAGCCTTGCTAACTGTTCGCCCCTGTCTACAAACAGGTATTCTGGCTGCAATCTGCCCGTCGGTTTCGCGCACAAGTGGATGCGATCGAGGTTGTCGATAATCACTACAAGTCCCCGTTTTCCTTGGCGTTTCAATTCTCGATTTGCCGGTTCGAGCAACTCTTTATTGAGCGCATCTAAAATTACATTGGTGCGCGGTTCTAAATATTGCCTCAACTCCGATCGCAAGTTGGGAGCATCTTTAGCTTTGGCGGTAATTTTACCGATTCCCACAGACAAGGAAAATTCTCCTTCCGTACTGGCATTGAATTCGCCCACACCGGGTACAGCCGCTTCTGCTTTTAAGTCGATTTGAGTTTGAAAAACATCGGCTACACCCTTCAACAAAGCTTTAAAACCCGTCGGTTGCAGCTTGATTTTCATTTTTTCAATGCTTTCGCTCACTTGGCGGGCGACACTCAATAAAATGTCTGTGATATCGACATCCGCCATGTCTAAATCTTTGCTAGACTCGAAGTAGACTGCATGAAATCCTGCTTGCTCCAAGTCGGCTTGCAGGCGCAACAATTCTGTTGATTTGCCGCAGCCGATATGGCCGGTAAAAAGTTGGCAGGTGGGTGATTCGGGAGAGAGAAGGTCGATCGTCCGCTGCAATTGTTCTACGATTTTGCCTCCTCTAGCTGGGGAAAAATCGATATAGTATTGTCTGTCTTCAGGATTAGCGATTGCTAGCGTGTAGCTGGGGCTGCAAGCTTTATAAAATTTCTGTAAGTTTAATTCCATACCCTGTTTGCCTCAAACAACATTATGCCTTATTGCGTTATTCGCTCGCTCTTTACTGCGTTCGGGATACAATTTAAATTTATTCCGATTATTTCCAGAATTGGCGATCGAGCAATCCTTTTGAGATTTAAATTCCCAATCCCCAATCCGCAATTTCTCAATTCCCCCAATCTAAAATCTAAAATTTAAAATCTAAAATCGTTTGACGCATATTTTACGGTAATGTTCTCAATTCGATCGCCCGCTTTGAGTGCGGTTAACCGAATCAAATCGAGACAAGTATTTACACTCATCTCGATCGGTCATCAGTCATCAGTCATTAGTCAGGAGTCAGGAGTCATTAGTCATCAGTCATTAGTCAGCAGAAAAACAACTATCAACGATCGACTATCAACCGTCAACGTTGAACTCTCAATCGATCGCGTAGGGTCAGGGTGAAGCATTCGGGTACAATACCTGAAACTTATTACCGAAGCTGTCGCCCGAATGCTTCACCCCTACAGATTCCCAATTACCAATTACCAATTACCAATTACCAATTCCTAACTCTCAACTCTCAACTCTCAACTATTTAATAATTTTACCATTTGCTCGCCCACACCAGCGGCTGATGCTGGATTTTGACCGGTGACGAGTCGATCGCTCTCTACAACACTAACCTGAAAGTTAGGAACTTTGATAAAATTAGCGCCGCGATCGATTAATTTTGACTCCAGCAAAAACGGTACTATTTCCGTCAACCCGACAGCGGCTTCTTCTTCGTTAGTGAAAGCAGATACCGTCTTGTTCGCAACTAGGTATTCGCCATTCGATAGCTTGATATTGACTAACGCCGCCGGCCCGTGACAAACTGCACCGACAATCCCACCTGCTTCGTAGATAGCAGCAGCAATTCCCGCAAGTCTCGCATCATCGGGAAAATCCCACATCGTTCCGTGTCCGCCAGCATAGAAAATTGCGCTGTATTCTGCAGGGTCAATTTGTCCGGGATTGAGAGTATTTTCGACTCGCGAAACTAACTCGGAATTATCTAAAAAAGCCTTGTTTAGCGGATCTGCTAGATCTATTCCTACCATCGGGGCTTTACCTCCTTTTGGGCTGACAAAATCTACCGTTAATCCGGCGCGAGTAAATACGTCTAACGGGTGCGTTACTTCTGGAAGATAGAAGCCGGTTTCTTTGCCGGTGTCGCCAAGAGTGTCGCGGCTGGTTAAGACAATCAGAACTTTTTTGCTACTCATTATTTGTTGGTTTTGTGGTTAGATAGTGTCCGATGGTTGACTTTTTTAGCAAAAACCGTTTGTAGTGGGGACTTTAGTCCTTCAAGGCTGATGGCTGAAGTCCTTACTACTGACATCTTGCATCATTCTCAATAAACTAGCAATCAAACAGCTTTCTGACTAAAAATCTTGGTTTTTATGCAGAGTTTTTGCCAGAAACCAGATTTTTGAGAATGGTGCAAGAGCTGAATACTACAAACTATTCGCTGCGATCGCTGTTTTCATCCTAAATTGAATTTATCTAAAATACAAATTATAAAATTTGCGTAGGGCTATAAATAACTTATAAAGAATTATCATCAGCCATCCAAATCGCTTGTGAGCAAGTTGATGAACAAGACCTCTGGAATTGGTTTACCCACTGCTGTTATTGTACCTCATCTACCTGAGAAAGGCTATATCTAATCTAAAATCTAAAATCTAAAATCGCCCGATCGACTACCTCTAAAGGAATATTTAAAAAACCTTGGAAAAAAGATTTTTAAAATATATATAATTCCTGTAGGGGCAGGTTCGCTCAATCCCCAATCCCCAATCCAAAATTCCAAATCCAAAATCGTCCAATCCCCAATCGAAAATTGTCCCATCCCAAATCGTCCAATCCCAAATCGAAAATCGTCTAATCTTCAATCGAAAATCTAAAATCTAAAATCTAAAATCAAATGTCTGGATTTAGCATTAGCGGCCTCTCAATCCGCCGCCACATCGGCACCCTCATGCTGACACTAGCAATTATAGTGGTCGGCGTTTTTTACATCACCCAACTGCCCGTTGACTTGCTACCCTCCATCACCTATCCCCGCATCGGCGTGCGCCTCGATGCCCCCGGAGTTTCTCCGGAAGTAGCAGTTGACGAAGTTACCCGCCCCCTCGAACAAGGACTTTCCGCCACCGAGGGCGTCATGCAAGTTTTCTCCCGTACCCGCGAGGGACAAGTCAGCGTCGATTTATTCTTCAAACCCGGAGGCGACATCGACCAAGCCCTCAACGATGCCACCGCCGCCGTCAACCGGATTCGCAACCGACTTCCCGATACAGTCGAATCTCCAAATCTCTTTAAATTCGATCCTTCCCAACAGCCGGTTTACGAATTTGCCCTCACTTCTAACTCGCTGCGAGGAGTAGATTTGCGCGTATTTGCTGATGAAGAATTGGCCCGCGAATTAAATGTAATTCCCGGAGTAGCGGCAGTTGATGTTTCAGGAGGCGTGCAAGAAGAAATTCAAGTAAATATTGACTTAAATCGCTTGCAATCTTTGGGAGTGAGTATTTCCGATGTTTTAAATGCCCTGGAAGCCCGCAATATCGATACTTCCGGCGGGCGATTGAAGCAAGAAGCCGCAGAACCTTTAACCCGTACTGTCGGCAGGTTTCGGACTGCAAAAGAAATTCAAGAAATTTCTTTTCAAGCATCGGGTTCCAATCCGCCCAGGCGCGTTTTTCTGCGGGATTTTGCGAAGGTAATTGATGGGACGGAAGAAGAACGAGTTAAAGTTTTTCTCAATCAAAAACCTGCTGTCAAAGTTACCATTCAAAAACAGCCAGATGCAAATACAATCTCAGTTGTCGATGCCATAAAACAGCGGTTGGAAGCTTTAAAAGCATCAGGTTCGATTCCCGAAGGTACTTCGATCGTCAATACTTTTGATGAGTCTAAATTCATCCGCGATTCTATTAGTAACGTCTTATTTTCCGGCTTGACAGGAGCCGTTTTAGCTGGCGCTGCGGTTTTTCTTTTCCTTGCTTCCCTGCGCCAAACTTTGATTATTGTCTTGGCAATTCCCCTAGCAACTTTAATGGCGATTATCCTGATGGGCCTTTTTAACCTATCACTCAACGTCTTCAGTTTGGGCGGTTTGGCTTTGGGCGTGGGAATTGTGGTCGATAATTCGATCGTGATGCTGGAAAATATTGTTGAAGGTACTAGCAAAAAAGGCAAGCGTTTGACAAACAAGCAGTTAATGCAGCAAGCAGAAACCAGCAGTCAAGAATTAGAATCCGCTTTGTTTGCTTCTACGATCACTAACTTAGTTGCCGTACTGCCATTTTTGCTGATCGGCGGCTTAGTTTCCTTGCTGTTCAACGAATTAATTCTCACCATCAGTTTTGCCGTTGCCGGTTCTCTAATTGTCGGTTTGACAGTCGTACCGATGATGGCTTCCCGACTGTTAGCTGTGCGAGTATCCAGCGGTTTGAGTAACTTTTGGCCGCTGCGGGCGTTCGATCGAGCTTTTCAAAACGCTGCGGCAGGTTACGGTAAATTTTTAGCAGGAATCTTGCGCTGGCGGTTAATTGTAATTGTGCTGGCTATTTTGTTATTGGGTGGCGGTAGTTGGCAGATGTCCGGTCGCATTCCCCAAGAAATCTTGCCGCGAATTAATACCGGACAAGCGCGATTGTTTGCTTTGTTTCCCGCCGGAACTAATTTAGAAACGAATCAAAAAGTGATGGCAGAAGCTGAGAAAATTTTCCTCAGCCAGCCGGAAACTCGATACACTTTAACTACAGTCGGCGGGCTGTTGTTCGGCAACAATACCATTGAGAATTTACTCAGAGGTGGCTGCAATATTACTCTCAAACCCGGCAGCAATACCTTAGCTTTTGTGGAAAGACTTAATGAAGAATTGAAAAAAGTTAAGTTGCCAAAAGGTACTAGGTTGCGGCTGATTCCTGAAAACGTGCGGGGTTTGGTTTTAACTAATTCTCCGGTGCGGGGTGCCGAAGTTGATATCATGCTGCAAGGAGATAACGAGCAATTATTGCAGCAAGCAGGGCGCGATATTTTAGGAGTTTTGGAGGAAAAAGTAAAGTTAGTTCGATTCCGCCCCGATGTCGATCCGCCGCAGCAGGAAGTGCAAATTCGCCCGAATTGGGAACAAGCAGAAATTTACGGTTTGAGTGCGAGGCAAATTGGAGAGACAATTCAAACAGCAATTCAAGGTTCCGTACCGACGCAATTGCAGCGGGGCAACCGTTTGGTAGATGTGAGAGTACAGTTCGATCGAGCTTCTGTCAAGTCAATTTCGGAACTAAAATTTATTCCTTTAACTGCTAGGAATAACACTCAGATTCGGTTGAGTGATGTGGCAAATATTGAAGTAGGAAAAGCACCGGGCGAAATTCAACGACTCAACCAGCGCCAAGTTTTCTTGCTGGCGGGAAATTTGAATCGGGGCGCGAGTTTGGGCGACGCTTTGAAGGAAGTAAATGCTGTTTTGGCGGAGATAAAATTGCCTGCGGGAGTGCGAGTAATCCCGAGTGCGGCGGCAGATACTAACCGAGAATTGCAAAGTTCGCTGAAGATTTTGGGCGGACTGGCGGCATTTTTAGTATTTGTGGTAATGGCGGTGCAATACAATTCCCTTGTCGATCCACTGGTGATTATGCTGACAGTTCCGCTGGCGTTAGCTGGGGGGATTTTGGGGCTGTTTGCTACTAAAACTGCGATCGGGGCGACGGTGATTGTTGGGGCAATTTTACTGGTGGGAATTGTGGTGAACAATGCGATTATTATGGTGGAGTTGGCGAACCAAATTCGTGAGGCTGAAGGGGTCGATCGAACCACAGCAATTCTCAGGGCAGCCCCCCAACGTTTGCGACCGATTTTGATGACAACAATTACCACAGTTTTGGGTTTATTTCCCCTCGCTTTGGGAATTGGAGACGGTTCGGAATTCTTGCAACCTTTGGGAGTTGTGGTGTTTTCTGGTTTGTCGCTGGCGACTTTGCTGACACTGTTTATTATTCCCTGTTTTTACATTTTGCTGCACGACTTTTTTGGAATGTTTGCAGGGAAGCGAAAACCGCAGGTGGTTGCTATGCCGGTGCAGAAAAAGAGTGGAAAGACTGCGAATTGATAAATGTAGGTGCGAGTGCGTGCCTGAAGATTTAGTGCCAGTAAATACGCGCTTTCCCACAATCCGGCGGGGGTTTGAACCCCCGCCTTCTAGCGAAAGTCGGTTAAAAACTGAGATCTTGCACCTTTCTCAATAGGCTGTAGGGGCGGGTTCTCAACAGCCACAGAAGGTAGCAAACAGGTTAATAAACCCGCCCCCACCCCACCAGAAAACCCCTTATTGACATTGCTGCAAGATGTCAATTTTTAACCGACTTTTGCTATGAGGCGGGGGTTTGAACCCCCGCCGGATTGTGGGAAAGCGGGCGAAAGTTTTCTGGAAGCTGTATCAGTATTGTGGGTGAGTCCGACAGCCCGACAGGGGTTTTCAACCCCTGTCTCATGCGAAAGTCCTCTAAAAGAGGACTAAAAAAACATTTGCATCAATAATATACTGTATCAATTATCAACTTTTTCCTCTCCCTCCCTTATGCGCTTAAAATCCTTAGATGTTTTTCGCGGAATTGCGATCGCCTCCATGATTCTCGCCAACAATTCCCCGGCAGTTGGAAACACATTTACTGCCGCTAGA
>JAAUPF010000273.1 GCA_012034575.1 Richelia sp. CSU_2_1 | reverse complement strand
TGTCAACTGTCAAACTGTCAACTGTCAACTGTCAACTATCAACTGTCAACTATCAACTGTCAACTGTCAACTATCAACTGTCAACTGTCAACTATCAACTGTCAACTGTCAACTGTCAACTGTCTCTATCTGCAGGAAGAGTTTGACTGTATCCGAGTAACTGTAACTTCCGCCCCTTGAGAGATGCGATCGCGGCAAAATCTTACGTTTAATAGTAACAATTAATGCCGATCGCGCGCTAGTTAGCAGAACTTGAGAGGACTTATGAGCATCGACAAACCCAACGAAACTAAAGATATTTTCCGCAGTGCCAATCCGGGCGATCGTATTGCTGACGAACCGCAGACGATCGAAGAAAAAGCGCAACAACTGGCAGTAGACCACGTTCCTGACATCACGGGAGATATAGTTACAGTTCCCACTTATTTCATTGTAGAAGAACCGGACGGCGAGCAGAAAGCCCTGCACCACGTTAAAGATGCTGAGGAGATTTCCGATGTAATTCGCCAAGCCCGCGTTGATGAAAATGGCGAGCGCGTTTGGGATTAAGTTCCCAGACTTACCACTGACAAGAAAAGTCAATTGATATTATCTTTAGCAATCATGGAAACAGATCGAAGAAATAGCA
Source organism: Richelia sp. CSU_2_1 (assembly GCA_012034575.1). Classification (GTDB taxonomy): domain Bacteria; phylum Cyanobacteriota; class Cyanobacteriia; order Cyanobacteriales; family Microcoleaceae; genus Microcoleus. The sequence continues at coordinate 6,654 of JAAUPF010000273.1, read as the reverse complement.
CGCCGTTTCCCAATATTCCGCCAATTCTCGAAAGCGATGATAGGGAGTATCGCGACACCGGCATAGTTAGTTCGCTGGCAATTGCAGGCCATCCAATTCACCCCATTATCGTCATATTTCCCGTAGCTTTCTTAGTAGGAGCAATGGGTACAGATATCGGCTACTGGCTGACAAGCGATCCGTTTTGGGCGAGAGCTTCTGTTTGGCTGATCGGTGCGGGTTTTGCGGCGGGAATTTTGGCTGCAATTACTGGTTTTTTTGACTTTTTCAAAATTAAAAGAGTGCGCGATCGTAGTGCCGGTTGGTTGCACATGGGCGGCAATGTGGCGGTGATGGTACTTACTTTAATTAACCTAGTTTTGCGCCAAGGAAATCCAGCAGAGCCGATCGTATTTACGGGGTTGATAATTTCGATCGTAGTAGCGACTTTATTGGGCATTACAGGCTGGTTCGGCGGCGAACTAAGTTTTCGCCATAAAGTCGGCGTCATCGGCCCGACAAGCCAAAATCAATAGGTTTCCAACCGTTTGTGGTAGGGACTGAAGTCCCTTTTTTGTGGATAATTGAGGACTAAATTTCTTACCGTTCGGAGTAAGGACTTCAGTCCCTTTTTTCTGGATAATTGAGGTACTTGAGGATTTACAGATTGTAGGTAGGGAAACGGTATTGCCGTGTCCTTGGGGGAATCGTTTTTTAGGCGGGTGTACTTCATAAACCTGCCACCTGCCGTCTTGAATCCTTGTATTTTGAAAGAGGTAGATGAGGGTTTATCGTTGGGTGAGGGCGGGTTTATGAGACAATCGACTTAGCCAAATATTGTTGGAGGAACCCGCCCCTACAGAAATGGGGTTGAATTTGCTAGATAGGAGATTGCGCAGTTGCGATCGAACAATCGTTACCATTCTCTTGATTATTAGCAATCTCAAATCCCCCATATCATAAAATCTAAAATCTAAAATTGAGCCATCCAATCTAAATAAGCTTTACTTCCAGCCACGATCGGAATCGCAATTATTTCGGGAACTTCGTAAGAATGAAGTTCCTGAATTTTAGTTTTTAAATCCTCAAATTTAGCCAAATCGGTTTTAATTACCAACTGCCATTCAGAGTCCGACCGAATCTCGCCCTGCCAAGAATAAATCGATCGAATCGGCGACAAACTCGCGCAAGCAGCCAGTTTATTTTCAACTAGAGAGCGGGCAATTTTCTCAGCCTCCGCTTCCGAACCCGCAGTTACCAGCACCACACCAAAATTAACAACCATAACGATTTTAGATTTTAGATTTGAGATTGATTGTTGGATTGATTGTTTGATTGGAGATTGAACGATTTGATATCTGAAATTGATTTAAAATTGTATAGCACCAATCCCTCCACTACGTTCCGCCCAATCCCTCCGCAACGCTTGGCCCAATTCCCAATTCCCAATTCCCAATTCCCAATTACCCATTTTCAACTTGTAATTTCATTAGCCTCCCAAGCATTGATTTTGCACGGTCCCATCAAAGAAAAATAGTGCCTGCTAGCCTCCGGCAAAATTGCTCCCGCCAACAAAGCATCATCTAAATTCGCTCCTACCAACGTCGCCTCGCTCAAATCTGCTGCAATTAAATCTGCTTGACACAACTTCGCCCAATTCAGATTTGCCCCTCTCAAACAACTTCCCCTCAACTTAGCCCCGGTTAAATTTGCTCCTGTCAGCTTCACTCCCCGCAACAAAGCCGCATTGAGGTTCGCCCCGGCCAAATTCGAGCCTTCCAAATTAGCTCCAGTCAGTTTGGCTTCGCTGGCGTTGATGCCGCTCAAATCCGCCCCGCCGAGATTCACCCCGTTTAACTGCGCTCTCCGCAGGCTGACACCCGCTAACTGAGAGCCAAACAGTTTGGCACTGTTGAGTTTGGCACCGTAAAGGTTTGCCCATTTAAAATTCACTCCCGTCAAGTTTGCACCCAGCAAGTTAGTCAGTTGCAAATCCGCACTGCACAAATTTGCATTCCACAATACAGCAGCTCTGAGGTTCGCGCTGGCTAGATTTGCCCCGGTGAGCTTGACCTTGGGCATTTTTGCTTTGACCAAAAAAGCTCCGCTTAAGTTGGCTTTCGTTAAGTCGGCGTTTGGCATTTTGGTTTCTCCCATCTTGGCAAAACTCAGATTTGCTCTGTGGAGTACAGCGTCTTTGAGCGTGGCTTTGGTGAGAAACGCCCTGCTGAGATTGGCCCCGGAAAGATTCGCTCGCGAAAGGTTGACTCCGATTAAGATGGCTCCGCTAAGGTTGGCTCCGCTGAGGTTGGCCCCAGAAAAGTCTCTTTGTCCTTTCTCGTAATTGTTGAGCAGCTCGCTAACTTCCATAAGGCGTGATACCGTCTCAGATTTGGGGTGTCGATCGAGAAATCGTGGTTAGGAGGTTTTTATATCTATTAAAAAGTTGTCAAAAAAATTAGAATCTTTCGGGATTGAGTCAGACTTGAACTCAAACCGTATAATTCCTGGTAACAGTAGTTGTGACTTAAAAGCGATCTCTTAATAAAGATTTTATCTGCTTCCCCCGATCGCGATCCCCATTTAACAATTTTTGACGTAAAAATTAACATTTGTTGACAAATAGAGCGATCGGCTCGCAGTTGACAGTTGACAGTTGGCAGTTGACGGTTTACCTGCGGTAGGGGCGGTGTCCCCGTGCCCGCCCGCAGAGTTGACAATTGACAGCAAACAGTTGGCGAGGTTTTGACCGATGGCTTTAGCTAATCCCATCGGTAAACTGGTTAAGGCTTTATTTGCAATTTCAGGCGGATCGTACCTTTTAATCCTTCAGGGGGTTGCCAGGAAGTCAGGGCTGTTCGCAGGATTTCCAGGGTATCTGCTGTTAGAGTCGAGGTTTGAGGGACGATCGCCACTTTGGTAACGCGGCCGTTTTCTACCGATAGATCCCACAGAGTCTCGCCGCTAACGCCCGCCGGGAGGCTGACAGATTGCAGGTATTGAGTCAAAAGCGCGATCGTCCTGGCATCCAAGCCTGGGGCGCTGACTGCTTGCAACCGAGAGGCGGTTAGCGGCTGGGGCTGCTGCTGTATTCTGACAGGGCTGGGGGGCGGCGGTGCGTAATTGCGAGTTGGGGCATAATTTCGAGAACCGCCTCTAGTTTGTTCCGCCGCCTCTGCTCGCTCGAACACGCCTTCATAACTGACACCTTGCGGCAATTCCACCGGTACTTGCACTCGGCGGCGCGTGCCGTCAGGCTCGACTCGCACCTCTTCGCTAACAGCAACAAATGCCGTGTATTCCGACAGCAAGCGATAACTCAAAGCAGTATTTGTCACAGATTCCACCAGAGATTGAGACTCGCCGCCAAACATTTGATTCATCAAATCTTTAATGCGCGATCGACCCCAAAGTTGAGCGATCGCGGGATTGCCAAAATCAGTAATGTTTGCCGAGGTAGAATTTGACTCGCGCTGCCTGACGCTGACAGATGGAGAAAAATTAACTGGTAAAATCTGTTCGTAAACTTGACCGCCTGCTGCAGTGCCGCGGATGCGAAGTTTGCCGCTAGCCCGATCGCCCTTTCTGCCAAACAAAACTAGCGGCTGACTGGTAAATAAATCTGGAGGCGCGATCGGATAAATTTCGGGTTTTTCCCCTCCACCTTCCCAGCTTAATTGAATATCAGTCAATACCGGATTGTTAATTTGGCGGAAAAACTTTTCTGCTGCTTCTGCCGTCGGTTCATCTTGACGAACTACCTGAGATGTGCCTCTTCCCACTTCCGCGAAACGGTTAAGCAAAAATCGATTTACCGAACCGCCGACACCAAAACTGTAAAGTCGATTTCCCGGTTTCAAACTGCGCTGCACAAAAGCCAAAGCCTCATTTTCAGCGCCGATGTAACCGTCAGTAATCAGTACAATACTGCGCAGTCTTCCGGTTGCCGGGGCGGGAAAATCCATCACTGTTTTAAGACCGTTGAGAAGTTCAGTTCCGCCATCAGCCTGCAATCGATCGATATAATTCATGGCGCTTTGTCGGTTTTCTGGCGTATTGGCTAAAGGATTAGCTGAAAGCGCTTTTGCTGTGTTAGCAAAATCAATAATTGTAAAAGTATCTGCAGGATTCAGCCCTTGAATGAAGCGGCGCATCAATTCCTTGGATTTTACCAGCGGTTCGCCGCGTTGGGAACCGGAAGTATCAATTAAGAATACAACATCTTTTGGCACAATTTGATTAGTTGCGTAATTCAGCGCCGGAATCAGATAAACAGCAAAATGACCGCCCCGCTTGTCCGCTTGAGTTAGAACAGTCGATCGAGTATTTTCGCCCGCCACTCGGTAGCGGAGAATTAAATCTTTGTTGGGGATACTATCGGCATTAGCTAATTGAACGCTAACAGTATTGCCGCTGCGGCCCGTTGAAACTTGATGGGAAGTCGATCGAACATCGCTAATTGGAACTCCCGCATCTATTTCCACCGCAACCGAAATATTGTGACCCGATCGAGTTCCCGGAGGCAACACGGGCGGATTGATGCGAGAATCATCCCCCCCCCTTGTAGGGGCGGTGACCCCGTGTCCGCCCCGGTTGGGGGGGGTCGAATTCCCCGAAATATAGCGAGGCCCTACCACCATCGGAAACACGAATTCATAGTCACCGCCAGTAAATTTGAGACTGTCAGTATAGCGAATCGTAACTTCAATTTTTTCTCCCGGTTTGATATTAGCGAGAGACTGAGTAAAAATATTATCTCGTTCTTGTTCCAACAAACCTGCAGTGCGGCCTTGCTGTCGGGCTTTTTCATAAATTTCTAAAGCTTCATCGCGGCGTTTAATATCAGCTTTAATAGTTCGATCGGCTATTTTAATTTCCATGTCATCAACTGCCGCTTCATCGGGCAAAGGAAACACGTAAACAGCATCTAAAGGTTCGTTAAAAGGGTTTTCAAATTTTTGAACGACTTCAACGCGGGAGATATTGCCGGCGATTTTTGCTTTAACTTCTGTCCGTTTGAGGGGAAAAACTTGTTCTCGGCCTCCATTTTGAGTTTTGACAAACAAACCACCTGCTGGACAGCGAATTTGGGGCGATCGACTTTCACCGCAATTAACATCGTTTATAGCAAGGATTGTCTGCCCTGCAGGGGGGGTATTTTCCGCTGGAACTACTCCCAGGGCCCTATATTCAAGGTTCCCCACCCCCGTCCCCATCGCTGCGAGGAGTGCGACACCTGCCGAAAACAAATGTTGGGTCGATCGAACACAGACAAACTTCATAGCATTTTTGGCAGACTTGAGAGGATTTATCTATCATGACCGAACTGCCAGCGAAACGTTCCTGAGTTAGAAAATTTATCAGAATTCTGTCGCGGTATGCGAGCCCAGAAGTCACAAAAATCCGATTGCTGTCAGGGTGCTGTCGGGCGTCCGCATTAATACTGAATTTATAAAAAAACCAAACTTTAACTTCAGTATTTAGACCTGCTATATAATGAGAGTTATATCGATCGAAGTCATTCTCTTATTTCTACTAAATCGTAATTACCATGAGCTTTATCAACCCCAAAACCGACTTTGCCTTTAAAAAAATCTTCGGCTCTGCTGATAGCAAAGATATTCTGATTAGTTTCTTGAATGCTTTGCTCTACGAAGCGCGACCTGTCATCGAAGATTTAGAAATTCTCGACCCGTATTTGGCTCCCAAAATTAAAGGAGTTAAAGATACTTATTTGGATGTCAAAGCTCGAATTACAGGCAACAAGACTGTCATCATTGAAATGCAAGTGTTAAATGTAGAATCCTTTGAGAAGCGGATTTTGTACAATGCCACGAAAGCTTACTCCGTGCAGTTGAAAAGCGGGGAAAACTACAATTTGTTAAATCCGGTGATTGCACTGACGATTACGGATTTTCAGATGTTTGAAAATATCGACACGGTAATTTCGCACTTTGTGTTCAAAGAAAAGACATTTTTGATAGATTATCTGCCCAACGAACTGGAAGTTGTCTTTGTGGAATTGCCGAAATTCGATAAAACATTGGACGAACTCGAAACACTGACAGACAAGTGGATATATTTCATGAAAACGGCTCGAACTCTCAGGTCAGTACCGCAACAGTTGCAGGATGTTCCGGAACTGTGCAAAGCTTTTACGATCGCCAACGAAGCCAATTTAGATGAAGATGAGTTAGCAGATTTAGAAAGGCGGGAAATATTCATTCAAGACCAGCGCGGTGCGATTACTAAAGCGACGAAACTTGGGATAGAAGAAGGCCTCAGACGAGGTATCGAACAAGGTATCGAACAAGGTATCGAACAAGGTATCGAACAAGGTATCGAACAAGGTATCGAACAAGGTATTCAACAAGGAGAGTTGCGGTTAATAGTTCGTCAGCTAGAGCGGCGTATCGGCGAGCTGCCAGCAGAGATTCAAACCCGCATCGGTCAGTTATCAACAGAGCAATTAGAGAGTTTAGGAGAGGCAGTTTTTGAATTGACAAATCTGTCTGATTTGACAGCTTGGTTGCAGAATTCGGGAGAATCTCACATGGAGCACCAATGTCAATAAGAGGTTTTCTGGTGGGGTGGGGGCGGGTTTATTAACCTATTTGCTACCTTCTGTGACTGTTGAGAACCCGCCCCTACAGGTTATTGCGACTGGTGCAAGAT
>JAAUPF010000051.1 GCA_012034575.1 Richelia sp. CSU_2_1 | reverse complement strand
AGCCCCCTGCAATTAATTCCAATTGTCTCATTTCGGGACAAGGTTGACTTGTCCCTTAACATCCTCAACAACTTCCAACTAAATACCGATAAAAAATCAAGGCTTTCCCTATACAATAAAACTGAGGTTTTGTAACTCGTATTGTTATATTTTGAGGTCAACATGATCGCTCTGTTCAATCGGATACGATCTCGTCGCTGGGCGAAACCAAGTAGCGCCTTGCAACACGCCGACATTTTGCAGAATGTGTCGGACGCGGTCATCGTGACCGATCTGGATTTTCGTATTCAGCGTTGGAACAAAGCCGCTGAGAAGATGTACGGTTGGTTGGAACAGGAAGTTCTGGGCAAGTCAACCAAACCATCGAACAAACAGCCATCTTTCGGCTCGGTAATGGCGATCGGGCGACGGTAAAAACTGGTTATGATACCTACGTGCAGCCCGATACGAAAACAGCAACAAATGTTCCCCTGCAAGTTGGATGGGAAACCAAAAATTAACTCGCTCAAAGTGAAACCGACCGTCGGAGTAGACTTTTTAAATGTTTCAACCACCCCAAATTTTGGTCTAAAAGTAGACTATCCGGTGACAACTGGATTGACTGTCTCTGCTGACGTTCAGCAGGGAGCTTACAAATTTAATGCCAAAACGATCGACAATCGCATTTCGGCACTCCGCTATGGGCCGTCGCTATTTTGGACGATCGATCCCAATACGACCCTATTTTCATCGCTACAATTGGGCAACTACAGTGATGGCAATGCCGAAACTCAGTCTTTCACCCGCCTCGAACGTAAGTTCGGGGAGTTTTCGCTTGCCGCTAACTTATTTACTTGGGGTTATAAGAATCCAACTGATAATGGTTATTTCGCACCGTCAGATTTTATCGTCTATACGGGGGAAATTGCTTGGGAGGGCGATGTCATTACCAATGCACTCAAGTGTCGTGTTTCCGTGCCGTTAGGCGGACAAAAGGTGAATGGTACAACTTCTGATGCTGGCGGCTATCAAACCAAATGTACGATTAAAATTTCGCCTAATTTCGAGGCGGATATCGGTTATGTCTTTAGTAATGTTAAAAATCAAGCCACAGGTTTGAATACTGCCAATAGTCAATCGCTCGGCACCCAAGTAAGAATCAAGTTTTGAGGTTTTAGACTTTAGGGATTAGAATTTTAGACTTTGAAGGATGAACTAATGTTACTTCAATAGCAATTTTTGTGGGATGGATGGGTATTAATAAGATAGCTAGATCGTCCTAGAATATGGCAATTTTTTAAAGCGATCTGATTGTTTACCTCTCCCAAAAACCTAAAACCTAAAATCAAGAAGAACAACTGTCAACTGTCAACTGTCAACTGTCAAACTGTCAACTGTCAACTATTAACTATCATCTGCTTGCCACCGAATAAATTGTTGCCAATGACTGAATTTACATCGAGGATTTCTGTTACTTGTCCCTGAATTACCGCACAACAAGAAATCCCTTCTTGAGTAGCTGCACCTTTAATGTCGATCGACTGTTCTACAATGTCGAGGATGCGATCGACCGCTAAACCAACTTGCTGTTCTTCCCCGACTGACACAACAACTAATGGTAGTTTATCATCAATTGCATCAGCTCGATCGCTCGAAATATTTTTTGAATAATTTAGCGAATAGCTGTCGCAGCCAAACACCGCTGATAAATAAATCACCGGCATAATTTGCTGGCGATACTGAACTACATCCTGTTTCCCAACTCGTTCTATAAGATGGCGGGGAAACTCTTCCAATCGCGATACTCGCGACAGTTCGATCGCCATTCGGCGGTTGTCGGGTCCTTGAAATACTAACAACTGCTGCGGCGGTTCTGAAGATTCCCGCTGGCTGTTTTCATCTGCTAAAATAGCTTTTTCCTGAGCCTCTGTCATGTGGGTTTTCTGAGCGATACCGGCGACATCCAAAATTAAAGCTACTTTGCCGTCTCCCATAATCGTTGCGCCCGCAAAACAAGCTAGGGATTTTAGCTGTTTTCCTAAAGGTTTGACTACGATCTCTTGAGTGTCGTTGATGGTATCTACTACCAAGCCAAAGGGTTTTTCTGTTGCTTGGACTACTACAATATTTAAGGCTTCATCCGTATCGAATGGTGCGAGTTTTCCGTTGCCCAAATCTGCTCGATCGATCTGCAATTCCCGATTCAAATAAACCAGAGGTAGCAACTTGCCCCGCAGGCGATAAACGGGCGTTCCGTGAAACATTTCGATTTTTTTAATTTGTTCTCCTTCCAAGCGCAACAGTTCTAGTAAGTTGACTTGGGGAATTGCAAAGCGTTCGCCTCCAGTTGTAATAATTAATGTCGGAATAATCGCCAGGGTTAAGGGAATTTTTAGCTTAAATGTCGTGCCTTTGCCTACTTGACTTTGGACATCGATCGTGCCGTTAATTTTTTCAATATTTGTCCGCACGACATCCATGCCAACGCCCCGGCCGGAGATATTGGTAACTTTTTCTGCCGTCGAAAAACTGGGCATAAAAATTAAATTCAGTGCTTCGCGATCGCTCATTTGCGAGGCAAAATCGGCAGAAATTATGCCCTTTTGCACCGCCTTATTCTTGAGCCGATTCGGATCGATGCCGCCGCCATCATCGGAAATTTCAATGTTTACTTGACCGCTTTCATGATAAGCTTTCAACAACAGTTTCCCGCTCGCGGGTTTGCCCCGAGCAACCCGCAAATCGGAAGTTTCTATACCGTGATCGAGAGAATTTCTTACTAAGTGAGTTAGCGGGTTGCCGATCGCCTCAATTAATGTTTTATCTAACTCTGTTTCTTCGCCTTCCATCTCTAAATATACTTGCTTTCCTAAGGCAAATGCAGTGTCGCGCACCACGCGGGGAAACTTGCTCCAAATAGTCCGAATCGGCTGCATTCGAGTCTTCATTACCCCTTCTTGCAATTCGGAAGTAACTAAGTTTAAGCGGCCGGATACTGACTTCAATGTATCGTCATTTTGCGTGCTGGCTGTCTTCGCATTAGCAAATTCTAATATCTGATTGCGGCACAAAACCAGTTCCCCTACCAAATTCATTAATTTGTCTAGCAAACCGACATCAACTCGAATTGCTGTATCGGCAATTTTAAATCGATCGCCCTCTGTATCTGAGCTAGCATTTGTCTGTCCGTTAGTGCTACGATCGGACTTATTATTCGCAGCAACCGACAACTGCGAAACCGGAATTAATGGCGGTTCAACAGATAGCAAAGCTGCTGTTTCTTCGAGTTTTTCCGGTTGCGGCAATTCGGCTAGCAAAGCTGCTGTTTCTTCGAGTTTTTCCGGCTGTTGCAATTCGGCTAGCGAAGCTGCTATCTCTTCCAGTTTTTCCTGCAGCAGCGGTGAAGTTTCTGGAACTTGTTCGGGGGATTCCGAGATTAATTCAGGCTCGATCGCGCTTGATTGCACCTCCAATTCAGCAACAGATTCAACACCACCAGATTCTTGCAATTGAGTGAGTTTCGCGAGCAATTCTGTACGGTCTTTCGGGCTTTCTTCTCCGGTAGTTTCTAAAGCTTCCATGTGTTCCCGTACCGCATCGATTGTCTCCAGCAAAGTGCTAGCAATCCGGGCATTCATGGTAATAGTTCGATCGCGCAACCGACTGAGTAAATTCTCTCCAGCGTGGGCTACTGCTTCGAGTTGTTCTACTCCCAAAAAACCGCTGTTTCCTTTAATTGTATGGAGATTGCGGTAAATCCGGTTCATCACTTCCGGATCGCCATCGTTTTGTTCTAAAGCTACTAAATCCCCTTCAATCTGACTCAAATATTCATAACCTTCGATCAGAAATGCCTTTACATCTTCATCGATTTCCATCAAACCTATTCCTTGTTCGTGAATCTTAGTTTTTGAGAGAGATTTGGGTTTTAGAAAACCCATCCTGAAAAGCAGACTCATCAGATGCTGGCACTTTGTCAGAATGCCAAGTCTGTTTCCGCACCCGAACAATTATCAGAACTGTAAAATGCTTGAAAACCCGCTTTTGTCCCAACCAGCATTGCTGTTGCTGGCGCGATCGGGCGACACGGTTGCATTTTTTACCACCGTATTATAGTATATCTAGCAAACTTTGCAAAAATTATCTAAATTCTTGTATAGTGTTACTCATTTGCAACTCCAACGATTGCAGATTGTAATTTTGTCGATACAATTCGCGCTAGCGGCGATACTTTGCTCGCAATTATTAACGAAAATCAACAATCAACAATCAACAATCGAAAATCGAAAATCGACCCGTCCTTGGATTGTGGCGATGACGGCGAATGCGATGCAGGGCGATCGCGAGTTGTGTTTGAATGATGGAATGAATGATTATATCAGCAAGCAGGTGCGAGTGCAGGCTGTAATTCAAGCCCTCGATTTGTTCGATCGCTCGACAGTTCGATCGAACTTAAATTCCGAAATTCAAACTCCAGATATCGAGCCTTCAATTATTAGCCATCCGGCGGTTGATGCGCAAGATAGCAAAAGTGTCGATCGGGAAACTACCACCAAAAAAATTGCCGCGCCCGCGACGGATACCGCAGCTTTTGCAGAGTTAAAAACTTTAATCGCCCGCGGGGGTGAATCGATCGCGCAAAGTGAAGCAGTTGCTGCATCTGACACCTCAACATTGCCTCCAAGTGTGGGAGATATTTTAGCAACTACTGTCGGGATTGAGCCTCATAAGATAAATTGCTTATTGACAAAAAGGGGAAATTATGGATGAGTTGCGCGCGATCGAACTCGATCGGTTCGCGCAAATGTTACCTGAAGCAACCCTCAAGGGAATGACCCACCATCCCCAAGATTTGGGATACTTTTGGGATACTTTAAGCAATTTTGCCAATTACTCAACGATCGAGATCTGATACAATCTGATACAATTATTGGCAGGATCTAAAAATCAGCGTGCAAGCTAATTTGTTTAATTGTTAGGTGCCGTACAAACCCTAGTACAAACCATAACAGCATAAAAAATCGCAGGAAGTGCCAATCTTGGCGAGCCGCCAATCGTTGTTCGACGAACAAGAATTACTATATGTCAAGGCAGAAGCAAAACCTGCTGGTTATCTGCTGAGAATTCAATCCTTCTCTCAACTCTCAACGATCGACTTTCAACTTTCAACTCTCAACTCTCAACTCTCAACAATCGACTGTCAATCACCAAAATTAAGGAAATCGAAAAGATGGGACTAATTCTAATTACAGACGATGCAGCATTTTCGCGGCGGATGATCCGCAAAGCTGTAGAAGAAGGAGGACATCAAGTCATAGAAGCAGCTAACGGATTTGAAGCAGTAGAGATGGCTGCCTCCCATGCGCCGGATTGCATTATGACAGATTTGTTGATGCCAGAAATGGACGGTTTCGGATTGCTAAAATCCCTGAAAGAAAAAGGGTCAAAAATTCCCGTCATCGTACTGTCAGCAGACATTCAAGACAGCGCGCGGCAGAAATGCGAAGAATTGGGAGCTTTTATGATGTTGAAAAAACCCCCAAAAGCTCCCGAGATTCAGGCGGCAATCCAGAAAGCTTTAGGTAGCAAATAGGAGATATTTAGAGTGGAGCTAACAGCCGATGAAATAGATGCTTTGAAGGAACTGATCAATATTGGCGTGGGTCACGCTGCGGGAATGTTGAATGAAATGCTGCAATTTCCGATCGAATTGCAGATTCCCGAGGTAGAACTTTTATCTCCTGTGGAATTGCAAGCCGAACTGAAAAAACGCTTCGGTATAGAGCAGTTGTCCGTCGTACAGCTTGGCTTCAACGGCTCGTTTTCCGGCAGCGCCCAGCTACTTTTTCCCACAGAAAGCGCGGTGAATCTGGTGTCTGTTCTCACAGGCGAAGATAAAACCAGTCCCGACCTCGATTCCCTCAAAATCAGCACCCTCAGCGAAGTAGGAAATATGCTGATCAACGGCGTCATGGGTTCGATAGGCAATGTTTTAGATCAACCCTTAGACTACGAAGTTCCCTACTATTCAGAGGAGGAAATCGAACAATTGCTGTCGTCGAAAGAAGAGTCTCTGGATTACGGCAGCGTGCTGTTAGCTCCGGCTCACTTTTGTGTCGAAGAATTGCAAGTTCAGGGAGACATTCTCCTGTTTTTTGATGTCGGTTCTTTTAAGGTGCTGCTAGATGCGATCGCGGCAGTATCTTAAATAGTTGATAGTTGATAGTTGATAGTTGATAGTTGATAGTTGATAGTTGATAGTTGACAGTTGAGGAGGCAATTTTGATAGCGGGGATTGAAACTTGGTTTCAAGTTTTCATTGTTTGTAACTACTAATAGCGGTAAGGTGCGCAGTGCGGACCCTACATATAGCTCTACTACAGATAGTTCTACAAATCTCAGTCTTTTTGCAGTAATTAAAAATTCCAGAAAGCCGAAAATATGGATACTCAAAATCGATCGATCGACCCAGAATCCCCCAATACCGAACTCGAAACTAACGGGGGATTAATAGGGACAGAAGTTGCAGCAACTAGCGACAGCAATGTTGCAGCAGAAACTCTCAACAGCCAGTACCAACAGCAACTAATTCAAGCTCTAGCAGCAGTGAGAGACGGCGATTTCAGCGTGCGCTTGCCAGCAGATAACGGCTGGGGTGAAATTGCCACAACCTTTAATGAAATGGTAGCCGTAAATGAAAAATTTGCTGACGAAATAGACCGGATCGATCGCGCAGTTGTTGAGGAAGGAAAAGTTCCCAAGTCAATAGCAATTAAAGAATTAAAAGGTTCTTGGGCGAGCAGCCTTGATGGCGTTAATGGAGCCCTCAACAGCTTAGTTGCGCCGACAATAGATATCGCGCGAGTGCTGCACGCCGTATCCAAAGGCGATTTGTCGGAAAAATTTAACTTAGAAATTGAAGGCAAACCGATTAAAGGATTGTTCCGGCGGATCGGCACTACTCTCAACAAAATGGTAGACCAATTAAATGCTTTTGCTCTAGAAGTTACCCGCGTCGCCCGCGAAGTTGGCAGCGAAGGCAAATTGGGCTCGCAAGCACAAGTAGAAGGGGTATCCGGTATTTGGCAAGAACTTACCGAAAGCGTCAACTTGATGGCAGCAAATCTGACAAATCAAGTGCGGAACATTACTAAAGTTGCAACCGCTATTAGCGTCGGGGATTTGAACGAAAAGATTGCAGTTGAAGCAGAAGGAGAAATCCTGCAACTGAAAGATACTCTCAATCAAATGGTTGACAGTTTGAACGATTTTGCGAAAGAGGTAAATCGGGTAGCAAAAGAAGTGGGAATCGAGGGCAAACTCGGCGGGCAAGCAGAAGTGCGCGGCGTGGCGGGCGTCTGGAAAAATTTAACAGAAAATGTGAATTTAATGGCAAGCAATCTCACCGCCCAGGTGCGCAATATTGCTGAAGTAACTACTGCTGTCGCTAACGGTAACTTATCGAAAAAAATTACTGTGGAAGCGGAAGGCGAAATTTTAGAACTCAAGAATACCATCAATCAAATGACGGATCGACTCGGTGAATTTGCCAGTGAAGTTACCCGCGTCGCCCAAGAAGTTGGAGTCGAAGGCAAATTGGGCGGTCAAGCAACAGTTGAAGGTTTGTCGGGTACTTGGCTGAATTTGGCGGGGAATGTCAACATTATGGCATCGCGACTTACCGAACAAGTGCGAAATATTGCGGAAGTTTCTACGGCTGTTGCCAAGGGCGATTTGTCGAAGAAAATTACTGTGGAAGCTGAAGGGGAAATTCTGGAACTGAAAGAGACTTTGAATACAATGGTTGACCAGCTAAATACTTTTGCTGACGAAGTAAATCAGTTAGCTAAAGATGTCGTAGCGGGGCAATTGGGAGGGCAAGCAAATGTCCCGGATATTAGCGGTACTTGGAAAGATTTAACGGATAATGTTAACTTGATGGCTGCTAATTTGACCGAACAAGTACAGCAGATTTCTCAAGTTGCGGTTGCTGTTAGCAGCGCTGCGGAAGAGTTGATTGGTGAAAGCCAAAACATGGGGGCGGCTGCTGAAGAAACTTCAGCCCAAGCAGGTACTGTATCTGCTGCTGCCGATTTAGTTAGCGACAATACTAATTCGGTGGCTACCGGCATTGAGGAAATGAACGCCAGCATTAAGGAAATTGCCAAGAATGCTGCGGAGGCTGCGACAGTCGCTAATTCTGCGGTGAAAATGGCAGAAACGACTAATGAAACTATCACCAAACTCGGCACCAGCAGCGCGGAAATTGGCAATGTTGTGAAGGTAATTACTTCGATCGCGCAACAAACTAATTTACTCGCTCTCAACGCAACTATTGAAGCCGCACGCGCTGGAGAAGCTGGTAAAGGTTTTGCAGTGGTAGCGAACGAAGTCAAGGAATTAGCAAAACAGACTGCCGCTGCTACTGAAGATATTAGCAAAAAAGTCGAAGCAATTCAAGCTGATACTAAAAGTTCCGTACAGGCGATCGGGCAAATTACTTCAATTATCAACCAAATCAGCGATTTTCAAACTATTATTGCCAGCGCGGTGGAGGAACAAACAGCAACGACTACAGAAATTGCGCGCAATGTCAATCAAGCCGCGATCGGATCTGCGGAAATTGCCCGCAATATTACCAGCGTTGCCGATGCAGCCGGCAGCACGACTGCTAGTGCCAGCAACACTCAAAATTCCGCGATCGAACTGTCAAAAACAGCAGCAGAATTAGAAGGACTTGTCAGTAATTTCAAGTATTGATTTGAGAGTTGATAGTTGATAGTTGGGAATTCGTAATGGCAAATCGATCGCGATCTCGCCTCCAGCTAAATTAACCGCAATCTCGTAGGGGCGGGTTCGCTACTATCTCCGATACAACTCCAATATCTCATAAACCCGCCCCACCCCAGCCTACGATCGGCGATCGATGGGAGCCGATCTTAGCTGCTATTATCGTTTCCTAGCTGTGCTGGGAAACCAGTTAAATCTTGACAAAAGCTACTTAGCAGGAGATCTAAATGTTAACTGAGACACTGCAACGATTTTATACTCTAGACGAGTACCGGCAGTTAGAAAAAACTGCTGAATTTAGAAGTGAATATCGCGATGGAGAAATTGTACCTAATTTATGAATCCGTTGTATTCGAGACAGAGGAAGTGGCAGAAGATCAATAAACAAGCTCTGAATAACCTATCAAAATCAAATCAAAAATAACCTATGAACAATTACTCGCATCCGATCGCACTAATTCTGATTGCTGGCAATTCCGCAGCCGAAAATCAGCAACTGCACGAAACTTTGAAATCCGACGAATATGTACTTGCTGCATCTACAGATTTGTACAATTTCCTAGATCTTGCAGAATGCCACCATCCGAAAGCCGTACTTGTAGACTTTAAAATTATCGAACACAATTATTTAGGAATTCTCCAATTTTTGCAATTTTTACAAATACCCGCGATCGTCCTCAGCGACGAACTGCAAAATAATATGATTCAATATTTGTCGCTGGCAGGCGTATTTGCAACTCTCAAAAAAACTCACAATGAATTAGAATTGCGCCGCACGCTAGCAATGGCTGCTTATCCCGATCGTTTGGATGCCGGAAATGGCAGCGGTAAAAATCGGAGTTTGGACTTAGCCAGCATGAAAAGTGGCAAACAAACAAAATTGCAGGATGTCGTCAACAAAGCTATCGGTATGGCAGTTTCGCAAATGAGCGAAATGATTGCCTGCGAGATAGAATACGACTTGCCTTCATCACAAGCCTTGTCACCTATACTTTTACAAAAAACGCTAGTCAAAACTTTAGGAGAAGACTTAGTAGCAGTAGCGCAACTCGATTTTAGCGGCAATTTATCCGGTTCGGCGCAGATGTTATTTTCGCGGCAAGCAGCAGATACGATCGTCCTGGCTCTTAACGGCGGTGGCGATGTCGAAAGCGACGAATTCAAGCAAGACAAAGCCGATATCATGGGAGAAATTGGCAATTTAGCAATTAGCGGTATTGTCGGCACTTTTAGCAATACCTTAAAGTACAATCTCGGTTATGTAGTTCCCCACTATGTAGAAGGTTCAGCCCAGGAAATATTTAGCAATATGAATTTTAGCACGCGATCGACGATCGTACTATTTATGTCTCATTTTAAAATCGTTGACTTTCACGTAGAAGGCGATTTTATCCTATTTTTTCAAGCTCGTTTGTTGCTCGACCTGCTATTTCGCGTATAATCAAGTAACTCCACCTAATTAAACGCAAAATTCTAACAATCCAAAAGCTGAACGATCGGTATTCTTCTTTCTTCCTTCTGCCTTCTTCCCTCGAACCTCTTTCTCCTGCCTCCTACCTTCTTCCTTCTGCCTTCTGCCTTCTGCCTTCTGCCTTCTTCCCTCTTCCTTCTGCCTTCTGCCTTCTGCCTTCTTCCTTCTTCCTTCTACTTAAAAATGTCCAAAATCAAAATTTTAGTTGTTGATGATTCCGTAGTAGTGCGTCGGTTAGTAACTAACGTCCTAGAAGGCGATCCGGAGTTGGAAGTTGTAGGCGTCGCCGCCAACGGTAAAATTGCTTTGGCAAAGATTTCTCAAGTTCATCCAGATTTGATTGTTTTGGATGTAGAAATGCCGGAAATGAACGGCTTGGAAACCCTAGCCGAAATCCGCAAGCAGGACAAGAATATTCCAGTAATTATGTTTAGCGCGCTAACAGAATTGGGTGCTAATTCAACTCTTGAAGCTCTTTCCCTTGGCGCTACGGATTATGTAACTAAGCCTAGCAATATGAAGAGCAAGGAAGCAGCACTGCAAAATGTCCGCGAGCAGTTAATTCCGAAAATTAAAGTATTTTGCAGGGACGATCGCTGGCAAAAATCGGGTATAATTCCAGCAGTAAAAACCGAGAATAAAGCAATTACTACAGTACCAAGTAAGTCGCTTTTTATTGCTTCTAAAACAGCAGTAAATATTCAACCAAAAGTCGAAGTTGTAGCTGTGGGAGTTTCGACGGGAGGGCCGAATGCTTTGGAAGCAATTTTGCGAGAAATTCCGGCTAATTTCCGAGTGCCGATCGTCATCGTACAGCATATGCCACCAGTTTTTACAAAGCGTTTGGCCGAGAGGTTAACGCAAAAATGCCAGATTCGAGTAGAGGAAGCAGTAACAGGAGATATTCTAATACCGGGAGTTGCTTGGATCGCACCGGGAGACTATCATATGGTGTTGGAAAAACACGGATTTAAAGTGCAAATTCGCACCCATCAAGAAGCGCCGGAAAACTCTTGCCGCCCTGCAGTTGACGTATTGTTTCGATCGGCTGCTAAAATTTACGGTGCGGGTGTTTTAGGCGTAGTTTTGACGGGAATGGGACAAGACGGATTGCACGGCTGCGAGCAAATTCGGGAAGCAGGAGGGCGAATAATAGTTCAAGATGAAGCCAGCAGCGTAGTTTGGGGAATGCCGGGAATTGTAGCTAATTCTGGTTTGGCCGATCGAGTGGTATCCTTGCAAGAAATGGCAAAAGAAATTATCGATCGAGTTTAAGTGTGAGTCAGCAGTCAATAGAGAGACTGACTTAAGTGCGATCGCAACCAATTTTAACTGGGGATATTCACCCTGTACCTGGAATGCGTGTAATGAGCGTACCGATGTCAACAGATATTGCTGCAGTCATAAACTTATGCTAAACATAAAATTAAAAGCGGAGGAAAATTCTGATGAGTGAGAATACCGTGAAATTAGAAATCTCATTTCAATCATTACTAGAAGCTATTTCGTCACTGGAAATTTCTGAAAGATACAAGATATGGGAATTTTTGGAAGCTGAATTATTCCAGAAAGAAGAAGATTCTCCAGAAGACATTGCCGAAATTGAAGCTGCCCGAGCTGATTACAATGCCGGAGACTACACAACTTTCGATCGATACATGGCCGAGCGGGCAAATAAATCTATATGACTTACACAATTCTGACGCCTAAAGCTGTACAAAAGCAGCTAGATGCCCTGCCCGATGATGTCTGCGATCGTATCGCTGTTAAGATTTTGCAACTTGCTGAAAACCCGCGCCCAGATGGAGTAGTCAAGCTGAAAGGCACTGACAATGAGTACCGCATTCGGATCGGTGATTATCGCGTTCGTTATGAAATTCGAGACAAAGAACTCATCATTCTCCTATTGCAATGCAAGCATCGAAAAGATGTTTACAAAGCTTGAGATTGACAACACCAAACAGGCGAATTTTAATTCTGTACTGGACAAATTAAGTTAAGCGCTTTCACTCCATCTCAACTGGTAACTCAAAACTCAAAACTCAAAACTAAAAATTCAAAACTACCGAATAATGTCTCGACCAACATTATACATTGCCATCACAAATCACGGATTCGGCCACGCAGTCCGCGCCGCCTCCGTAGCAGCAAAAATTCAAGAATTAAACCCGGAAATTTTACTAATTATCACCACAACCGCACCCCGTTGGTTGCTAGAATCCTACATTACAGGCGATTTCATCTACCGCACCCGCGCTTTTGATGTCGGAGTCGTGCAAGCTGACAGTTTGAACATGGATTTAAACTTGACGCTAGAAAAACTTCGGGAAATCAAGAAAAAGCAAAACTCGCTTATTGCCAGCGAAGTCAATTTTATCAAACAAAATCGGGTAGATTTAATACTGGCAGATATTCCTCCTTTAGTCGCGCCAATTGCTAAAGCTGCGGGCATTCCCTGCTGGATGATGAGCAATTTCGGATGGGATTTTATCTATCGAGATTGGGGCGGCGAATTTGCCGAAATTGCTGATTGGATTGGCGAATGTTTCGGCAAGTGCGATCGACTGTTTCGCCTGCCTTTGCACGAACCGATGTCGGCTTTTCCCAATAGAGAAGATGTCGGCTTAACTGGCGGCACTCCCCGCTACAGCGAAGATAAAATTCGCGCAATTTTAGGCATCAAAACACCCCCAGAAACTACAGCATTGATGACTTTCGGCGGTTTGGGTTTGGCAGCAATTCCCTATCAAAATTTACAGCAATTTCCTGACTGGCAATTTATCACTTTCGATGGAGACGCTCCCGATTTACCAAATTTGATTAAAGTTAAAGAGTTGGCGGCTGCAAAAACTCTGCCAGTTTTACTCCGCCCTGTCGATATCATGCCTGTCTGCGGGCGGTTGATTTCTAAACCGGGATACAGCACTTTTGCGACCGCTTTGCGATTGGAAATACCGATGATTTCTCTAACGAGAGAAGGTTTTGCAGAAGCTGCAGTGTTGCTTGCAGGTTTGCAAAATTATGCGGAACATCAGATTATCACTGAAGCTGAATTTTTTGAGGGGAATTGGGAATTTTTGCGCAAACCTCTGAATCCGCCGCGCTTGTCTGATAAATTGGATAAATACGGTACGGAGTCGATCGCGCAAGCGATTGTAGATTTTGGATTTTAGATGGGAGATTGCGAATTGAATATTTCTCATCTTCGATTGTTGGTGGGGAATAATATATAGCGATCGCAAATCATTCATAAATTGTTTGACCCCACCCCAGCCCGACCCTGATTAAGGTCCGGGAGCAAGAGATTTACAAATCATTTGCGATTGTTATAATTATCGTAGGGGCGGGTTCGCCAACAATCTTTGAGGCAATTCAAAAGATATCAAAACCCGCCCCCACCACACCTATAGAGCCGAGTTCGCCAAAATATTTGACGCACATCCAAAAGATATAAAAACTTACCTACACTCGATCGAGCAATGTTTTTTGAGATAAACTAGATACAGAGCATCCCCGTTCTGCGTTACCAAGCACAGCTTGGTACAAACTAAATCTCAAGTAGCAAATTTCACGATCGCCCTTCAATCTCCAAATCCCTAAATTCCGCAATCTCAAATCCAAAATCTCAAATCTAAAATCGATCGAATGTCTCATTACCAACAGATACTCAAAATTCAAACAGCAGGGAAATCCCTGTGCCGGATCGATTCTAAAGTAGAAGATGCTGTAGCAAATTCCGGTATCAAAACAGGACTTTGTACCTTATTTTTGCGCCATACTTCTGCCAGCTTGCTAATTCAAGAAAATGCCGACCCCGACGTACTGAGGGACTTAGCAAACTTTTTAGCGAAACTCGTACCGGAAGGCCCGCATTACATTCACGATGCAGAAGGGCCCGACGATATGCCGGCGCACATTCGCACTGCATTGACTCATACTTCCGAACAAATCCCGATCGATCGCGGCAGGTTATTATTAGGAACTTGGCAGGGAATTTATCTCTGGGAACACCGCCAGCGAGGCCACATCCGCGAATTAGTAGTTCACGTTAGTGGCAGTTGAAGGAAGAAGGAAGAGGGAAGAAGGAAGAGGGAAGAAGGAAGAGGGAAGAAGGAAGAAGGAGTCAGAGGGAAGAAGGAAGAGGGAAGAGGGAAGCAGGAAGCAAAAATATCTTAAACGGTTTATTGTTATCTGCACCCTCTGCGATGGTTGCTATCAATAACGAAGTTCGATCGGAATTTGTACCTCGCTAATTTTAGTAGATTCCAGCGTCATCGGAGAATTATAAAAAAAGCGACGCGGCGGCCCGACTATTTCGTATTCGGGATGCTGTTTCAGCCAATCTTGAAGTTTTTGGAGATTTTGTTCGTAACTTTCCCAAGTGTAAGCGCCCCGCACGCCGATGCTGACAACCGTCATCGGCCCTGTGTCGGTAACTGCAACAGCGGGTCCGATGCTGGTGGGCGCGATATTTGGGGCGGGATAGAGGAACGAAACTTCTGCGTGAGAAAATGCGCCCCTTTGTCCTTCAATTGCCCTGTAGCGTGCCTCTACGGGAGCTGTCATAGCAATTTGGTTGTTGCTGATATGCTGGAATAAGGGATTGAAAGCAGCACCTGTTGCAGCTCGCAAATCGCCGGAGTGGGTGTAGGTAACTGATCTGTACTGAGGGTATTGCTTGATTTCTATGATTCCAATTGTTGCGGGATCGGGGAATCCACTAGGTAAATAGGCTGACATTGTTTGCAGGCATAATTTCAAGCGGCACAATTAGTTTAACAGTTATTCAGGGTAATGCTAAATGTCGATCGCCAGATAATTGTGTAAAAAATTTATTGATTAAGCTAGTAATATTGCGGACGGCACCGATCTATAGCAGAAACTTTAATATAATTGTCCTTGAAAAATTAGATTTTTTCAGGGGTGCCTGCTATGTTTCGCCTGACAAAATTCGGGTGTAGGGTCGATCGAACCTTGCGTTTTCTGCGGTTCAGACCCCCATTCAGAGCCATGTTCGGAACGAAAATCATACTAACGTTCAGACCGGATCGTCTGCGGCTGTCCGGTCAATTATACCGCTTTCAGGGAATGATATATGACAAAGATTCTAGTCATCGAGGACGAGCAAGTAATTCGCGACAATATTCTCAAACTCCTCAAAGCTGAAGGTTTCGATGTGACGGGTGCAGAGAACGGATTGCAAGGTTTATCTTCAGCGATGTCAAATTTTTTCGACGTGATTCTGTGCGATGTGATGATGCCGAAACTTGATGGATACGGGGTGTTGGCAGCCTTGCGATCGAATCCGGTTTCTGCTACGGTGCCTTTTGTGTTTCTCACAGGTAAGGCCGATCGATCCCAAATGCGGCAGGGCATGGAATTGGGGGCAGATGATTACCTGACTAAACCTTTTACTAAAGCTGAACTTGTCGGCGCGGTTGTCAGCCGCTTGAAAAAACAACAAGCCGTTGCCGAACAGTACAATTCTGGGCGCGCCGACAACAACAAAATTACCCAAAATAGCTGCAACAGATTGGAGTGGCTGAAAACAAATTTGTGGGGCGCTTTAGAACGAGAAGAATTCCAAGTTTACTATCAGCCGCAAGTCAATCTCAAAACCGGTCAAATTACGGGTGCAGAAGCTTTATTGCGCTGGCAGCATCCAGAAAAAGGACACATCTCGCCAGCCGAATTTATTCCAGTTGCTGAAGAAACAGGTTTTATTGTACCCTTGGGCGAGTGGGTGCTGCAAACAGCTTGCAGGCAACTGAAAGCTTGGCACAATGCAGGTTTGTCGGGGCTGCGAATGGCGGTGAATTTGTCACCGCGTCAATTTCACCAACCGAATCTCAGCAGCAGAGTTGCTCGAATTTTAGCAGAAATCGGTTTGCCTCCAAACTGTTTGGAATTGGAACTTACCGAAAGCATGATGGTGCAGGATGCAAAAAGCGCCAGCGCTACTCTAAAAAGCTTGAAAGATTTGGGAGTTTTTATTTCGATCGATGATTTCGGAACAGGCTACTCTTCATTAAGCTATCTGACACAGTACCCCTTCGATACTTTAAAAATCGACCGCTGTTTTGTCAGCAACATCGCCGAGGGTTGCAGAAACGCAGCGATCGTCAAAGCTATTATTAACATGGCACACAGTCTCTCTCTTGAGGTAGTTGCTGAAGGGGTAGAAACAGAAGCCGAAAAAGATTTTATCTCGTGCTACGAGTGCGATACAATGCAAGGGTATTGGTTCAGTCCTCCGGTGCCGGCAGCAGATTTTGAAAAGTTGCTCGTGCGATAGTTGAGAGTTGAGAGTTGAGAGTTGAGAGTTGAGAGTTGAGAGTTGATAGTTGAGAGTTGATAGTTGATAGTTGGTTGTGGTTTTTGCCTGATAACTACGACCTGATAACTACGAACCGAAATAACACCAGCGAACCGGAAGTTTAGGAAAGTAGCAGGAACAGCGAGTGAGTTGGATTGCAGCAGCGATTATTGCCGGGATTACCTCTTTTGCAGCTACCAATATCGACGATCTGGTGATTTCGATACTGTTTTTCGCTCAGGTAAATGATACTTTCCGCCCCCGACAGATCTTTGTCGGTAAATACCTTGGATTTGCAGCACTTGTCGCTGCAAGTTTGCCCGGTTTTTTTGGCAGCTTAATTGTGCCGAAAGCTTGGATCGGTTTGTTGGGTTTAGTGCCGATCGCTATCGGCATCAATCAATTAGTCGATCGAAAAACGATGGGGATGAATTACCAGCAGTATCGAGTGAATTCAAGCGAAAATCTAATTCACTCGCATCCAAATTAGCCAATATATTTCACCCCCAAACCCTGAATGTAGCTGCTGTTACTGCAGCCAACGGCGGAGACAACATCGGTATTTATTTGCCGCTGTTTGCCAGCAGCGATTTACCGAGTTTAGCTATTATTCTGATGGTTTTCTTTGTCCTTGTAGGCGCTTGGTGCTATGCAGCTTATTGGTTGACCAGACAAAGAGCGATCGCCCTGATTTTGACTCGCTATAGCAAGGTTGTTGTTCCTTTGGTCTCGATCGGCTTGGGCATCTTTATTTTGATTGAAAACAGTATTTAATTGTCGATCGCGGGCAATTCTAAGTCTTTGAATAGGACCGTACTGAGGTAGCGTTCGCCAAAAGAAGGCTGCACGAAAACTATTAATTTTCCCGCATTTTCGGGACGCTTGCCGAGTTGAATCGCCGCAGATAATGCCGCACCAGCCGAGATTCCCGATAGCAATCCTTCTTCTCTGGCAAGACGGCGACTGCAGGCGATCGCATCTTCATCGCTAACAGTAATTACTTCATCAATTAACTCTGGTTTCAGCACTTCCGGGACAAATCCCGCACCGATTCCTTGAATTTTGTGCGCGCCCGCTTTACCTCCAGAAAGTACGGGGCTGTTGGCTGGTTCAACCGCAATTGCTTTAAAACTCGGCTTGCGCTGTTTAATTACCTCAGCAACTCCCGTAATTGTGCCGCCGGTGCCGACTCCAGCTACTAAAAAATCTACTTTACCCTCTGTATCTTCCCAAATTTCCTCCGCTGTTGTTTCCCGGTGAATTTTCGGATTTGCGGGATTGCGAAACTGTTGCAGGATGAAAGCATCGGGGATTTCTTCTGCTATTTCTTCGGCACGGGCGATCGCGCTTAACATCCCTTCATGCCCTGGAGTTAATTCTAACTGAGCTCCGTAAGCTTTCAACATCGATCGACGTTCTAAACTCATCGTATCCGGCATCGTTAAAATCAAACTATAGCCTTTCGCTGCCGCTACCATTGCCAAAGCGATTCCAGTATTTCCCGAAGTCGGTTCAACTAAAACAGTTCTGCCCGGTTGAATTAACCCCGCCTTTTCTGCCTCTTGAATCATACTTGCGCCAATGCGATCTTTCACCGAAGCTGCTGGATTCATCCCTTCCAATTTTGCTAAAATTGTAGCGACAACTCCCTCGGCTTGGGGAATTTTATTTAGCTGAACTAAAGGAGTTCTGCCAATTAATTCGGTAACGTTTTTAGCGATTTTCACAATTGGATTTCTCCCGATTCAAATTTAGGACATGGAATGCAAACTATTTAATAGGGTTTTATAGAAGATCCCCGATATAATTTAGAGTAACCTCCTGCCGCTGATTTTAAATAGAATAAGCCGGAAAAACCATCGCCTGTTTGGGCTTGACGTACACTTGCTGCTCTCTCTGTAACTTTAAATAATCGAAGCGATCGCGACTGACGTAAGCAGTCACGGTTTGACCTGACTCTAACTCTAACTCGGTTTGAATTTCTCGCCCTAAATGAATGATGCGACTGACTTTTGCTACGGCAAAACCAGATGCAGGTTTAATTTGAATTTCCACGTCGTGGGGGCGCAAAAATACTAATTCAGAATGAGCAGCCCCATGATTTTGAGCCGCTGTAACGTTGTTCGCAAACAAACCAGCAGACTTTGGCAACACGTTGACCGGCCCGATAAAACTCATCACAAAAGCCGTTGCCGGTTTGTCGTAAATTTCCGCAGGAGTGCCGACTTGTTCGACTCTACCTTTGTTCATCACGACAATTTCGTCGGCAACTTCCATCGCTTCTTCTTGGTCGTGAGTTACAAAAACTGTGGTGATATTCACTTCTTTGTGCAGTTTGTGCAGCCACGATCGCAATTCTTTGCGAACTTTAGCATCTAACGCACCAAAAGGTTCATCTAATAGCAACACTTTCGGTTGTACTGCTAAGGCCCTTGCCAAAGCAATCCGCTGCCGCTGGCCTCCTGAAAGTTGTGAAGGATACCTATCGCCCAAACCTTTTAATTGCACTAACTCCAAAAGTTCGTCAACCCGCTTGCTAATTGAGTCTTTAGGAACTTTGCGAATTTCCATAGCAAAAGCAATATTTCTTTTGATAGTCATGTGTTTAAACAGAGCATAATGTTGAAACACAAAACCGATATTGCGTTCTTGCACTGACTGCCGGGTAGCATCCTCACCGGTCAGGTAAATATGACCTTCGTCCGGCGGTTCCAAACCTGCAATTGTTCTCAGCAAAGTCGATTTCCCCGAACCTGAAGGTCCCAACAGCGCAACTAACGAGCCGGTTTTAATTTCCAAACTCACGTTGTCGATCGCGTGAAAGGAACCAAAGTGTTTCGATACGTTCTGAATTGTAATGCTCATGACATTTTTTACCTCTTTTGGGAGTTGACAATTACGTTAACTGCGAATACACGACAGACTTACTGTAGTATACTATCACCTCTGTGATTGTGCAAATTATTAAGTTTTGCTAAGCAAAGAGGTTCGAGTTAACTCCGATTATCCGGTAAATTTAGAGTATTATGGCGGTTGATGGGAAAAATTGCCATGCAAGAACCGGGTTTTTTGGTGGAATTCGGCGTTACAGCGAGAGTGCTATATGATTTCAGCTTTAAGTTGACACCTGCGGACATTGCCGTGTCCCTAAGGCGGTTGGCGATGGTAGGGACACGGCACTGCGGTCTCCTGGGGAGTCCTCGATCGACGTTAAATCTGCTGTATGTTGAGAGTTTTCTGATAAAATATGGCAAATCAATCTACATATTAACCAATCCTGTGAAAAACTCCGATCGAATCGATTCCGCAAACAAAACCGCCGGAGGGCAAACCCAAAATTTGCTGGAAACTGCACCAAACAGCGGTACGAAAACCTGGTTAAAAAAACTTAGAGGCGGCTTGTTTCTGGGAATCGGATATTTGCTGTCGCCACTGTGTTGGTGGAACGATTTATTTTTCAACCTGCCAATTGCCTATGCTTTTGGGTATATTTGCAGTTTGATTTATCCCGATTGGTTGTTTCCAGGTTCGATCGTCGGTTACTGGCTTTCTAACATAGCTGGAATTCTGTTGATGCAATTCGGGGCTGTAGATGTTTTTACAAACAAACCTCAGGAAAAAAACCTCAAAAAAGAGTTAGTTACTGGTTTACTGTCTTCAACGGCATTTACAGTTGTCGTGGTGGCATTGGTTTATTTTAAGGTTCTCGATATTCCCGATCTATTTGCTAGCAAGGATGCGGTTAATCTCAGCTCGATTTTACCGATGATATTATATCCGATCGAGTGACGGCTAGCTCAGAAATCGCGATCGACTATAGCGATCCTAAATCATTTGTGAAGTTCTTACTCCCGGACCTTAGTAAGGGGAAGGCTGGGGTGGGGTAAAAAATTTACGATTCATTTAGGATTTCTATATCAACTCTCAACTATCAACTATCAACTCAAAACTTTTCTTCAATTCAAAACTCAAAACTCAAAACTCAAAACTCCCGATCAACTCTCAACTATTTACTGACAGCGTTGCAAATACATTTTAGCAACCGTATCCTCAGGATTGAGTTGCAAACATTGCTGTAAAAGTCGAACGGCAGCCTCTCTATCCGAGTTATGATAGGCAAAGATTGCCCTTTCAAAATAGCTGTTTGTGGCTAATTTCCCCTCTCGCAATTCGGGCGGATCGGCATCGAATACCTCATACACGGCTACCTGTTCCAATTTACCCTTGACTCGCACGCGATCGATCAAGCGAATGTGATAGTTTTCGGGGTTTTTTAATGCCCGAAATGTGCGTTCGCTAATCAGCAATGGCACGATATACTGTTTGGTTAATCCCTCCAAACGAGATGCTAAATTCACCGCATCGCCGATGACTGTTCCATCGATTCGAGATTTACCGCCCACCATTCCCAGTATTAAAGTCCCCGTATTAATACCGATGCCAATTTTAATCGGCGGACGATCGGGTTTCGTGCGAGTAGTATTGTAGTCAGCTAGATTGCGCAGCATCGCAATTGCACCCGTAACTGCCCGATCGGCTTCTCCACTAAATAAAGCCATAATCGCATCTCCAATATATTTATCAATAAACCCGTTGTTTTCGATAATTGCGGGTTCCATTCGAGAGAGATAACTATTAATAAATTTAAAATTTTCATCCGGTGTCATTGTTTCTGATAGAGTTGTAAAATCTCGAATATCGGAAAATAAAACCGAAATTTCTTGTTGGATTTGTTGACCTAATTGAATATCAATAATACTGGATTTTTCTAATAGTTGAAGAAACTGCAGCGGGACAAAGCGCAAAAATGATTCATTCAGCGCCTGTAAATGACTTTCTTTTTGTTGGAGTTCTGCAATCAGTTTAGCTTGCTGGCGAGTCAGGCATTCTAACTCATAATTCATTTCGAGGAGTTTAGCATTTTTCTCTGCAAGTTCCTTCTCTTGAATGTAACTGTAAATCGCTTCTGTAATCGTCAATCTTAGATCTTCATCTTCCCAGGGTTTACTAATATAGCGGTAGAGTTTAGCGTATTTGACCGCATTGGCAACGGCTTCAATACTAGCTTGACCCGTCAGCATCACTTTGAGTGTTTTCGGAGAAAGTTCGTGCACGCGGCGTAAAAGTTCATCTCCTTTCATATCCGGCATAATATAATCGGAAATAATCAAAGGAATTTCGCAGCCGTCTTCCATTAATTCTGCAAGTAACTCCAGCGCATCCTCTCCGCCTTCAGCAATTTCAACTCGATACAGTTCTCCGAAGGCTTTTCTCAGTTCAGATTTTAAACTGGTCAAGATAGTAACTTCATCGTCTACACAAACAATGACAGGTTTTTTGACGGTTTTTGTCATAGTTTTTCTAATCCAGATTTAATGGTCTCGATTAACTCATTTTCCGACCAAGGTTTAGACAAACATTGATGTATCTTGGCTTCTTTGTAAGCTCGATCGATCGCTGCCAGATCTGCTTGTCCCGTCAATAATATTTTGACAATATTCGGAAATTTTTGATGGACGCGGATGAGAAATTCGTCACCTTTCATTCCGGGCATCAGCCAATCTGAGACAATTAATATTATGCCGATCTCTTCTGCATTTAATTCATCAATAATCTCTAAGGCTTCTTCGGCATTTTCAGCAACTTCATAAACATAGGCACTGCCTAGTGCTTTTCTCAATTGAGCTTTCAAGCTTTCCAAAATGACCAATTCATCATCAACACATAAAATCGCTGGTTTAGACATAGTGGGTAATTGGTAATTGGTAATTGGTAATCGGTAATCGGTAATGGGTGATTTTAGATTAAAGCATCGCTCCGTCTAGTAACTTTAATCTAAAATATCGTCTCTACGAGTTACTATTGGGTTGGAGATTCATACTTAAGGAAACTGTAAATGTTGTTTTTCCGGGGACAGAATCAACTTCAATTTCTCCTTGATGCTTTTTAACGATTTTGCGGACGATATCTAATCCCAAACCGCTGCCTTCCCCAGGCGGTTTAGTGGTAAAGAAAGGTTCAAAAATCCGAGGTTTAACCTCTTCGGGAATTCCTTTGCCGCTATCGGTAATCCTGACTTTGGCGAATCCTCCTTCTTGGGTAACATCGATCGCTAGCGTTCCTCTATTATCCATTGCTTGAATGGCATTATGAATTAGATTCGTCCAGACTTGGTTGAGTTCGTCCGGATAGCAGTAAATCGGTGCAATTTCTGCGCAATTTTGAATGACTTCAACTCCTTGTCTGAGATAATTTTCATAAAGTGTCAAAACTGTATCTATTCCTGCTATCAAACTCACTTTAAATAACTCATTTTTTTGGTCGTAATGAGCGTAGCTTTTTAATGCAAATACAACTTTAGTCGCTCGTTCGACTGAGGCTTCAATTGTATTGCTACCTCGCTGCAATCCAGAAAGATTGTAAGCAAACTCTAGCAGTTTTTCGCTATCTGGATGAGTCAGGAGTGGTAAAAATGGGTCGATTTCCTCATAAATTTTCATGTCCGAAAGTGTATCGGCTACAGTATCCGCATGGGGAATTTCAAGTTTTTCTAGTTCGCGAGTTAAGGCGCGCTTGAGTTTGCGAATATCTTTGACAGAAACGGTCAGCTTGTTGTTAATAGAAGAAAATACCATGTCCAGAATTAATTGAATTTCTTTAGGAGAAAGTGTATCTAGAAAGCGGGGCAAATCTGCAAATATTTCTTGCAAATACTTAGAAATATTGCTGACTGAAGAGCGAATCGCACCCAAAGGTGTATTGACTTCGTGGGCAATTCCTGCAATTAATTGCCCGAGAGCTGCCATTTTCTCGGATTGAATGAGTTCTTCTTGAGTGGCTTGCAGTTGGTTCAATGTGTTAGCTAATTCCTGATTTGTTTGAGCGAGTTCTTCATTTGTCGATCGCAAGTTATTTTGCAGTCGCTGCAAGGCTAAATGGGTTTCGACGCGAGCTAAAACCTCTTCCACCTGAAAGGGTTTGGTTACGTAATCCACACCACCTACTCCAAAGGCTCTAACTTTATCAAGCACGTCATTGAGCGCGCTGATAAAAATGACTGGAATCTCCCGCGTTTGCGGATCGGATTTGAGTTTAGTGCAGACTTCATAGCCATCCATTTGCGGCATATTGATGTCCAGTAAAATCAAGTCGATCGGAGCTGTTTGAGCCGCAGATAGTGCTTGAAATCCATCTTTGGCTGGTCTAACTTTATAGCCATTTTCGGTTAACAAACCTACCAATAACTGTAAATTAGCCAGAGTATCATCAACGACTAAAATATTAGACTGCTTGCTATTTTTATTCAATTCATTCATGGTGATAATGACTTTTTTATTTTACAAAACGAAACAATTTATCCAATAGCTACTTCAATTAATGAGGCAATTTTACCGTATTCAAACTCATTGGCTAATGCTAAAAACGCATCCCCTGTCGCCTCATTTATTGCTTTGACTTCCTGAATCAGGCGGTCTACTTCCATAATATCCGAACTTTTCGCCGCACTAGCCAAGCTTACCAACAAATTAGAGGGTATGGCAGTTAGAGCTGCTGGTGCGAGCACATCTTTGATTTCGGTTTTGGATAAAACTTGAGCTGTTTTATCGATCGGCTCTTCATAAATATAACGCACGCCGATGTGTTTGTTCATTGTGGCAAACATTTCTTGCTCTCGAAATGGTTTCCGCATAAAATCATCGCATCCAGCCGATAAAACAATGGCTTTTTCTTCTTCGAGAACGCTAGCGGTTACAGCAATAATCACTGTGGCTTGTCCTTTCGTCGTTGCTTTGATTTGTTGGGTTGCACTGTAGCCATCCATCACCGGCATTCTCATGTCCATCCAGATTAGATGGGGTTCCCACTGATTCCAAATCTCCACAGCTTCTCGCCCGTTAGTAGCTTCTTTCAGTTCAAATCCCAAGGGATTGAGGAGTTGAACTAACAACTGACGGTTGAGGGGTTTGTCATCGACAATTAGAATGCGATAGCGAGGTTGATTGGGCTCGAGTGCGATAACGCGACGTTTGTTATTTTGCGCTTCCTTGTCAGCCGCACTGACAACCCTGGCTGTAATATCGAACTTAAATATTGTGCCAACTCCCACTTTACTGCTGACTGCAATATCGCCACCCATGAGTTGTACGAATTGACGGCTAATTGCTAATCCCAATCCCGTTCCTTCTTGGGCATTTTTACCGGAAGAAGTTTGCATGAAAGCTTCAAATAGTTTGTCTAATTCTGCCGCTGCAATTCCCGCGCCGGTATCTTCAACTTCAAAATAAATTTGTTGCTTGTTTCCAGGATTTCTTGCTGATTTTCCTCTGTAAATTCTCCAGATTCGATCGCTCTTTTATTCGTACTGGCGCGCACAGAAACCCCACCTTCAGCCGTAAATTTAATTGCATTATTGAGCAGGTTAATTAAGATTTGACGGAGTTTAACTTGGTCGGTGCGAATGTAACGCGGCAAATCGGGACTGCGATCGCACAGTAACTGCAATCCAGCATCATCGGCTTTGAGGCGGAACATATCTTCTACATCGTCAAGCAAGCGATAGAGATCGAAGTTTTTCTCATTAATTGTCGTGCGTCCCGCTTCAATTTTCGAGAGGTCTAATACTTGATTGATTAATGTTAATAAGTGTTCGCCGCTGCGGGTAATAATGCCCACATTATCGATATGTTCCGCTGGGAGCGATCGACTTCTCATCATAATTTGAGCGAAACCTAAAATTGCATTGAGGGGCGATCGCAATTCGTGGCTCATATTGGCAAGAAACGTGCTTTTCGCAGAGTTGGCAACTTCGGCTTTTTCTTTCGCCATTTCCAGTTGTTGATTCGATGTCGCTAATTCTGCGGTGCGTTCTGCAACTTTGTGTTCTAAAGTTTCAAAAGATTCTTGTAACTGCTGCGCCATGCTATTAAATGATTTAGCCAACTGTCCAACTTCGTCAGTGCGATCGATTTTTCCAGATTGATGCCAATTTCCTTTAGCGATATCTTTGGCAGTTTCGTTCAATTGCAGGATTGGTTTTGTCACCCACCTGGCTGTTAAAATTCCGAGGATTGTAGATAGGATTAAAGCTGCTGCGCACAACAAAATTGTCGTGCGGTTGTTGGCATCAATTTGTGCCATAAAATCTGATTCGGGAATCACCACGACGATCGACCAATCTAAGCCTTTATCGTCGTTGAAGGGCAAAACTTCTAGAAAATGTCGCTTGTTTTGCAGCTTAAATTCAAGTTGTTTTGTGGTGCGCGTTTGGACGATCGCATTTTCAGTCAAAAATTTGGCAGTGGCTTGGGTGAGGGGATTGCTACTGTCGGTTGCTTTGATTCTTTCTGCCCCAAAATCTCGATTTGCAACCGTGCGAATCGGTTTTTCTCCTGTGGAAGTCGCAACTAGCATTCCATCGCGTTCGATAATAAAACTTTGTCCGGTTTTGCCAATTTTTAGGCTTTGTAAAAATCTGCCAATTTGGGAGAGATTAATATTAGTCAGCAGGACTCCTTGCAGTTTACCCGATCGATCTTGATAAGGCATCGCTGCCCCTAAATAAGAGGTGATACCTTTGGTGTGGGGATAGATTTGACTCCAAGTTGGTTGTTTAGCTGCAACTGCTGCTTTGTACCAGGGACGAGTGCGAGGATCGAAGTTAGGTTTGTTGTTTAGCAGTTGCGCGCGATCTCCGTTTTTATTTGTGGCATAAGTGCGAAAATCAAAGTTACTGGCGAGCGTGGAAATCCTGACAGTTATGGAGCCATCATCCGCTCGTTCTGCCCCTATATTTTCCTGATTTTCCAATCCGATTCCCGCAAAAGTCAAACTGTCAAAAATTTGGATTTGCTTCCAAAAATGGCGCTCTAAATTATCTAAATCTTGCAATCTTAGTTGCCCCAAATCTAAAGCAGCGGCATTACTTTGATTGATTTGATGGGGAATTGTGAGATAAGATTTGAGGTTTAAATCGATGCGGTTGGTAATTTCTCCTCTCAACTGCGTCGCTACATCGTTAACGGCTTGCTGCCCGTTTTTAAAGGAAAGATATCCGACAATTCCAACAGCAGCAAAGGTTTGCAAGACAAAAGGAACGACGAGGACAGTGCGTAATGGTAACTTTCCAGAGAGTTTGCCGAAACAGGAATAGAGCGGTTTAATAAACATAAATTAGATGGTATTATTCTAGATTTGAGTTTGTTTCACTTCAATGAAATGGGTAATTTATCTGAGTTTGAGCTGAGATCTTGCAGCTATTTCAATAAGAGGTTTTCTGGTGGGTGGGGGCGGGTTTATTAACCTGAAAAGCTACCTTTTAGGCTGTTGTGAACCCGCCCCTACAGGTTTATTGAGAATGGTGCAATATTTGAGTTTGAACAAACTTGTTCAATTATCCCAAATTTCTATCGCAGTCGGATAACTCCGCATTACTTGCCCAACTCGTCAGAACAGAAGGATATGAATGTAGACGCAGCGTAACTCCCCGATCGGGTAGAGAGGAGAAAAAGTTTTTTGAGGCAGGGATTTTTACTGTTTTCAGACTGTTTGACAGTATATCAGGATTTTTTTATAATTGGCAGTTTTGTGAAGTTTTTTTAAGCTTGTCAATGCCTGCTTCTTAAGGGAACTTTCGCCCCAATCTAAAATCTAAAATCTAAAATCTAAAATCGATCTGCTGGCCAACCATCTTGAAATACTAGCAAATTTCCGGGTTGAATTTGCGTCCAAACTTCGTTATCAGTAAGGGGCAAAGTAGCAATAACTGCCACCCGATCGCCCTCATTTGTCAGTTCCCGAAAATCTACACTTATATCTCGATCGATCGAGTGGGCGCTAGCAAAAGGCGCTTGTCGCACGATGTAATGCAGGTTAGTGGAACAATGCGCGAACAAGTGTTCGCCATCGGAAAGTAAATAATTAAAAATTCCCTTGGCTGCCAAAGTTTGAGTAATTTCGTTCAGTACCGCGTAAAGTTCCGCCACAACCGGCTTGTTTTGAGGGAAACTCGATCGCAGCTTTTCTAATATCAAACAAAAAGCTTGTTCGCTGTCAGTTTTGCCTACAGGTTTGTAAAATTCCCCACTTTCAGGAGCAAAATCTTCTAAATTGCCGTTGTGAGCAAATACCCAATAGCGTCCCCAAAGTTCCCGACAGAAAGGGTGGCAGTTTTCCAAAGCAATTTCACCTTGAGTAGCTTTGCGGATGTGAGCGATGACGTTAGTTGAGTGAATCGGATAGCAGCGTACCAAATCAGCAACGGGAGAAGCAACCGCAGGTTTTGAGTCTAGGAAAATCCGGCAGCCCACACCTTCAAAAAAAGCAATTCCCCAACCATCTTGATGAACGTCCGTTTGGCCTCCCCTTGCCGAAAAACCCTCAAAAGAAAAGCAGATATCTGTCGGAACATTGCAGTTCATTCCCAGTAATTGACACATAGCTTTTATTATCTGGAGTTTGGATCGATGCCGCAGCTCTTGCCAGCTACAGCTTTGCGATGATATCATTATAGTATTAAGCGAGCGCAAACAATTGAACGAGTCTCACTAAAAAGGGATAACTAACCCGGATTTGGTATAACTCAAGCACAATTAGTGCAGACTGAAAAAATGTCAATTTTGAGGCAAATGGTAGCGGGTATTGCCCACGAAATTAACAATCCAGTCAACTTTATAATCACGGCAATATTACTCACACTCAGGAATACCTGCGATCGCTGCTGGAAATGATAAGTCTTTACCAAAAGCACTATCCGAATCCCGTCAGCGAGATTCAAGAATACTCCAAAGAGGTCGAAAAATTCGCTCTAATTGCAACTTTATGGGGGGAAATCCGAAAACTGTTTGATATCGTTTAAAATTATTTGAGGCTTACCTTTAAATTGTTCTACCTTGCCGCTGACGTAAACGTAACCGCGTCCTTGACCCGCATAACGCTTTTCAATCAAGCGCTTCAAAGGAGCCATTTCATTAGTTTCGGCATCCGGTATCCACAAATCTAATTTATGATACACCGAACCCGCATAAATCAGAGCGCTGCCGCCGACCCATTTATTAATTCCTGCCTGCAAATCGCAAAAAATAGTAATAGATTTAGCACTTTCAGCAGCCTCCAATACTTTGGGGTAATCCAACCTTACAGAAACCACTTTTGTTGTTGATTCCGACAAGCGAAATTCTTCAACAATCGAGCCTCGCATCGACCACCAAGGGAGGAGATTGGCATAATTGCGAGCGGGTTTAATATTGGTACTCGGATTCCAAATCGCGAGATTGTAAGCTTTTGCTATCGCTTCTGCTTCAGTCATTTGTCGGTGATACAATCTCGATCGCCCGTATTTCACAAAGTAAGGACTCCAACCTTCAGCAATCAATTTGAGATTGTAATTTTCCCCACCTTGATAAATGTAACATAGGAGGCGGCCGTAATTGTCGCGGTGTTTTTCTAAAGCAACTTCTATCGGATCGTCTGTATCAAATTCAATATCGACTTTCACAAATCCGCCGCCCACCGCAGCAAAATATTTTTTAGCCATTTCCGAAGCGGCTTTCCCCGCCGCAGTTACCGGTTTTGAACCCCCAGGCTGACTTTCTTCTGTATCGACGCAAATCAGTCGCAAAGACTCTGTTTTGCCGTTAAGAGCAACTTTGATGGTATCGCCATCAACTACATGAGTTACTTGCAGGTTGGGAATTCTGGTAGCCATATTTTTTACCCTGTTGGACTGGAGATTTGAGGCGGATATGAGTTGAATTGTACATGAGTTTGCTGCTGAATGCAATTAGAGAAAAATGAAAAAAGCGATAATTAATTCTTGCAAGTGGCTGCATAACTTATCAAATCGGGGAAAAAAGCCCGAAAATCTGATTCAAGCTGCTGGTAATTAACTGTTAAATCCTCTATCCCACTTGCTAAATTATTTATCCGCTTGATTCTGGCAGACATTCTGGCTAAAGTGCTGGCAATTTCCGATATTTCCTGATAGGATGAAAGCAAGTCGCGGGCAATTATGATTGGCAGCACCCGCTGGAGTGATTCAGGCAGTATATCGCGATTATCTTGCAGAATTTTGTAAGCGCAACGGGCAAAATCGCTAAGCGGAACTTCTGAATATTCCCGCCAATTTTTAGCTAAGAAGTGGTCGTAAAACACGTCAACCAAAACTCCAGCAAACCTGCGCCTCTGCGGGGAAATCAGACTTTTGCTCGATCGCACTATAACGTGAGAGTCGGTGTAACTATCTACTTTTCGGTGCAAATCGATGCCCTTTCTAATTTCCCCATCGTAAAGATTGACTGTCGAACCTTTGACAAAATCGCCTAAAAGATTGCCAATCAGCGATTCCGGGGTGCCTGCTGATAAAAATAGATGAGCTAAATAATTCACGATCGCGGAGCAAAACTTGGATTAAACTATTGACAAATACTAGCATATTTGTACTATGCTAAGATAGATAGCAGAAAGTTAAAC
Organism: Richelia sp. CSU_2_1; assembly: GCA_012034575.1. GTDB lineage: Bacteria > Cyanobacteriota > Cyanobacteriia > Cyanobacteriales > Microcoleaceae > Microcoleus. Next base: position 8,540 of record JAAUPF010000051.1, on the reverse strand, counting down.
AATGCCATACAGCAGTTTCTTCTACAGCAGTTTCACAGTAGCTAAAGCAAAAAAAATCTTCGGTTTAACTCTTGCCGAAGGAGGACGCTTTTTGCCCTCAATTGAACCGATCGCGCCCAGTTCTCGGCTGGCACAAGCTTTGTTGGATTTGCCCTGGGCGATCGCTGTAGGTTCAGAAAAAGCTAAGTCTGAGGGCATTATTTATCCAATCCTGCAAGAAGTAAGGCGAATTTTGCACGATCGAATCAGTCTTTTTTCGGGTAAAGACTTTACAGTAGATGCGGAAAAAGGACTCAACGGCTATGTTGATTATCTGATTAGTCGATCTCCAGAACAGCTTGAAATTGAAGCACCGGTAATCATTGTTGGAGAAGCCAAACGAGGCAACCTCAACGAAGGCTTGGGACAGTGCATTGCCGAAATGGTTGCCGCTCAAAAATTCAATCAGGAAAATCAGACAAATATTCCTACCATTTACGGGTCAGTTAGTAATGGCACTCAATGGAGGTTTTTGAAGTTGGAAGAGTCAACCGTGACTGTAGATTTGATGGATTATTCATTACCGCCAGCAGACCAAATTTTAGGTTTTCTCGTCTGGATGGCTGGGCAAGGATGATACTAATTATCAGGAATGAGAATTAAATAACTTGCATTTTTTGTAGGTTTGGTTCAGGAACAAACCCTCCGTTTCACTCCGCCCAACGCCACCCTTGATTGTTGGGCGAAGCGGAGCGGAGGGTTCATGCTTCAATCCAACCTACGGAAATTATTTAATCCACGATCCTAAGTCAAATAGCGTTGGATAAATGCCTGCAGTTGCCTGATTTCACAAGCCTCGGCAAGTCGCACGATCTCTCCGCCAAAAGCAGCGGTTTTACCATCCTGAATTTGTTGCCCGATTTCGATAACGCCGTCAAGTTCTCCATCTTGTGCGAACTCCAAAAGTTGCTGCAAAATTTCTGGGACTGGCGGCTGAATGTCATGAGATGTCACTGCAGAATGCTGTTTCTCGCTGTTAGGGCGATCGTAAATCCAATCCAATTGCAAGTATTTTTGAAGCAGTTCCAACAAGCTTTCAGCTTGCACGGGTTTGGGTAAGAAATCATTGCCGCCAGCCTCAAGACTATTGTGCCGATCGATCTCAAATACGCTGGCAGAAGAAACAAGAACGATTTGGTTTTGCAATTTGGGATGCGATCGCAATTTCTGTAAAAACTCAAACCCATTCATCACGGGCATGGCTAAGTCGGTAATAATTAAATCTGGAGATTTGTGCCAAGCTCGATCGATACCTTCTTGTCCGTTACTAGCTTCAATAATTTCAAAGCCGATGGGTTCTAAAAGATTGGCTAAAACCGAACGATTTTCCCAGCGATCGTCTATAACTAAGATCCGGCGTTTCTCACCTGAATAGCCGACAATCGTCCCCTGTCCGACGACTCGGGAAGCACTTGCAAAATCGAATTCAGCTTCAGGCAATTCTACTTCCAAGGAAAAGGTGCTACCTTCGCCGGGAACGCTGCAGACGGCGATTTCACCGCCCATCAACGCCACAATTTTATGACTGATTGCTAATCCCAAACCCGTGCCTTCGGCTTGCTTTTTAATATCGCCGACTTGTTCAAAGGGCAAGAAGATTTTTTCGACTTGTTCTGAAGACATTCCCACTCCAGTATCTACAACTTGGAAGCGAATTTTTTGACCGATCGATTCCACCTTAAAAGTAACGCTGCCTCGATCTGTGAATTTAATAGCATTCCCTAACAGATTGATCAGAACCTGACGCAAACATTTTTCATCGGCGACAACTCCCACCGGAAGCTGAGGAGCGGCTTGGAAATCAAAGATAATGCCTTTTTGTTCGGCACGGATGCGATTGATTTCGACAACGCTTTGCAGGAAAGAGGAAAAGTGCAAAGGTGCGGGATGCAGATCTAGTTTGCGAGCTTCGATTTTAGAAAGGTCTAAAATATCGTTAATTAGGGTTAGCAAGTGAGAACCGCATTGGTAAATAATATCGATGCCGTTGCGTCCTTTTTGACTGAGAGATTCGCTGCGCTGCAAAATTTGAGCGTAGCCGAGAATGCCGTTGAGAGGAGTGCGTAACTCGTGACTCATGTTGGCTAGAAATTCGCTTTTGGCATTGTTTGCCACATCTGCAACTTCCTTAGCCTGATGAATCTCCTGATTGGCTTGCTGAATTTCTTGAAATTTATCTTGAAGGGCAATTGCCATCAGTTGGAAGTTGCTGGATAAGGTATTAATTTCAGTAATTGAACTGGCAGGAATTTGCAGCGATTGCTGTTCCGTGAGTTTATCGGGCAAATTGCTGGTAAGTTTGGCAAGTTCTAGCAGCGGTTCGATCAGACTGCGGCTGATAGTTTTTGCCAACAGAGGAGCTAGAATGGCGATCGCCAGGAGAATAGCGAAACTTTTGGTATAAATTTCTTCGAGTACCACCACATTGGAGGCGTTAGCTTCTTCGATCGCCACTGTCCAGGGTAACTCGCCACCGACAGCATTCTTGTGTACTTGAAAAGATTTTCTCCACCGAAAAACCTTAGTCATTTGGGGTGAGTTTGGTATCCAAAGATTTGTGTTTCGATCGAGCTGGCGAATTTCACCATTCCCATCTCGATCGAATATTTCTCCTACCTTCAATTCGTCGCGAGTGCTGGTAACAATTCGATTTTGCCGATCCAACAGACTTAACATTCGAGTTGATGTAGTTTGACTGACTAAAAACCTTTGCTTCAAGGTATTTATGTCAATTTCTGCTAACAGTTGACCTAGCAGTCGATCGTCCTGAAAAATCGGTACTGTCTGGATGATAGTCGGCGAGTTAGATATTACAATTACATTGGAGATTAATGGCTGTTTTGCTGTCAGTAAAGCCGGAAAAGGCAAAGGATTATTTACATTGTTTTGGTTGGTATTTTGCACAGCGGTGGAATTCATAATTTTTCCATCTGTGTCTGTAATGTAGAGATTGCGAAACTCTGGAATTGTTTGGCGAGCAATTTGAATTTGTTCCTGCATCCCCGAAGTGTCCGACAGATCGCTAGATGCTAGTGCTTGCAGTTTACCCACGCTTTGCTGGTGCCAGTTTGCGAGATTGGTACTGACATCTTGCCTGATGTCTTCCAGGCGAGCTAACGTGCTTTTTTCTTGAGTTGCAGTTGCATCTTGACAGTTCCAAATAGTTAGCATCAGTGCTGGTAATAAAACAAAAGCCACTAACAAGTTGAGTAGAGTCTGTTCAAAGGAGGCATAAGTTTTGCTATTCTTGACGCGCAGCCATTTAGCAATCGGTGTATGAGTTACAATCAAACTGGTAATTAGAGCGTTACAAATTTGATTGAGGGGATTTTTTAATGCAATAAATAAAATACCTTGAGCAGGTACTTTGCCTACAAATCCATAGAGAAACCACAAAAGTGGAAATCCAACGATCGTCCAATAAACTACATCAATTAATAATAAATTGCTGCTGCGCCGTCGCAGTCCCCAACCTACAAAAATTGCTTCCAGGGTTAATAGAATAAAGCCATAGGGATGGTGCCAAAGCGAGATTGTATGGCTGCTGGAAATTACTGCTGCAACTGTTCCCCAAGCCAAGCCATACAATGAGACGACCAGCATGACAAAAATATTACCAAATAGCCAGTCTATATGAAAGAGGATGGGAACTGAGAAATAGTTGCCCAGGTATCCTGCAACCAGCAGGAAGAGCAAAACAATTGTCGATCGCCAGCGATGTTGGGAATGCTTTTCGCTAGCAAGTGAGTTGCCTAATTTTGCGGTATTTACTGTCATCATAAAAAGGATAGTTGAGAGTTGAGAGTTGAGCGAATTTATCTGCGTTTATCTGCGTTTATCTGCCTTTATCTGCGGTTGCAAGTTGAGAGTCGATCGTTGATAGTCCGAGCGTCCTCGCTCGCGATCGATTGATAGTTGACAGTTGACAGTTAATCGTGCGAGCGTCCTCGATCGCGAAGGATAGTTGTATTGTTATATTTATCACACCTCGATCGCGCTACTTCCGATCCTGTTATAGTGGCTGGAGCCTGGGACTCTGTGTGACGCCGATCGTGGGTAACTATCGATACTTCTTTACGGAGCCTCGATATCTTCCATTTTTCATCGCTTTGATGAACTTCGACAAATTTGAGCGCAGGTAATCGAGATCGATCGCTTATATTTTCCTGGCAATTTCTGTACCAAATATTGACCGCGAAAATTTATGGTATAATTGTTAACAGTAATGTCAGAGATGTTGCCAACAGGAGAGCAAATGTCTATCAATTTGGAAAAAGGCGGAAGAATTAATCTCTCGAAAGAAGCACCGGGACTGAAAAATGCCGGGATCGGTTTGGGATGGGATATTAACGCTACAGACACCGGTGCGGCATTTGACTTGGATGCTTCCGTGTTTATGTTGGGAGCAAATGCCAAAATTCCCAGCGAAAAATTCTTTGTTTTTTACAATAACAAAGAGTCGCCAGATACTTCAGTAGTTCATCTGGGAGATAGCAGGACAGGAGAAGGCTTTGGTGACGATGAAACCGTTACAGTCGATTTAACTAAGGTCGATGCGGCGGTACAAGAAATCGTGTTTGTGGTAACGATCCACGAAGCGGAATCTAGACGGCAAAACTTCGGTCAAGTGCGGAATGCTTTTATCAGGATTTACGACACTACTACTAACACCGAAGTAACTAAGTACGATTTGGATGAGGATTTTTCGAGGGAGACTGCGGTAGAGTTTGGCAGGCTTTACAAGAAAGATGGCGAGTGGAGATTCCAAGCTGTAGGACAAGGTTACAATGCTGGTTTGCAAAGTTTTGTAGATAAGTATGTCTGAGCCGAGTTCGATCGAGCCAAACTACATACAGCTAGGTAATTGGTAATTGGTAATTGGTAATTGGTAATTGGTAATTAATAGTTGCTTATACCCATTAGCTATTACTCAAAAGTTGACAGCTAAAAATTGAGTGTTGCCATTACCAATTTCCTCCGCAATCCTTGGCTAATTATCCAGAATTAAGGAGGTAAAAGCCAGATGGTAATTCAATTAAATAAAGGCGAAAGATTCAATCTTTCCCAAGCATCTCTCGATTTAAAACAAGTGGCGATCGCCCTGGGTTGGGAAATAGCAAATCAACCAAATATTTCCGATGTCAATAACCAAAGCTACGATATAGATGCTTCTGTATTTGCGTTGGGAAAAAACGGCAAGATTCCCGATGAAAAATACTTGATATTTTACAATAACTTGCGATCGCCCGACGGGTCGATCGTCCATTCGGGAGATAGCAAAACCGGGCAAAATCCGGGGGACGACGAGACTATTAATGTAGATTTAGACAAAGTAACGGCTGCGGTTGGAGAAATGGTTTTTGTTGTCACCATCCACGACGGACAAGCAAAACAGCAAAACTTCAGCCAAATTCACAATGCTTTTATTAGATTGTACGATCGAACAACTAACAGCGAATTAGTACGCTACAATTTAACAGAGGCTTTTTCTGAAGAAACGGCGATCGAGTTTGGACGGCTGTATCAAAAAGATGGTAACTGGAGATTTCAAGCAGTCGGAGAGGGATACAAAGCAGGATTGCAGAGTTTTGTGGACAAGTATCATTCGGAAATTCCACAGGAAACCAAGCCCGCAAAACCTACAGTAGAACTGCCTCAATTACCAGTTGCTGAAGCTAGTATAAAAAGTGAAAAAGCAATAGCATTAGACAAAAAACTTCAGGAAAAAGCGCCGCACATTTTCAATCTCGCTAAGAAAGCCGAGATCTCCCTCGCCAAAGCAAATCTCACAAATCACGATGCGAAAGTAGCCCTGTGTCTCGACATTTCTGGATCGATGTCTTCGCTGTACGATTCAGGAAAAATTCAGCGTTTGGCAGAGAAGATTTTGGCTTTAGGATGTCGGTTTGATGACAACGGATCGATCGACATATTTCTGTTTGGCATCCATCCCCACAATGTCGGTGAAATGACGATCGACAATTTCTCAAACTTCATTCATTCTATACTCAAACAGTATCCTTTAGAAGGAGGAACTTACTACGGCAAAGTGATGGCAGCAATTAGAAAATTCTATTTTTCTGACAGTTGCGGCGGCGCAGCCCGTGCAGCTATAAAAGCCGATAAACCAGTTTACGTTATGTTTGTCACTGATGGAGAGACAGGGGACGAGTCGGACACCAAATATCAGCTACAATCGTCTTCATACGAGCCACTATTTTGGCAGTTTATGGCGATCGGCAAATCGAAAAAAGATGTTAAAAATAAGTGGATTGGTGGGTGGCTAGCCAGATCAAAAACCAGTAATTTTGGATTTTTAGAACAGCTTGACGAAATGGGCGATCGCTATCTAGATAATGCCGATTTCTTTAGTATAGAAGATCCGGAACATATTGCCGATGAGGAACTCTACGATTTGCTGACAGCAGAATATCCAAACTGGGTAAAATCGGCGCGCCTCAAGAATATCTTACTCTAAAAACAGCTCGGGCAGGCAAATAAAATGCTAGATTGAAAGAATAGGCAACAGGAGTCATCCTTCTTCCCTCATCCTTCTTCCCTCATCCTTCTTCCCTCATCCTTCTTCCTTCTTCCTTCTTCCTTCTTCCCTCATCCTTCTTCCTTCTTCCTTCTTCCTTCTTCCTTCAAATTATCAACCTAACAAAATCGCAAAACAATGGCTATTAACTTGACAAAAGGACAATCGATCGTCCTCAGCAAAAGTGAATACGACTTATCCCGATTGACAATGGCTTTGGGATGGGATGTCGCGAAAGTTAAAAAAGGTCTTTTCGGCAGAAGCAGCGGCGCAAATTTTGACTTAGATTCCTACGCTCTTTTGCTGGGAGAAAATGGCAAAATCAAAAATTACAAAGAGGATGTAATTTATTACTCTCATTTAGAAACGGCGGACAAAACAGTAGTTCATTCTGGCGACAATCTCACCGGGGCGGGAGACGGAGACGACGAACAGATATTTGTGAAATTGAGTTCTTTGCCAGTATGGTATCACAAAATAGTTTTGGGCGTGAATATTTACGATGCCCAACAGAGAAACCAGCATTTTGGCATGGTAGACAATGCTTTCGTGAGGGCTGTAGATGCGACGGGCAAAGAAATAGCCCGCTATCAGTTGTCGAACGATCCTTCCTATGAAGGTAAATTAAATATGTTGATGGGCGAAGTTTATCGGGAAGGTGGCGACTGGAAGTTTAAGGCTTTGGGCAATCCTTTGGCTGAAGATTTAAACGGTGTTGTCGGTTCGTTTATGCGCTGATAGCGATTTTTCAGAAGAAGAAATGAGCGATAAAATGTGAAGAATATAGGGGCGATCGCTTTTGGAAATAAGGGCGATCGCTCTTTAATAATGTAAGGACGATCGCCCGGATAATCCAACCGATTAAATAAATAATATTATGTCTTAAGATATCGATCGCAATAAGATTAGTTCGTAATGTGGACTTTTGTCCGCAAAAAGAGCGGACTAAAGTCAGCACTACAAACCGTTTTTGTTATAGTAATCGATCGCAGAAGATATTAACTCCTTTGAAAAACCAGTTTTTTTAAGCACAAATACCGCATTGAACCCATAAACCCCCAAAAAACCGGGTTTCTTGAGTTGTTGCGCCTCATCCTCGAACCCGATTCCGGCGTTGCACCCACTTCCTTCTCAAGATTCACTGTCGTCATAGATTAACATTGACGTTGAAAAACTTCGATCGAACTTCTGAGGAGTAATTTATGCTTCGCCACAATCCACTGTTCAAGAAATTCAGCTTGCTAGCAGCCGCCAGCATTGCTTTGCCAGTTGGTATCGCTACAATTTCCCTTGCCGGCGGCCCCCCGCCCCAACGCCAAGGAAAACCAGTTTCCCAGCCCGCCACTCCCCCGGCAACTGAAATGCCCGCAATGCCCGCCGACGAAAAACCCACTCCCGCCGAGAAGCCTGCCGGGAAGCCCGCCGCACCTGAAGGCACCCCTCCTGCCCGCTTCCCGATGCCCGGTGCGCGAGTGACCCCTACAGAAGGCACGGTAGCAATTAAACTCGTGAATACGACAAATGCCATCATCAATTATCAAGTGGTGGGCGTTACCCCGCCGCGAACTCTGGGGGAACAATCGGAAATTTTGCTCACCAACTTGAAAGCGCCTCTAACTCTGACTTACCAGCGCCCAGATGGGGGATTGCTGTTAGTTCGCCCTCAGGCTACCGCTATGCCGGGAATGCTGCAAGTCAGTTTTGGCGCGACAACTGATTTGGGGGCCGATACCAAATCGATGGAAGTTCAGGAAGATGGGAGAGTATTTTTGAATTAGAACTTAAATGTTTGCAGCAAGGACTTTAGGGCGTGTTTTCAAACTTGGAGATCCCCCCCAGCCCCCCTTAAAAAGGGGGAGCAAGGAGCTTCAAGTCCCCCTTTTAAGGGGGCAGTTTAGGGGGATCTAAATTTTCGGCAATTCCCCCTTTTAAGGGGGATTTATGGGATCTAAACTTTCGGCAA
>JAAUPF010000272.1 GCA_012034575.1 Richelia sp. CSU_2_1 | reverse complement strand
CATTCCGATCCATTGCTGGTGAGAAGAGGCGATCGCTCGGAAAGATTGAGAACTCGATTATCCTCAGTTGAATAAACCTCTGGTATTTCTGGAACTTGCGGCTTCGACACGATCCACCTCTGCGTTTTCTCCTAAATCCTGGTTACTTATCCCCTTTATGAATCCTCCGTTTAGAACCAGAAACTCTGCGTTGGCGAAGCCTGTCCGTAGGACTTATGCTTCGCTGGACTCGCAATGACAATAAGGGGGAAAGACAACTAGGATTTATCAGGTTAAGTTCGTCGTTTGTACCAAAAAACTACATCGCTAAAAATCACTTTTCCGTTCCCTCCTTCATGCCGAAAGAAAATTCGATTGGAGCCTTGACTCACGGCATTAAAATCAACAACCTCAATTATGGTACGGATAATACTGTCATTGAGCGTCAAACTAGAAACTTCTGTTGTCGCTCCGGTTCGATCGCGAATCGAGATACTAAATTGCAGATTGTTTGCATTGTCAACTGTATCGACCCTGTAGCAGAGAAGAGGTCGATTCCCAGAACCATCCAATCGGATATCATCGGGGAGATTGAATTCAAAAACTCGCTCGCGATCGAGCGCCCAAATTTCAAAATTGCTATCTTGAATTGCCTCGTAATTAGCAAGTGTCGGCATAGAACAAACTCCTAAATCTAGGTTTATTGCACCCAGCAAACTCTTTAGGCAAGTAATTCATTGCAACTCGTCAATCGTGGAATTTATAGAATGATGCCTATTTCTCCACCAATACCCATTATCTGATGCTCCAACTAACGCTGAGATCGACAACGATAGATAATAGATTTGGTAAAGTCTTGCAGGTTCGTGCGGTTGTTGCACGTTCTTGCTATGACTCGATCGAACTTGTGAAAGTCTTTCTTGCAGGAATTTACGAAGTAAAACGGAATTACAAAATCACAAAAGCTATGGGGCTTTGGGAGTAATGGCGAGGCGTTCGGGTGACATCACCGAAACGAATACTCCAAGCCAGACAGCCCTCTCCGCCAGAAATTGTTTCTGAGGTTCGATCGTCCAGTTCGTGCCAAAGAGTTGGTGTGATGTTTGTTTGGGTTGTTTTCCTATTTGTTTGGGTTGTTTTCATGTTTGTTTCCTCAAACTATTCAGCTTTTATTCCACAACCAATTGTCGCAGTTACTAACACCGAGATTGACCGGAAGTTGGAGGTAACATATCGTTGGGACCCCAACAAGCTGCAACTGCCGTCAGACCTTTGTAAGGTCTAGAGTTTTGACCGCCACTAATACTTTCTTGTTCGCGATCGCTCAATTCGTACTGCAACAGGGTCTATCGAAAAGACTGTAACTTCTTATCTAAGGGCTTGCGAAACATATCATGCTCCTTTGCTAGTTACTCAGTTAGTTTGATACTGACACGCACTGGCCGAAGAATCTTGCACGATATTGCTGTTTTTGCACGTTCTTGCTATAACTTGAGGAGAGTTTTGGGAGTCACTCCCCTTAGACCTAAATTGTCACCCAAATGCTTCACTCTCTGCGTGCGCCCTACATAGATCGAAAAGCTTGAGATTCTTTTTGCCAGAGGTCTATTGAACAAAGTAACTAAAAATGTTATCAATAAGTCATCAGTGAGATCGCGAGTGTTACGGGTTTAACGGAAATTGAGAAAGCAACGCTCAAAGCTTTAGGGGATGTGGAAAATCAATCGTCGCTAATGAGGAACTATGCAGTCAGCAATACGGATTACCACCAAAGTTCTTGCAGGAAATAAACTTGAAATTCAACTGCCACCAGGATCTGTCGGTGAAGAAGTTGAAGTGTTTGTAATTCTACCAGAAAAACCTCAAGGCGGGAGGCGTAAAGTGTTGGAATTGCTGACAGAGATCCGCAGCCGTCATGTATCCAGATCTATCGCAGACATCGATCGAGAACTTCTTGAAGAAAGAAACTCATGGGACAACTAAACCTACCATCCCCTGCTACAATTTACTTGGATACACAAGTGATTATTTATACCGTTGAAGCTCATCCGAATTACTATTCCCTGCTTCAACCGTTGTGGCTGAAGTTTCAAGCAAGTGAAGTTGAACTTATGACCAGTGAATTGACGTTACTAGAAACCTTAGTTTTCCCTATAAAAAATGCTAACAATATCTTAGTCCGTGATTACGAACAACTGTTATTTTCCTCAGAAATACAGTTAGTTCCCATAACTCAATATGTACTGAGAACAGCAGCTAATTTAAGGGCTAATACCAATCTCAAAACCCCTGATGCTATTCATGCTGCGACAGCCATCAGTGAAGGTTGTACGCTGTTTCTCACCAATGACAATGGATTTCGTAATGTTCCCAATCTATCTGTTGTCATCCTGAGTGATGTTTTGGCATCATAATCATAGGCGATCGCATGAATATTATGGGTATTACGGGTTTAATGGAATGTGAAAAAGCCACACTCAAAGCTTTAGGGGCTGTTGAGAATCGATCGTTGCAAAGGCTGTCACTCCACCAAATCCGACAGGAAATCAATTCCCTGTCGGACTGTCGGACTTACAAACGATATTAGTACAGCATTTTTTGCCATGTTTTTGTTACGATTTCAGCCAGGTTCTAGGCGTAACTCCAGTGATGCGTTTGAAGTGGCGATTCAAATGGCTTTGGTGGCTAAAACCGCAGGCGATCGCAATTTCAGACAAACTCATTTTTCCCTGCGATAGCAATTGTTTCGCCCGATCGACTCGCTGTTGGATTACATATTTATACGGGCTAATACCAGTGGATTGTTTAAAAGTGCGAGAAAAATGGTAAGGACTCAGTTGCGCGATCGCAGCCAGTTCCTCTAAACTTAATTCTCGCTCCAAATAATCGTTAATGTAGTCAGTCACTAACCTCAATTTATGCTGGCAAATACCCCCTTTGTAGTTAACAGTTCGATGTCCTTGCGTCGAATAATGGCGCAATAAATGCACGGCAAGGGCATTCGCCATTGTCTCGGCATAAATCCGGCAGCCGATTTTGTTAAATTGCCATTCGGCTGTGAGTGCGAGTCCTATTTGCTGAATCAGTGGCTCTTGAAAAGAAATGTGCGGCACTAACTCAACCTGTTCTGTATTGAATAACTCGATCGCACGGCGCACTAATAATTCATGTTTTATATTGAAAGAGAAAACGTTCATTTCGCCATGCCAACGCAGTACAGAGGAAATATTGAACGGAAAAATACCGATCGCACCTGGAAAGACTTGCCCGGAGTGCCACCGCCCGTCAATCTTTTGTTCCATAAGGAAATTATGTCCGACGTTGATGCCAATGAGATTGTACCTCATCGAATATTCAGGAGTTTCAAAAGGTGGCTGGCGGTGATGTTCTAAAATGATACCAGTCCAAATTGCGCGCTCGATCGCCAGCTTCGGCAACTCAGGATGTATTTGAGGACAGTCGTTTTCTTGACTTGCGCCGGCAACAGGAAATTTAGCTTCTGACATGACTTTTTATCCTACACAAACTTACAGCGTATTCCAGGTTTATAGGGACATGACACAGGCTTTCGTCTTGTCAACTTAAGGTAAAACCGATAGTCCGGCAGGGTTTAAACCCCTGCCTCATAGCGAAAGTCGGTTAAAACCGACTGAAGAGTGCAATTACAGACTGTCAAGTGCAATTGTCGAATACAGGATACTTATTGAAAAAATTAACTCAAAATGTTACCAATTTTAGCCATCGCAATCGAAGACTGTTTAATGAGATTATTTGCAGTCGGTTTCAACCGACTTTCGCTATGCAATCGAGGAATGTTTAATGAGATTGTTTGCAGTCGGTTTCAACCGACTTTCGCTATGAGACAGGGAATTGATTCCCTGTCGGACTGTCGGACTGTCGAACTATCTAAATGTCGGGCTGTCAAACTTACAAACGATATTAGTACAGCATTTTTTGCCATGTTTTTGTTACGATTTCAGCCAGGTTCTAGGCGTAACTCCAGTGATGCGTTTGAAGTGGCGATTCAAATGGCTTTGGTGGCTAAAACCGCAGGCGATCGCAATTTCAGACAAACTCATTTTACCCTGCAATAACAATTGTTTTGCCCGATCGACTCGCTGTTGGATTACATATTGATGCGGGCTAATACCAGTTGCTTGTTTAAAAGCGCGAGAAAAATGATAGGAACTAAGTTGGGCGATCGCAGCCAGTTCCTCTAAACTTAATTCTCGCTCTAAATAATCGTTGATGTAATCCGTCACTAACCTCAATTTATGCTGGCAAATACCCCCTTTGTAATTAACAGTGCGATGTCCTTGCGTCGAATAATGCCGCACTAAATGCACGGCAAGAGCATTCGCCATTGTTTCAGCATAAACCCGGCTGCCAATTGCATTAGATTGCAGTTCGGCTTTAAGTGCAAGTCCTATTTGGTAAATCAGCGGATCTTGAAAACCCATCGGCCACAATAACTCAACTCGATCGGTATTAAATAACTCAATCCCGCAGCGAACTAACAAATCGCGTTCTAGATTGAGAGACAGCAAATTCATGTCACCGTGCCAGCGCAGTTGGTGGGAGATATTAAACGGACAAAGACCCATCATACCTGGAAATACTTGCTCGGTTTGCCACCGCCCGTCCATCTTTCGTTCCATCTGGAAACTCTGTCCGAGATTGATGCCGATCGAGTACAAATCTAGCGCGTATTCCGGAGTTTCAAAGGGTGGCTGAAGGTGATATTCTAAACTAATACCAGACCAAATCGCGCGATCGCTCCCCAAAATTGGCAAGCGAGGAAATATCTGAGGAAAATGCTGTGCTTGACTCGCACCCGCAGCGGGAAGTTGATTGTTAGACACGATCGCATAACCTGTGCTACAAACTTAACAGTTGAGAGTTGACAGTTGACAGTTGAGAGTTGACAGTTGACAGTTGAGAGTTAATTAACAGCTAATTAACAGCGAAAGGCCGATCGGGGTTTTTGCAGATAACGCAATTTTAAAGCGTTTTTTAACCCCTAAATCTCTCTATCGTCTCCATCTCCCCACCCTCCGCGCCCTCTGCGGTTTCTTAAAAAAAACTTAAAGAACAGCGCCTCAAACTTATGTAACAAAAAGTTAATTTATCACCTCCTAAATTGCTATGAAATACCCCGTAGTTTTCCAACACAGTGAAGAAGATTGCGGTGCCGCCTGCCTCGCCACCGTCGCCAAATCCTGCGGGCGCACGCTAGCCATAAATCGCGTCCGCGAAGCCGTCGGTACGGGACAATTGGGGACAACACTGCTGGGCTTGCGTCGCGGGGCAGAAGCTTTGGGATTTCACGCCAGATCCGTCAAAGCGACGCCGGAATTGATCGATCGCCTCAACGAAGCCCCGCTGCCTGCGATCGTACACTGGAAAGGAGTTCACTGGGTTGTCTTGTACGGCATCAAGGGCAAAAAGTATGTCGTCGCCGATCCGGGCGCTGGCCTGCGCTACCTGACGCGGGAGGCACTTACAGAATCTTGGAACAACGGCGTGATGCTGCTGCTGGTGCCCGATGACAACCGTTTCTGGGCGCAGCCAAACGATCGAGTTGGCGGATTTGGGCGGTTTTTGCGTCGCGTTTGGCACTACCGGGGCTTAGTTGCCGAAGTTTTGCCGCTGAATTTAGCCATTGGATTGCTGTCTCTGGCATTTCCCCTGCTGCTTCAGGTACTCACCGACGATGTGTTGGTGCGACAAGACACGCAACTGTTAGTAACGATCGCGATCGGTACTGCCACTACGATTGTTTTCAGCAGCCTGTTGCGCCTCGTTCAAGCAAATTTAGTCGCTCATTTAGCCCAACGCTTAGAATTAGGATTGGCACTCGAATTCGGCCGCCAAATCCTGCAACTTCCCCTCAGTTACTACGAATCCCACCGCAGCGGCGAAATCGTCAGCCGCCTCCGCGACATCCGGGAAATCAATCTGTTAGTTTCCCAAGTAGTTACTACTTTACCCAGCGAATCTTTCATCGCCTTGGTATCTTTGGGATTGATGTCAATTTATAGCTGGAAACTAACTCTCGCTGCCGTCGGAGTTGCCATTTTCACAAGTCTTTGTGCCTTGATTTTCCTGCCAGCTTTGCAACAGAAAACCCGCGATGTTTTGGTGGCGGACACCGAAAATCAAGGCTTGTTAGTCGAGACATTTAAAGGCGCTTTGACTCTCAAAACTAACAGCGCGGCACCTCAAGCTTGGGAGGAACTGCAAAGCCGCTTCGGACACTTGGCAAATATCACCTTTCGCTTGCTGCAAATCGGCATCGCTAACAGCGTTTTTTCTAGCTTTGCATCGGGCTTGGGCAGCCTGACTGTGTTGTGTTTTGGCAGTTTTTTAGTAATTCGCCAGGAACTTTCGATCGGGCAATTGCTAGCATTTAACGGCATGAGTCGAAATTTCACCGCCCTCATCGAAACCGCCATCAATTTAGCCGACGAATTCGCCCGCGCCCAAACAGCAGTCCAGCGCCTCGCCGACATTACCGACACTTCCTCGGAGATGCGAGAAAATGCTTCTCGCGATCGCGCCGACATTCCCGCTAATGCCGATATTACTTGCAAAAATCTCAACTTCCACCATATCGGCCGCGTGGATTTGCTGAAAGATTTTTCTCTAACAATTCCCGGCGGCAAAGTAACGGCTTTGATTGGCAAATCCGGCTGCGGCAAAAGTACCGTAGCAAAACTGCTTGCCGGTTTGTATCCGCTGCGATCGGGAAATATCCGTTTCGGCAATTACAATCAATCGGATCTATCTTTAGAATGCTTGCGCGAACAAGTAGTTCTGGTGCCGCAGGAGGCGCATTTTTGGAGTCGATCGATTATTGATAATTTCCGTTTTTGTTATCCTGAAGCGACTTTAGAACAAATAGTAACAGCTTGCAAAATTGCTGGTGCGGATGAATTTGTCAGCGAACTTCCCGATACTTATCAAACAGTTTTGGGGGAATTTGGCGCGAATCTTTCTGGGGGACAAAGGCAAAGATTGGCGATCGCGCGCGCTTTAATTGCCGATCCGCCGGTGTTGATTTTAGATGAATCTACGTCAGCCCTGGACCCGGCAACTGAAACTGAGGTGCTCGATCGATTGTTAGCAAACCGTCGGGGTAAAACGACTATTTTAATCAGCCACCGTCCGCGAGTAATCGGGCGGGCCGATTGGATTGTTTTGCTCGATCGGGGGGAACTTAAGCTAGCAGGAACTTTGGCTGAGTTGAATCAAACTCCGGGAGAGCATTTGGATTTTTTGCATTTGTGATGCTGGTGTTTTTTTAGGGTTTTTGGCACTGGTTGAGGTTTTATTTTGCAACCGCAGATGTCGGCGGATTAACGCTGATGAACGCGGATGGGAATTGGATTTTTTGCATTTGTAATATACTTAGTGTTATTTTATGATAGAATATAAGAATTGCGATCGCAATTGATATAAAATTTATACCGTGCCGTCATGACTGAGCCACCAACTCCGCCACCGAATCCGCCACCGACTCCGACACCGACTCCGACACCGACAGTCTCGC
>JAAUPF010000271.1 GCA_012034575.1 Richelia sp. CSU_2_1 | reverse complement strand
GCAGCAGGAAGCAGAAATCGATCGAATGCTAGAATTGACTTTGCAAAGAGTTACTGAATTGCGGCAGCAAATTACAGATATTTGGGTGATGCCGGTTGGGAAGCGTTGCAGTTGCAGCAAGAGTTTGCTAATCTGAGAGAGGGCGATCGACAATATCGAGAAGCCGCGCAGCAGTTCCAACAAGCATCAGTAGAATACGATCGATTTCAGCAAATATTTAATTTTGCGGAAGCTACGAAAACAGCAAAACAGCAAGAATATCAAGAGGCGATCGCGGAATCGGAACGCCGCCAACAGCAATTGCAAATTTGCGCGAATGCGCTTTATCAAATTACGCAATATCAACCTTACGCTAATTTAGCAAATGCGCTGGCAAAAGACAAGCTAGACTTAGCAAATTTGCTGGCATTTGCTGAAAACAATTATCAAGCGGCTCAAAATACAGCAATTCAAGCAACAGAAAGAAACGCACAGGCCCGAGAATTGTTGGAACAAGCTACACTTAAAAAACAGCAGTTAAATTTGGATTGGGAAGCAAAATTAAAGACGGCGGAATTTACAGAAGCGACTTTTTTAGCAGCAGTTGCGCCTGTTGCGGAACAATCAAAATGGGAAGCAGCGATTCGGGAACATCGGGAAACAAAAATACAGTTAGAAACGCGATTGCAAGATGCGATCGAAACAATTGCAGGCAGGACGATCGATGAAAACAGTTTAGCACGAGTGCGATCGGCAAAAGACGCAGCCCGAGAACAATTGAAACAAGCAAATAACGATCGCGCCGAACTTTTAGCCTGGATTCACGTAGCGGAACAAAACCTCGAACAAGCCGACAGACTGTTGCAGCAGATCGCCAATTTCACAGAACAAGAGCAAACTTATCACACTTTAGCACAAAATTTGAAATCGAGCGAATTTCAATCTTATATTTTAGAACATTTGGAAGCGGA
Organism: Richelia sp. CSU_2_1; assembly: GCA_012034575.1. Classification (GTDB taxonomy): domain Bacteria; phylum Cyanobacteriota; class Cyanobacteriia; order Cyanobacteriales; family Microcoleaceae; genus Microcoleus. The sequence goes on along the minus strand of JAAUPF010000271.1, from coordinate 6,612 downwards.
ATTAGTCAGCAGCGCGACAGTAATTTTGCAAGAATTAACAGAAAACCGCTACGCCTTAAAAATTCAGGATGGTGAATATTGGGTAGCCGATAATTGGAATGGCGGCGAAGCGAGAAGAGTGCGCACTCTTTCCGGCGGCGAAACCTTTGCTGCTTCGCTGTCAATGGCTTTAGCATTGTCGGAAAAACTGTCTCAAGGAGCTCAATTAGGCAGCTTGTTTTTAGATGAAGGATTCGGTACTTTGGATGCGGAAACTCTGGAAAGCGTGACGCAAATTTTAGAATCTTTGCGGCAGCAAGAAAGGTTAATTGGAGTGATTACCCACGTGCGGGGATTGGGGGAAAGATTGCCCGCACAAGTGAAAGTATTTAAGTCGCCCCAAGGTTCGAGAATCGAAGTTGAAAGAGTTTAATTGAATGGGGACTAAAGTTACTACTACGAACAGTTTGTAGATAATATAGGGCTTGCGCTGCGCACCTTACTACTGATAATTGTGGAATGATACTTGTTTTTAGATTTCCCAAATTCCATAGGGGCGGGTTCGCCGAAATCTCAGATACCGATCGAAAAATATAATAAACCCGCATTCTCCGCGTCGATTTACATCAACATTTAACCGATCGATTCGCGGTATATTTGTATTGTTGGTGGGGTGAGGGCGGGTTTACGAGATTGTCAATTATTGGCAAGTATTGTTGGTGAACCCGCCCCTACAAATTGGTGGAATGCGTTTGTATTTGTTCGCAGTGTTTATTCCTCGGTGAAGATAGGTGGCCACAATTCAGAAACCGGCAATTCCCAACCAGGAAAAAGTTCTGGTATAGTTATGATATCGCTGTTTTCTAAAACCGTCGGTTCGCCTGTCGATCGATAAATTTTAACTGTTTCTGCATCAGGATCGATCGTATCCTTTATTTTCTCTCCCTTTCTCTGTAATCTCTGCGTCCTCTGCGCTCAACCCAACCTACTTATTATCGATCGCGATCGAACTGCTAGTAAAATAGAAAAAATGATGTATAATCTAATCATCATGAAAGCTGGTTGGTTAAAATGGGATGATGTGGAGGCCGAGTTAGATTAGCAAACAATTAACATGGAAATTAACCCCACCCGAATGCAATCGGTACAGTCGCCCATCATTCCCGTAGTCGGCGAATTAATCCGCCAAAATCCCGGCACGATATCCTTAGGGCAAGGCGTAGTTTATTACAATCCCCCAAAAGAAGCATTTGCCAAAATTGCCGAATTTCTGGAACATCCCGACAATCACAAATACAAAGCCGTTGAAGGAATCCCCGCGCTTCAGGAAGCGATCGCAGCCAAACTTAAGGCAGATAATAACATAGAAATTAACGACAAAAACTGCATTGTCGTTACCGCAGGCAGCAATATGGGCTTTACTAACGCCATTCTCGCCATCACGAATGCCGGCGATGAAATAATCATCCAATCTCCTTATTACTTCAATCACGAAATGGCAGTAATTATGGCAGACTGCCGCCCTGCGATCGTAGAAACTGATGAAAATTACCAATTAAATATCGATGCCATCAAACAAGCAATTACTCCCAAAACCCGCGCCATAGTTACCATTTCCCCCAACAATCCCACAGGTGCAGTTTATCCCCCAGCAGCATTGCGAGAAATCAGCGAAATTTGCCGCCAAAACAACATTTATCACATTAGCGACGAAGCCTACGAATACTTTACCTACGATCGCGTCAAACACTGTTCCCCCGCCTCATTTCCCGACAGCAGCGAATACACGATTTCCCTGTTTAGCCTATCCAAAGCCTACGGTTTTGCCAGTTGGCGGATCGGGTACATGGTAATACCCGAACATTTGCTAGTTTCAGTGAGAAAGATTCAAGATACTATCTTAATTTGTCCGCCAGTAATTTCGCAATATGCTGCCTTGGGAGCATTGCAAGTCGGGCGAAAATACTGCGATAATTATATAAAGTCGATCGCATCTGTCCGACAACTCGTATTAGCAGAACTCAACAACATAAAAAATTACTGTACGATTGCCCCAGCCGGCGGCGCATTTTACTTTTTCTTGAAAGTCGATACCAAGATCGATACAATGGAATTGGTAGAACGATTAATCCGCGAATATCGAGTAGCCGTCCTGCCCGGTACGACTTTTGGCATGGATAGCGGCTGCTATTTGCGAGTTGCTTGCGGTGCTCTGGAAATTGAAACCGCCGCCGCAGGAATTCGCAGATTAGTTAAAGGTGTGAAAGTAATTTTAGGAGGCTAAAACATGGTTGCAACTAATGTTAAATCCGCTACAATTCAACAATTAGTTTCCGACAAAATTAGCGGTTTGCGCGATTTGATGGCAAATTACGATTTAGATTGCTATTTGATTCCCGCCATTGACGAACATTTAAACTTATCAGTACCGGTGGCGAAACAGCGACGGGCTTGGATTTGCGGATTTACGGGTTCTGCAGGGGATTTGTTGGTTGGCAAAGAGACAGCTTGGCTGTTTGTGGATTCCCGCTATTACGAACAAGCAGAATTGCAAGTAGATGCGACGCTGATTCAAATTTCAAAACTCGGTTTGGAAGGCAATTTAACTTTAATTGAGACTTTACAAAAACTGGTTTCCGAAAACAAAGGTTCGACTAAATTGCGTTTCGGCTTCGATCCTTTTACCGTTTCGCTAGAGCAATTTCAAAGCTGGGAGAAAAAGTTTGCCAAGGCCGCGATCGAACTCGTACCGATACCAGAAAATTTAGCAGACAAAGTGCGATCGCAAGCAGAAAAATTGCCCGAAACCGACAAAGCCCCCATCTTTAGCTTGCCCGTCCACCTGACAGGAGAAACCGCAGCCGAAAAGTTAGCCCGAGTCAGGGAATCAATGGCAAAATCTAACATCAACCTGCTGCCGATTACCAACCTCAATCAAATAGCATGGCTGTTCAACTTGCGGGGTGCGGATATTCCCCACATTCCTATTTTCATATCCTACGCGATCGTCAGTCCCGATGCAGCCTATTTGTTTACCAATCCCGAAAGAGTTGCCGCCGAAATCCAACAAGAATTACCTCCCGGTGTAACTTTGTTGCCCTACGCAGATTACCCCCAAGCCTTAGAAACCTGCCTGAATTTGTGCGAAAAAGCGCGGGTACTGTTAGATCCGAAACACACCACAGCAGGCACCTACCAGATAATCTCAGACAGGAAAAAAGTTAATCCCAACGCTGTTGAAATAGTTTGTGACAGCAATCCGATCGAAGCCATGAAAGCTCGCAAAAATCCAGTGGAAATCGAGCAGATGCGATCGGCAAATTTCAAAGCCAGTCGGGCAAAAACTTTGACCTTAAAATGGTTGACAGAACAGCTAGAAACTGGTAAAATATTAACTGAATTCGATGTCAAAGAGAGCATCGAACAATTTTACCGAGAAGAAACCGAATTTCAGACATTAACATTTAGAACGATCGCGGGTGCGGGAGCAAACAGTTCGATCGTCCACTACGGAACCCCCAGCCCGGAAATAATTTTAAAACCGGGAGAAATGCTGCTTTTAGACTCGGGAGCGCAGTATCTAGGAGGCACTACCGACGATACGAGAACCCTAATTATCGGCGAACCGACAGCCAAAAAAATCGAGCGTTACACGACAGTTTTAATCTCGCACATTAACTGTGCGATGCAACAGTTTCCCAAAGGAACAACGGGTGCGCAATTAGATGCGATCGCCCGCGCTGCATTGTGGCAAGAACAACTAGATTTCGGACACGGTACGGGCCACGGAGTCGGCGCATTTTTAAGCGGTCACGAAGGGCCAAATGGCATCAGCAAATCCGTCCAATATCCCCTAGAAGCCGGAATGGTAAACAGTATCGAACCGGGATATTACGAACCGGGATGGGGCGGCATTCGCATCGAAAATCTCTACGTCGTGAAAGAGATATCCTCAGACAACGGTAAGGTTTGGTACGGATTTGAACCGCTGACATTCATCCCGTTCGACACGAAATTAATTGCGGTCGATCGACTGTCAAAATCTCAATTAGAATGGTTGAATAACTATCACGCTGCCGTAGTGGAAAAACTCTCGCCAGTATTGGATGCAGCAGGGGTTGAATGGGTGAAAAAAGCTGTGGCAATTTGAAGGAAGAAGGCACGACACGGATTATGACACGGATACACGGATGAATTTTTTAGGGTGTATCAAGAGTTGTCAAACCTTCTTTGTCAGAAGCAATCAGAATGAAGGAGGAAGGAAGGAGGCTGATAAAGTATGTAAGGTGCGCAATGCGCACCTTACCGTTACAGATAGTTTGTCAAAGTAAGGGCGAACGAGCTTATCAAAAGCTCTGTTTTGGCTATAATAGTATTATTTTTGGATCGTACCTCCTAAAAAATCATGACAACAACAGTAAGCGTAGAACACATTGAAATGACACCGGGAATCCGAGGCGGGAAACCTCGGATTGCTGGAACGAGAATCGCCGTAGAAGATGTGATGGTGATGCACCTAAAAATGGGTTATTCTCTTTTAGAAATTGCTACTAAGTACGATTTGCTTGTAGCAGCAGTTTATGACGCTATGGCTTATTATTACGACCACCGCCAAGAAATTGACCGACAAATGGCAGAAGATGATGCTTTTGTGGATGAATTTAGGCGTCAAAATCCAGGTAGGTTGCAAGCAAAAATTAAGGAATTAAAAGGTGAGCTTGAAAATTAGATTTCATTTAGATGAGCATATCGATCGAGACATTGCTAGGGCGTTACGTCTTTATGGCATTGATGTGACGACAACGGTAGAAGCAGGATTAAGAACGAAGACGGACGAGCAGCAGTGGTTGTTTGTTCAAGAACAGCAACGAGTGCTTGTTACTCAGGATCGAGACTTTTTAGTTATGGCTAGTATGAGTAACGATTATCCTGGTGTGGTTTATTTTAAACAAGGAAGTCGTTCGATCGGAGAAGTAATAGAAATGTTGATTTTGATATATGAAATTTACATACCTGAAGATATGGTTGGAATGGTAGAGTATTTGTAAAGGGCGAAGGGCGATCGAACTTTTTGAACTGCAACGAATGAAGAGAGTTATATCCCAAAATTTATTCGTCTTCAATCTCCAGATCCGCATATTCAGAAAAGTTACCTAAATAGTGTACTTCACCTTTAGCAGCTTGTGTCAGACCGCATTTGATTGAGGCTAGTGCTTCGGGGTTTTGCCACAACCATTGCTCGCGATCGGGTATGTTGGTTACTGGGTCTAATAAAATTTGTCCTGCTTCGTTGACGAACACGCGATATTCTGTTGATTTTGGTTCGAGGTTTAAACTGAGGTATCCTTGTGAATCTGTGCTGATTAATTTTTTCAGAATCCAAAACATATCTTTAAGCTATTATAAATTTAGGCAAAACTCGATTGGTTGAGTTTTAGTCAATTATAACATATTAAATTTTGTTTGTCGGTTCGGATTTTCAGGGCGATCGTACTTGTTTCGTAAGGGCGATCGAACATTTTGAAATAAGGGCGATCGCTATTAATTTAATTAGTTCGATCGGACTATTCTGAACTTGAGAGCGATCGCCTGCGTTCGGCAAGTCGCTCGTCGCTGTTAAGCTGTAGTAAATTGACGGTTGTGCGCCCTTCAGGGGTTAATCCAACAATCCTGTCATCCTCCAAGGAAAAGTGTTCTAACCAATTTTGCGTCCGGGGGTTGAACAGAAAACTAAAAGCGTTAGTCTGGGGATCGAAAGAACCGAGGTCTGTCCCTTTATGTCTGTTGCAGCGCCAGCAAGCAAAGGCAAGATTGTCCGCATCGGTTCTACCTCCGTGCTTTACAGCAATTATATGGTCAACTTCGTGAGGGAAAAAACTCAAAGAACTTCGCAGCAAACAATACTCGCAGCAGTAAGCAGCGCGTTCTTCAACGTATCGGCGAAGGGTGGCAGAAATATAAGTCACAAATCAAGATTGGCGGGTGAGATAAGGCAGGTTGCCCATTTTTAGCATAATTACTATATGTTCGATCCGCTCGTATTCATCTAATTCTGCTTGTTCTGCGGGAGTAAGTTCACCGGCTTTGCTGCGTGCTACCAATACCCGCAAGCGTTCTTGCATCTCGGAAGTGGGACGGAAAGCTGCGATTTCTTCCGGTGTAGGCGCGCTGGCAAGAAAGTTTAAAATATAGCGGTAGGTGCGGGAGGGCAAAACTGGTTCTTCGACGCACAAGCGCAAGATTTCTGGCAGTCGATCGCCCAAGAGTGCGAGTTGGTCTTCGAGCTCGTCGGGAACTTCAATGGTGATGGTTGTCACTGGTAAAACCCTCAAAGTACACGATCTATTATAATCCCGGACGCATGGAACTCAGAAATCGGGTTTGTTTGCAAAAACACTTCGTTCGATCGCGCAGATAGGGCGATCGCACTTTTTGTCGTAAAGGGCGATCGCACTTTTTTGCGATCGCAGATGGGGCAGATTAACGGGGATTAACGCGGATGGTGGAGGGCGATCGCTCCCAAACTGTGATAGACTGGAAAAAATATCTAGGGTAAAAAGATGGCATCACAAACAGCCGTTACTTTAGAAGAAGTTCTCAACTTGGTAAAGCAGCTAAATTTGGTGGACAAAG
>JAAUPF010000050.1 GCA_012034575.1 Richelia sp. CSU_2_1 | reverse complement strand
GGCATCTTTTATCGACAGAAAGCGCCCAGCCTGATGTTTTGTATTCTACGGAACGGGTATGCTTTTTGAATTGCGGATATCCTTTTTTCCCTGGCTTTTTAGCTTTGCAATTAGCGAAGAAACGTTGGATCGCAAAAATGGCACGCTCGGCAGAAGCTTGACGCGCCATTGAGTTAAGTTTACCCGCCCATTCAAACTCTTTCGCCATGATGGCGCATTGTTTGTATAAGTCCGATAATTTAACCCCTTGATTATCTATCCAGTATCTGAGAGCTTTGTTTCTGACAAACTGAGCTGTGCGAATCATTTCGTCAATGACCCGGTATTGCTGCTGCTTACCTTTTAACTTGAACTCTAGTACAATCATCTGATAATTTTATCACGCTTATGGACAATTGTGGCTATAAATTTCTGGCTGGCAAGAAATCTTTACACTCGAATCAAAGCCGGACGATCGGGACGGGGCTTTAACCCTCCGCTACGCTGCGCCCAGCTTTTTGGTAAAGCGGTCTTAGAAGGACGGGGTTTCAACCCTGCGTTAACACTACACCCAATTTTCTGATGAAAACGCAAAAATTTACGGGATTGGTTCGATCTTTTCTCAATCTATTTCTCAAGTCTGAGTGTTCTCTTTGTCACAGATCTGCCGATAGAGAGTTGTGTCCGTACTGTTTCCGGCAGCTTCAGCACTGTCAGCTAGCAGATCCGAGTCAATTTTGGGATTCACAAAAACGTGTTTTCGTGTGGGGGGAGTACAGCGGGACTCTCAAACGGGCGATCGCAGCTTTCAAATACGAAAACAACCCGCAATTGGGCAAGCCTCTGGGGTGCTGGCTGGCTCAAGCTTGGCTAAATTATTCAGAATTAGCTATTGACAATTTAACCGTTGTACCTATTCCAATGAACCGAGAAAAGCTGAAAAAAAGAGGTTTCAATCAGGCGGAACTTTTGGCTGAAAGTTTTTGCGAGTTAACTAATTTGCCTTTGCGACGGCAAGGTTTAGAAAGGGTTAAAGATACTAAACCGCTATTTGAGCTTTCGTTGCAGCAGAGGCAATCGGAAATGAAAGATGCGTTAATTTTGGGTAAAGATTTTCGCCGCCGACTGCCACGCGATCGGGTGTTATTAATTGATGATATTTACACTAGCGGTACTACTGTAAAAGAAGCAATTAAAGTCTTGAAACAGTCGGGAATTTCGGTGTACGGAACTGTGGCACTGGCAACTCCGACAAAGATTAATAATCGGCAATCGCAAAGCCCTGAGGAGTGAAAATATTTTTGGCAAGATCGTGAGTTCTTGGCTCCCTAGGATGTATTTTAATTCGAGGATAGAAAGTCTGCCAGCGAGGCGATATCTATGGCACAGTGTCCGCCGTATATAGGGTGCCATCTAGTCTTTACTCCTCTTTTTATTGCAAGATTTGCCAGCGCTTCCGTGCCTTCAAAATTTCCATATTTGTCGTAAAGACCGCAGGAAAGATATAGTTCAGGATAGCTTTGGTCTGCGCGCTCGATCGATGAAATTGGGTCGATCGCATTCCATTCTTCGTTATTAGAAACATAATTCTTCGCCAGTTGTGTTACTCCGTATATTATTTTGGGATCGGCACCTGTCCGCTTCATCGCCGCTCTCTGAGTGGAATAATCAGAGAATGGAGACTCCAAGTAAATTACAGGACAAAGAGCCGCGATCTTAGAAAACATCTTGGGGTGGCTCAGCCCTAGTATCAGGACGTTTAATCCTCCCATAGACTCGCCGAGCAATATTCTACGGCTTGGCTTGCCTACTTTTGATTCAATTTGCGGCAGGCGGGCAATGAAGTCATCCAATAATCCATTTTCTACTCGAGAATTCTTCGGAGTTAACAGCCAGACCGATCCATAGGAAACGACCACGACTGTTGGCGGTTTAATTGACGATCTCTGCCAATGGGCTTGTAGCATTGAGGTAAAATAGGTGTCGTCGTTCCAAATAGAATCGTCTAAGTTTCTTCCGTGTAAGTGATAAATAACGTCATCACTTACTCCGTTTTTTGCTCGATAAATGGTATAATTTAAGTTACCACTGGTAAAGTGTTGCAGATTCGCCGGGGTGAATACTACCTTTCGATCTCCAGTAGGATTGGTAAAGTATCTCCACGTCAAATTCCCACCGATCGAAAGGGCGATCGAAATAAAAAATAATATGAGCAGATTTTTTTTCATCCTTTAATTAGGGCTTGCTGAATAAGTCTTTTAGTGGGGTTAGGGAACAGGCAACAGGCACCTCTTAATAGGCAACAGGCAGCAGGCAACAGGGAATAGGGAATAGGGAAGAGTTTTGAGTTTTGAGTTGTAGGGGCGGTGCCCCCGTGCCCGCCCTGAGTTTTGAGTTACCAATTGAGAGTTGTCAATTGTCATCAGTCAGAGGGAATAGGGAATAGGGAATAGGCAACAGTTTTGTACGATCGGGGGCAATAATTTTCCGATTTTCCCCGCCTAACAGAGAGCGTAAATCCAAGGTTTTTTACCCAATCGAGGGGTAACTCTTGCACCTTATACCTGTGCCAAACAGGTTGAAACACAAGAGAGATATACTATAGAACTTCTCTTTAGCAAGCCCTAATTACGGCATTCGCCAAATCTTAATCGTGCGATCGGGACTGCCACTGACCAAAGTTTTGTTATCTCTACTAATAGCCACAGAACTGACAAATTGACTGTGACCCGAAAGAGAGCTTCTCTCTTTTCCCGTTTTTAAATCCCAAACAATAATATCTCCGCCACCGCTGACCAAAGTGCGACTGTCCGGGCTAAAAGCGATCGTCCTCACCCAACTCGAATGTCCTTTAAAAGTGCGAGTGCGCTTCCCGTCTCGCACGTTCCACAAACGGACAGTATTATCAGTGCTAGCACTAGCCACAACTTGTCCGTTCGGACTGAAAGTAACAGCAGTAACTGCTCCCGCGTGACCTGTGAGAATTCTCCTCACTTCCCCAGTTTTGAGATTCCACAAACGCACGCTCTTATCCGCGCTGCCGCTAGCTAGAGTTTGACCGTCCCGACTCAAAGCAACCGCATTCACCGGACCCGTGTGACCCGTTAAAGTCAGCAACCTCCTGCCCGTTTTCGCATCCCACAAGCGAACAGTTTTATCATCGCTACCAGTCGCAAAAAACTCACCGTCATTGCTAAAAGCGATCGAATTTACCCCTCCACTGTGGGCGGGAATGGTCAGCATCCGCTTGCCAGTCTTCAAATTCCACATAATCGCATTGTTGTCATTCCCGCCGCTGACCAATATCTCGCTATCGGGACTCACAGCCAGAGCCCGCACGGCTCTTCGAGAATGCACCTGATTGAGAGTCCGCTGCAAGCGTCCGGATTTTGCATTCCAAATTCTAATCGTGCCAAAACTTCCACTCGCCAAATACAGGCCGTCGGGCGAAAGGGCAACAGTATTTACTGCCCCAACATTATTTAAATTTTTTTCCAAAAACTGACTGCTGGGCAAACTCGAAAGCAGCCACACCGGATTTGCCGGAAACACTCCGTAACGCAGCGAACCGTAAATTTGAGAAGTAGCGACCGCCAGCAGCAGCGCAGCAGCGCCCCCCAGCAACTTATTTTTCCACTCAAAAGGCGGTTTTGCAGGCTTTTTGATGCTCGAATTCAGCGGTCTGAGTCGGTTCGGCGAATTCTGCTTCGTCATCCCGGTAGCCCCAGAACTACTAGAAGACCGAAGTTTAGTTGCTCCCTGAGTCGGCAACTGAGTCGGTAACTGAGTGTCCCCGCCCTCCAGATTGATTTCTTCCAAGCACTGCAAAATTACCTGGGGACTTTGAGGCCGATTCCCTGGAAACGGGGCCATCAGGTAATCGATTATGTTAGCTACTTGGTCGGAAACCTGCGGAGCTCCTTTGCGCCACATCAACTTACCAGTGCGCGGGTTCTCCGGAAAAGCAGTTGGCGGCTTCCCGGTCAGCAAATACACAAAAGTGCGGCCCATCGCAAAAAAATCCGACTGCGGAACCGCTTTGCCGTTCGTTTGTTCTGGCGGCGTGTAGCCTGGGGAAACAATACCCGTCACGTTTTGCCCCTGACCCACCTTTGCGAAATAAGTCGCCGAAACTTCCCTCGCCGTCCCGAAGTCGATCAGTACCAACTGACCGTTCGGCTTGCACATGATATTGTGCGGCTTGATATCCCGGTGAAAATAGTTGAGCCTGTGAACTTGGTCTAAAATTTCCGCCAGTTGCCTCAGCCAGTTCACAGCCTGCTCTTGAGTAATCGGTCGGCCCCGGTGTTTGAGCCAGTCCTGCAAATTTGCCCCGGCAATTTTTTCCATCACCAGACAGTGAAAAGATTCCGTGCTATTGGCAGGCGAATAGATAAAGTAGCCGTCGCGGTCTACTTTGGGAATTCCCGGATGTCTCAACCTGACTAATACATCTGCTTCTTGCTTGAAAAGTTCTACAGCTTTGGGGTGTTCTTTGAGCAGGACTTTGAGCACTTTGCGAGCGCCGTTGTCATCTACTTCAAAGGTTTTACCAAAGCCGCCGCCTCCGAGAGGCGCGACCAGACGGTACCGACCTTGCATCAACAGTTCAGAACCGCAGTGGATGCAGGCGGCTCTGCCGGCGTTGGCAGGATCGGATGGATTCGGGCATTTGGGATTGAGGCAATAACTCACAGAAGCCACATAACCCCGATCGAGGTTGCTGATACTTTTAATTGTTACATCTGGGATATCTAAAATATCCCAGATGCTAATCACGACGCGATCTTGCTGGACTTGAACGATCGAAGTGGTGTCCCACATAGCGTTCAGGAAAATCCCGACGGCTCCTTTACAATCGCGGTTGAAATCGCGAGGGATTCGATCCCTAGACCCGCAGCGAGGACATTTAAGCTGTTTGTAGCCACTCAATCTTGAGTTTACCTGTCCGCAAGACCTGCAGGTTTTAGATGTATATTCTTGGCGCAATCCCAACCCACTCGGAAACCGTAACGGTAACACAGGTGTTGTCAGGTTTTGCCATCCAGCGAGCGTTTGGTTTACTTCTGAAACTTAACAGAAGATGTGTTGTGCGTCTAGTACGTGTTATTTTTTAACCTGTCGCACCAAACTTACTCAAAACGCGCATAGTTATTTAACTCGCTTGTTCTGATGTTAGTTTACTAAATTTCATTTTGACATTTTTTGACATCAAGCTGCATAGATTCGTGTTTCGCCACAAGTGTATTGACTTTACTTTCCGCAAGGATACACTGAGTGCTGCGCAGCATTTAACGAAGCGCAGCCGTGAACTACTTCAGGCGTTACTTGACAACGATCGCCCTGCTGTTAAACTTGAGAGCGATCGGTCAAAATTTCGTAACCGCTATCCGTCACCAGCACCGTGTGTTCAAATTGAGCAGACATCGCATTGTCAACTGTTACTGCAGTCCATTTGTCGGCAAGGGTGCGGGTGTATTTGGAACCTGCGTTGAGAATTGGTTCGATGGCGAGTGTCATGCCGGTTCTCAATTTCACGTTGGGCATTTCGCGGGTGCGGAAATTAAAAACCGACGGTTCCTCGTGCAAATTGCGGCCGACGCCGTGACCGGTAAATTCCTCAACCACGCTAAAACCGTTAGCTTTGACGCAATCTTCAATCGCCCCGGCAATGTCGAGCAAATAAGCTCCTGCTTTTACTTGTTCGATACCTTTATAGAGAGCTTCTTCAGCTACTCTAATTAACTTTGCCGATTCGGGGGTAACTTCTACAACTGCGATCGTAATGCAAGAATCGCCGTGAAAACCTTGATAGTATGCTCCCGTATCCACTTTGAGAACATCCCCCGCCCGGATGACTTTTTTGCGGCTGGGGATACCGTGAACGACTTCGTTGTTAATGCTCGAACAAATCGAGCCGGGGAAGCCGTGATAGCCTTTAAAACTTGGAGTCGCCCCCATTTCTCTGATGCGTTTTTCGGCGTAAGCATCCAAATCGGCAGTAGTCATTCCCGGTTTTACAAGTTGGGAAATTTCTTTCAGTACAGTTGCTACAATTTTCGCTGCCTGCCGCATGATTTCGATTTCTCGCCCGGATTTAATTTCAATACCTCGGCGCTGTTTTTTTGGTTGTTGGGGGGCTTGAGTTGGCCCGGAAAGCAGACTGCTAAAAATGTTCATTTATTAGTTTTCGGGTAAATTTTACGGAGTGGGTGCCAACAAAGAACGCAAAACCTTGAGTTTTTACGCGCACAGCGGCTGTGCCGATCGTCGGGGTCGATCGATCGTTCTTTAAGCTAGCTTAATATTTTTCTCAGAATTTGGCACTATTGGTGGCAGTTGACAGTTGACAGTTGACAGTTGACAGTTGACAGTTAGTAGTTCTTTCACTCTCCCACTTTCCCCCTCTCCCACTCTCCCCCTCTCCCACTCTCCCACTCTCCCACTCTCCCACTCTCTCCCTCTTCCCTCTTCCTTCACTTGTCGAGTCCCAGCGGCACGAAATATTGGCTGTAAACTACGCTATCCGGCTGCCACAGCGGCCGCCAATAAATATTTTGCATCACTGCTTTAGTTCGATCGCTGTCGGCAGGCCACTGAAAACTGACAATTCCGATATTGCTGTAACCGACAATTTCCGATCCTTCCTGCAGCCAGCGGTTGCGCCACAGCAGCGCTACAATATTCCACAACCTTTGCCACAGTGGCAATTGCTTGTTTCGGGAACTGATAGCTGACGGCGAACTATTTTCATAGGGCAAAAACACGCGAGCTTTTTGCCGTTTCACCCAATCTATCCGATAGCCCCAATCCGGCAGAGATTGTTTGTTTTTAATTGCCCGCGCCAAAATTTGCCGGCCGCGAAACCCTGAAATATTAACTAATTCTAGCGGTTCGTTCCAGCCGACTGATTCGTGCGATCGTTCGGGCAGCAGCGACTTAATTTTAGTATGAATTAAATGAGTTTTCCACTCCTCATTAATCAAAGCACTGGCAGTCAACTGCGCCAGCACGGAAAATTGGCAATTCAAATTATACTCCCCTGCATTCAAACCTTTAAAACTTTTAATTATCTCTGCACCTGCAGCTCCTGCATCCAATTGTACCCTTGCTAAATTTTCTCCGGACTCGGGAGTATCGCCAAAATGACAGTCAGACCAATAACTCAGGCGAACCCCCGCAGCATAGTGAATGTCCCCAGTCAAAACTATCACTCGATCGCGCCGTTTAAAAAATTCTGCCAGCAGTTTGACAAACGCCAATTCGTGAAAATTCCAAGCATCCCCCGCATCGCTGCTAAACACTTTTCCCCGTTCCACATCCCACTTTTGAACTGCATCAATAATTCCCAAACCTACTAAATTTGTCGGCACAATTACTAGCGTAGCTTCAATAGCATATTCTCCGGTTTGATTGAGCCGTTCGGTTTCCTGTAAAGGTTCCTGAATTTGCTGTTCAAAACCTTTGTGACTCAACAGCATCGGCGGGTCGATCGATTTTTCTAGCGGATAACCCCGCCAATTTCGCGTGTCTAAAACAATCACTTCATGCTTGTAGCTTCTGACAGTAAAATGCCAATTTAAAGCTTGTTTGCCACCACTATCGCGGTCTAAAATTAAAACATCTTCGTCTAATTTAAACTTCGGCAAACCAGTTTCACTATCTAGATCGGGAATTCCCAAATAGCGAGCGATATCTGCACAAACAGCAGAGTCAGTACCTGCAGATTCCGACCAAATGCGAGCGGCTTGCAACAATTTATCTCCGGCGTTTCCCCGATCGAACTGTGCGGGCGTATTTCCCCAAGCCTGAAATATAGCGTAAGCCAGCATTGCATTTTGCACCACTCTGCGGCCCAGAGGTTTGCCGAGAACGCGGTAACACCATTCTCGATTTAAATACCAGTCGTCGCTAACATCGTGGTCGTCGCAAATTGCATAGACGGGAATATTAGCAAAAGCTCTCCTGACCCTCCACAAATTGCGCGTAAAATAATCTAGTTCGGCTGCTTCCTTATCCCAGATTTTGGTGCGTTTGGCATCGGTACAAATATCCTTGCCTTTGGGAAAACTGGCGCACCAAAGTACGGGCGACCAAACGAACAAATACATCGCGCAGTATTCGCCCAAACCGAACAAATGACTTTTTGCCTTCTCGGGTTGGTTGACCAACATTGCCGTAAAACCGCCCAAATCTCTGGCGGTGTCGCTGCGAGTCCCCGGCTTGAAGTGCACTGGTTTTTGATACTTATACTCGGCATAAACTGGCGGTTCGATCGCACTTTTGGTAGAAATTTCGCTGCGATCCCCAACTCTATTTTCCGGTGCCGGATTTTTTGGTATAGTAGTATGCAAATTATTTTTTTGTCGGGCATCCATCAGGGGCAAATTCTCTTCCCAGCCCAAGAGCGTATCGCCAGCATCGGTCAAAGCCCACAGCAGGGGATCGGCAACATCATCGCCGTAAATTTGGTCGCCCGTTAAAAATAGTTGGTGCGGTCGGGAATTAGCAACTCCCGCAAACTGTTCGATCGAATTGTCTAAGATTGGCAGTGCATCGCGGCCGCCACCGTGGGGCTTGCGACAAGAACCGTGAACTATCCGCAGGTAATTTAAATCTTCCGGCGGCAGGGCAAAAGTTGGCAACTGATGCTCGAAATAGCTAATTGTCGCAGGCCCAAAATCCGACTTTTCAGGGGCGGCTGACTGCAGGCAAGAGATGAGAGTTTCTTTCTCATTTGCTATCCCAGCCCCTAGGAGCGAGTCGCGGCTGCTGGCAAACTCTATGTCGTAAGCATAAATTTGCCCGGATGTCAAGAAATTGCTGCCGATCGGTGTAGCTGTGACCGCAACTACGTGCAGGTATTTGCCGATTTGCACCGTAGAACTCGAACCCCGCAGCAGGGGGCGACCGACAATTTCGCCGGTGCCGCCCTCAGTGGAACAGACTTCGATTGCGACTCGGCGGGGTGCTTTGAGAGCCAGCCAAACTGTTACGGCTTGGCTTTGAGTGCGTCGCAAAATCGGGCCGGCAAGGATGAGCGGCAAATGATGAATCCGGTAACTTAACGGCGTCCACGACATAAAAATTAAAAATTAAAAATTAAACCGGGATTGCGGGCGAATGAGACGGCCGCCTTGGCGATCGACCATCTTTTGACCTGTTGACTCAATGCTAAGTCTGCCGGCAAAAGCCGTCGATATTGTAACAATACATTAATCAAAATTAATGATTAACCATGCTTGAAGAAGAACAATTTCAGCCGCTACTCAAACTCGTTCCCCCGCAACCAGCGATCGAATTCCCCGCACCCCCTGCTGCATCCCAAAGCAAGCCCGCCTGCACCTCGCCCCTCGAACAAGCGATCGACCGGCATCCCGTTACTGTTGCACCCGACACCCCGATCGCTCAAGTGTTAACACTGATGAATCCCCGGCGAAGCTGCTGCGATCTGGCTGGCGGCAGGCAAGCTAATATTGGCAGTACAGCCCAGCGCAGTTGCGTTTTAGTAGTAGAAAACTCGAAACTGACCGGCATCTTTACGGAACGGGATATCGTCAAGCTAAGTGCCGCCGGAGCGAATTCTGTGGGACTCAAAGTTGCGGATGTGATGACGCGCCAGCCGATTACCCTCAAACAATCCAAAGCCCACGATATTTTTACAGCTATATTCATGCTGCGCCAGCACCAGATCCGCCATTTGCCAGTGGTAGACGATCGCGGTCAACTCCAGGGTATCATCACGCGCGAAAGAATTCGCGAAGCCCTGCAACCGATTAACTTGCTAACTAATTTGCGCTGTGCGGCCGATGTCATGACGGCCAACGTCATTCACGCCCCAAAAACGGCTTCCGTGTTCGATTTAGCGCAACTTATGGTCAAGCATCGAGTCAGTTGTATTGTCATTGTAGAAGAGCAAATTCAGTACCCGCAAAGGGCGATCGGGCATGCAGAAAATTACCAATTTCCCAGCACAAATTACAGCGCTAACATCCAGGAGTCAGAATCGCGAAACATCAATTCAAAAAAATTAATCCCGGTAGGGATTGTCACCGAACGCGACATCATACAGTATCAAGCTTTTGAATTAAATCTGTCTCAAATATCGGCGGCGGATGCGATGAGCGGGCCCTTATTTTGCATATCTACCAGCGATTCGCTGTGGGCCGCCCACCAAGAAATGCAGAGGCGCAGAGTGCGGCGTTTGGTAGTAGTTGGCAAGCAAGGAGAAATGTTGGGAATTGTTTCCGAAACGAATTTGCCACAGGTTTTCACGCCATCGGAAATGTACGGGACGATCGAACTTTTGCAACAAGCAGTGGACGATCGAGCATCCCAATTGCAGCAAGCTAACGAGCAATTGCAGCGAGAAATTTTAGAGCGCCAGCGAGCCGAAGTAGCGCTGCAGCAAGCCCACGACGATTTGAAAAGACAAGTAGAAGAAAGAACCGCCCAACTTTCAGCATCAAATGAATTGTTGCAGCGGGATATTGTGAAGCGGCAGCGAGTAGAAGAAGCATTGCGGCAAAAGGAAACTCGATTGCGATCTCAAACGCAGCAATTAGAGCAAACTTTGCGGCAATTGCAGCAAACTCAAACTCAACTCGTGCAAACCGAAAAAATGTCTTCTCTGGGACAAATGATTGCCGGCATCGCTCACGAAATTAACAATCCGGTCAATTTTATCTACGGCAATCTTTCTCATACCAGCCATTACATCAAAGAATTATTGCGGCTGGTGGAACTTTACCAGCGGCACTATCCCGAACCTGCTTTAGAAATTCAAGCAGCAGCAGCAGAGATCGAACTCGATTTTTGGTAGAAGACTTACCAGGAATTCTATCTTCGATGCAAGTAGGAACCGATCGCATCCGGCAGATAGTTTTGTCGATGCGCAATTTTTCGCGATCGGACGGAACTCATATCAAATTAGTCGATATTCACGAAGGTTTGGAAAGCACTTTGCTAATTTTGCAGCACCGCTTTAAAGCCAGTGGCAAACATCCGGCGATTCAAGTGATTAAAGAGTACGGAAATTTGCCCCCGATCGAGTGCTGTTCCGGTCAACTCAATCAAGTGTTTATGAACATTATCAGCAACGCTATTGATGCTTTGGATGAAGAAATAAATCGGGGGTTGTGGGCGAAGGGAAGTAGGGAAAATGCAGGACGATCTTCGGGCAGTATGCCAGTCAGCGTACCTGCAATTAGAATTCGCACGGAAGTGACAGGTAGCGATTTTATTGCTATTCGCATTGCTGATAACGGACAGGGGATTCCGAATGAGATTCGCCACCAATTATTTGACCCATTTTTTACTACTAAACCTGTCGGTAAGGGAACGGGTTTGGGGCTGTCTATTTCGCACCATTTAGTTGTGGAAAAACACGGGGGACGGCTCGATTGCATTTCCGAAATTGGCGGGGGAACTGAGTTTGCGATCGAAATTCCGATTAGTTCCCGACAGCGGGCGCAGGATAATAAAAACTCGAGTTCTGATGCTCGCACTGCATGATATTTTGTTGGGCGATCGATCGAACAGATGAAGCAGTTTAAGAAAACCAGTTTTCAATCGCCTAGTCTTGAAAGTTTGCATAATCAGCAACATTTATTGTCACTGAAAAAGTGGGTATTGAAATTCAGGTACCTTGGGCGCGGTAAATTAGGTTCGATCGAGCGCGATCGCAATATCCGGCCGGGGCGGGTTTTTGAGACAGTCAATTATTGGCAAATACTGTCAACGATCGACTATCGACTGTCAACGATCGACTGTCAACTATCAACTGTCAACTATCGATCGTGAGGCAGTAAAAAATTAGCTAAATCCGGCCCAGCAGGAACGATACCGCCGGGATTGAGAGGAAACAAATTGCCGTAATAATCCCGCTTTACCGCATCTAAATCGCAAGTAGCAGCAACACCCGGTAACTGATACAAATCTCGCAAATACCCGGACAAATTTTGATAATCTTGAATCCGGCGCAAGCTGCATTTAAACAAGCTGTAATACACCGCATCAAAGCGGAACAAAGTTGTAAACAACCGCACGTCAGCCAGCGTAACAGAATTACCGCATAAATAGCGATTTGTCGATAAAGCGCGATCGATTTCATCTAAAACTGCAAACAATTCACTACAAGCAACATCGTAAGCTGCTTGAGTTTGCGCGAAACCGCAGCGATAAACGCCATTATTTACTGCATGGTAAATCTTCTCATTCCAGCGATCGATCTTCTCGCGCAATGTGTCAGGATAAAGATCTAATTCGGGATGGCGGGCGAATTCATTAAACTCCGAATTCAGCATCACAATAATCTCAGAACTTTCATTATTGACGATCGCCCCTTTAACATCATCCCACAACACCGGCACCGTAGAACGTCCGTTATAACCCGGTTGCGCCAGTTGATAAATTTCCGGCATCGTTTTGCAGCTAAAAATCTCCGATTCCAACTCCCACATCCCGCCGCTACCGGGAAACGCCACAGACACCGCCACCGCATCTTCTAACCCTTTCAATGCCCTAGTTACCAAAGTGCGGTGAGCCCAAGGACAGCCTTTACCGACAAACAAGCGATAGCGTCCCGTCGCAGGCCCAAAAGGATTTTCTGCTGCTTTCCCGACAAAGTTTCTGAAACTGCTGTTAGGGCGAATGTAAGCGCCTGTTTTATCGCGGGGGGCGAGTTGAGACATCATTAATTGCCACATCGTCGTCCAGACAAATTTGCCGAACTTAACTGTTAGCGAGGGAGGAAGCGATTTGTTTTTCACGATTGATGCTGCGATCGACTGCTAAGTTTTAGTTTAATAGAATTTACGCCAGAAAAACGCATTCATAACTTACGCATAAAGTCTATATGTAGGGTGCGCAATGCGCACCTTACTTCTATTGCAGTCCTAAATCATTTGTAAAGTTTTTACCCCACCCCAGCCCTCCCCTTACTAAGGGCGAGGGAGTAAGAAATTTACAAATCATTTGCGATCGCTATATTGCAGAAAGCATTGAGAATAATTGCTATATTATTAAAAAGCGATCTCGAAAGGTAAGTCAGATGGTTGTCGCAACTTCCAAAGCAGGATTGGGTACGGGCAGGGCTTTTCTGTCAAACGTGACATGGGAAACCCTCGAAAAATTGGATGCCGATTTGGCAGGAACCGGGGCGCGTTTAACATATTTAGATGGGTATTTAGAAATTATGGCTCCTTTATCTGATGCTCATGAAGAACCTAAAAATACTTTAGGTCAACTTTTAGAGCTTTATATGCGGACGAAAAAGATTCGTTTTTACGGACGCGGCAGCACGACTATCGGCATGAAAGCATTGGGCGGGCGGAAAGAACCAGACGAGTCTTATTGTTTGGAGACGCGCAAATCAATTCCAGATTTGGCAATTGAAATAACAGTAACCAGTGGTGGAATTGATGTTCTGGAAATTTATCGCCGCGTGGGAGTGCGGGAGGTTTGGTTTTGGGAAGATGGCGTAATTTCAGTTTATTGTTTGCGCCCGACGGGATATGAATTAGTTAGTAAGAGCGAACTTTTGCCGGAGTTAGATTTGCGCTCGATCGAGTTTCATTCGCGGATGGCAGATCAATACGATGCTGTGAATGATTTTATGGATTCTCTTTAAGATTGGGTTTACGCACCTACTAGCTTTTAACAAGCTGATGTAGGGTGCGCACTGCGCACCTTACGGCCTGAGGGCGATGAAATAGGGTTAGCTTTTGTTTTAAAAACCAGATTTTTTACAGTTTTAACGAGATCGAGTATCATAATAGAAGGAGTATATTGCTTGTAGCTCTTTTCCGTAGATCGTAAAAGCCTTCTTTGTGGAGCTTATTTCTTATGACAGTAACTACAGAAAATTCAATTAAAGCATTGCTATCGAGCAGTGAGGAGATAATGTGGGATGAATTGAGTTTAATCAGATACACCTTAGAAAGGCAGTTTGAGTCTGATGAAATCCACATTTATCAAGAAGAATTATTTAACGTTCGTAAACTATCTCAATGCTTAGAACGGATTGGAGAAGCAAAAACTTTAATTCAAAAATTTGATATTTTTTACGATGAAGTATACAAACCTTATGTGAGTGAAATTCTTACAGCAAAATATAGAGATTTTTCGATCGAAATCGACGATCTCCGTCAAAAAATTGAACGTCAGGAACAATATATGGAGGGTGTGAGAAAAGTATCAAGAGTTATAGGTACGATGTCAATCGCCATTGAGAACAAAGATAAAGAACGCCAATATGAATCGCTCTACACTGACCTAGTAGAACTATCAGAGACCCTAGAAAAGTATATTATCTACTTCCCACAAAACTTAATAGATAATTTTAAGAATTTAGCCTTAGCATTTTTAAGCGATTCCAA
Organism: Richelia sp. CSU_2_1; assembly: GCA_012034575.1. Classification (GTDB taxonomy): domain Bacteria; phylum Cyanobacteriota; class Cyanobacteriia; order Cyanobacteriales; family Microcoleaceae; genus Microcoleus. Next base: position 24,837 of record JAAUPF010000050.1, on the reverse strand, counting down.
GCTGAAGCCCGATCGTGCCAATCAAAACGAGTCAGTTTTTTCATCTTTGGTTCGATTAAAAAACACTGCTAGAGCAGTATTGTGGCAAATAGAAGAACACCGCAGCAATGAAAAATCTCGTTTGACAGAATCTCCTTCAGATACAATCTTTGCTCGTGAAATGCAAATTCAGAAGAACCAAGCTGCTATGAATTGGGCAAAGTCGCGACTCGAAAAAATAGAAGGTATTGCCAAAGAAAAAGGATGGATCTTAGAGTGATTGTACTTCTCGACTCTAACATTCTTGCTTTGCTGGTTGAGCCTGATGACGAGAAATTGTCTGATGAGGAGAAGCTAGCTAAGGAAAGTTATCAATGCACGAAATGGTTTTATCAACTCTTGTCGAAAGGTGCTTATGTCACTTCTTCCGATCTATGCGATTATGAAATTAGACGCGAATTAATTCGGATTAATAGCAAAAGCGTTCGAGAGTTAGACAAACTAAGAGACGTAATAGAATTTCAGAAAGTCACTTTTGCTGTACTAGAAAAGGCTGCCGCACTATGGGCTGAAGCAAGAGATAGGAGCCAATCTAATAAAGTCAAGGAGAATATAGATGTAGACTGTATTCTGGCTGCTCACTGGTGCTTGCTAAAAGAGGAATATCCAGCCCGTCAAGTCATTATTGCGACTAAAAATATTAAAGATTTTCAACGTGTTGCCGAGTGTTCTATCTGGCAAAATATCACTTATTTATAGTAGCATAAAATCCCGATCGAAAACCCATTTTTGTCAGTCTTCATTTTGCTCCGCGATCGCATGGTTTCTGACAATGACATAGCAGTCATAAAGGAGATAACTAATCCAAGTTTAGTATCCCCTTTATACTCTCTCCCTCTCTCTGCACTCTCTGCGCCCTCTGCGGTTAAAAATCGATCGTACTTAACACAAATTTTCTCAACACAAATCAGTTAAATTACCAGTAAATCAATCCCAAGATTGTAATTGCACCACCCAATGCTGCACGAAAGCAGCAATTCGATCGCGCCGAGTTTCAAAAGTAGCAGCAATCCAGATAAACACCACACCAAAAGCCAAACCGATCGCCCATTTAATTAGCGGGTAATCGAATATCAAAACTACCAATTGATAAAATACATTCGTTACAAATACACCAGTTCCTACAAACAAAAACGCTCGAACTTGCAATGCCAAACCTGCCGCGATCGCAGCTAAACTAAAAGCACCAGCCACTAAACCATTATACTCCTGAGTTAACAAAGGAACGCCGCAAATTAGCCCTGTTGCTAGCATTCGCAAATTGTGGCGCAGCGGTTTTTGTTCCGGCAATTTCAGCATCGGATCGAATTGCATAATATACAGCAAAGACAATCCCAATGTCGTAAAATACCATTCCGGCTGACTCAATCCCAAGTCAGAAAACCAACGCAGCAAAATCCAGTCAATTATCGCCACACTAATATAGGTAAAACGCACTTGTCGCTGTTCCCAAGCTAGGAAAATATAAAACGCCGCAGCTACCAACAAACTGACAGGATAAAACTTAGCCGGACTTTCCACAATTAAAACTACGGGAATCACCCCAGCTATTATTTTCCAAGGAGTTTTTGACCAACCCCAGCTTGCCCAAGGTAAGATATAAATAAAATAGGCAAATAGAGAACCGATCGCGACTTTCCAAGGGCCCAGAGGGCCGGAAATATATTTGACTAAAGGCGTATTAATCCAATAAATTCGGATGGCAAAAGCTTCAACCCAACCCAAATAAATCCAAATCTCGCCCCACAGCCGATCGGGATTGTTTCGCCCTTGCAATAAAGCATATTGCACCAATAAACCGCCAGTAATTAATCCTAAATTTAAACTGAATTCGATCGCGCTTGTCGCAGCGGAAACCAGCAGCCAACTACTCAACACCCAGTGCAAGTGAGCGAAGATTTTTAATTCGGCATTAGTTAAACCTAAATAGTTGCTCAGCCAAGGAGATAAAATGCGATAGATATATGTTAAACTCGTGAAAAGAGTTGCCATAACAATTAAACCGTCGCCAAGAGCTCCTCCTGATGTTTGCAACATTTGATAAAGCAAAGATTCAAAGGCAGCAACTGAGACGCCAGTTAATCCTAAATATACTAAAGGTTTAAATTCAGGCTGGCGGCGGCCGATGCCGATCGCGATTAAAGCTGCACCCAAAGAAGTTAAACCAGTCCAACTCGCAAAAGTTTGCGATCGCCAGATTAAACCCAACAATCCGTAAAGCAAAGGTATAATATGCAAGCTGGGTAATAAGGCGCGATCGGGCTGGCGCATCCGCCACAAATCGCCCAGTAATTGCAAGGACAATCCCAGGGCAATATTAGCAATTACTAGATTAATTTCAGTGCGGGGGAAAAAGCTTAAACCAACTACCAGCAGCAATTCCACGCACCAAGCCAGCGCGTAAATTGCTGGAGGCGAAAACTGTCGGTAACTGCGGTAAACAATCGCAGCAACTATGCCCAAAATAGCAGCTAATACTTGCACCGATGGCTGCCAATTCAAATCAGTAACTGCCCGCAAGCCAAAGGAATAAGTAGTAATAATTGTTAGCAGCAATCCCGCCAGTAAAATTGCCCAACCATCGAAGGCGCGATCGTAAATTTTAGCTAGTTGCGCGCTTTTCGATTCACCTCCTGCATAACGACTGGCAATATCGCGCAATACCCACAAACAAACAAGTGCGATCGTCCCGGCAATTGCCCAATCCCAATTGGATAAAAAACCCAGTTTTAACAAAACAAGTGTCGCGAAACCAAAGCCAAATCCTACTGTAATTCCTGCTGCTGGCTGTTCTACTAAATAATAAGTATTGATGGACATCACTAGCGCTGCCAAACCAAAACTTACTAACTGATATAACGAAAAATCGGAAGTCAGAAATTGTGCTAAAATTAGGGCGATCGAACTTAAAGTACAAGCAAGTTGTCTGTGATTTCCTTCACTGTATTTACCCACAGCAGTCAAAGCCAAGGGTGCCGCCAACCAAACTAAATCCCACGGCAGTTGTACATTACCGTACAGTAAGAAATAGCTCAATCCTGCTAACACCAATCCTAAATACCAAGCACTTTCCCAGCAGGAAGGATGCCAGCTTAAAGAACGAGAATTATTGCGCGAATTTCGGTATTTTACCTTGACAAAAATACTCCATTCTGCTACCATCAAACCCAATAAAATAGCCGACCAAATAGGCGCGGGTTGGTTTGGGAAAAACAAGTCAATTCCCGAACAGATGGCGCACAAACCAATAGTGTGAGTAAGATAAACTAAATTGGCAGGACCAGGACTTTGAGCGCGATCGACCCTAGCAACACGGGATTTAGGGCGACTTTCATTGCGGGTAACTGCATACTTTCGCGTCACCCATCCCAGAAGCAAAGTAGAGGTTAATAAATTAATCGATCGCAAGCAGGGATTCACTAAACTGATGACAGTTAAAACAGTCCCCAAACAAAAAGCTAGAGTTTCACCAAAACTCGCAAGCTGAAATTTTTTCTGGCGGTAAAACGATTGTGTCGCGCTTACTGTTAAAACTAAATAAGGCAATAACACTACACCCCACAAAGCCCAAGGCGTCGGTTCAGAATTGGTAATTTGAGTTAAAAATCCGACAATTTGCGTTTGCATTGCGACAGGAATCACCCGCCACATCAGCCAACAACTTTGCAGTCCGATCGCAAATAGCATCAACCAATCGAACTTTTGCCAAAACCGCCACAAACGGTTAGCAAAAAACCACGCACCCAAGCCGCTAACAGCTATAGCTTGTAAGGGGATATCCTCAACACAAACCAGCCAGCCCAAACCCAACAAACCCCCTCCCACTACTTGCCAATTAACCCAACTTCCGGAATTAGGCTGTTCGGATCTATTACTTGCATCAGGCGAACTTTTTTGAAATTGCTGCCAATCGAGCCATCCTAAAAGAGTGCCGGAAATCGCCAAAGCTAAACCCATTTCGGCGATATTGACATCTTTGACGAAAATCGCCCTACTCAGTAAAATTCCCAGAGAGTAAGCGATTAAAATTGCTTTTTATAGTTAACTAAATCTTGCTTGGAACCAAAATAAGTAGCAGGATTTTGACGGCTAGTTACCGATTTGTGAGATTGTAAATATTGCTGCCGAACTTGATAAACAGTAGCCGCAGCAGTTCCCACAGTACCTAAATAAACTGCTGTAAGTGAAAAGTTAGCGAACGCCCAGCCCCAATGTAAATAACTCAATCCCAAATGATTTAAACCGATCGATCGAGCTATCTTGCTGCCCGATAACTGTTCGTATTGATATTTAATAATTCTCAAAGTTATCCAACTCAAAATGACTGCGGCTGCGATCGCCACAATCCAATCTCCAGGATACCGCCACAATCCAAAAGTATCCATCGCCCAAAAATTGATCGGCACCAACAACAGCGTCACCCCTTGCAAAGTTTGAGCAGTTAATTGCAAGTTTTGCTGTTTGTTTGCCCAACTGCCAATTGCCCAAAATATTAAAGTATAAGCCAGTAAAACTCCGTATTGTCCCGCAGCCGGAAATCTTTCCCACTGACTGGCAGCTAAAACTCCAGAGGAGACAACTACCATGAATACTCCTAAAAATAACAGCCACACGATGCTAATTTCTGCAATCAGCGAGTTCAGCATCTGAACGATAAAATTAGGAGGGCGGTCTATTTTTTCCGGTATAGCAACGCTGTTTGCAGTGCTGGGTAGTGTTGCGGGTGTTGATAAAGCCGGTACTTTTTGTGGAGAAATGCCAGCGGGCGCGAGTTCTTCAGTTGTCGCTCGATCGGCCTTTTGTTCCTCTAACTGACAGACTAAATACTGACGGCACAATTGCTTAACTTCCGTATCCGACAGCAAACCCAGTTGCAGCCACGCATCTAAACCTCTGAGCAACTCGGGATGAGACGCCAAGATGCTCAATTCAATTCTGCTCGATCGACCGTTGGAAGACGACATCAGCTCAAACTCGTAATAGCTACATTCCAGCTATAGCCAAATTTACTGTCAATTTAACCTCACCGCATTCCGCTCTGATAATTGGCACCCGTATTTATTCTGACACAGCAATCGGGGACTATCTCGCTACTTTTAAGTATTTTTAATGAAACATTGTTTTGGGAAGAGCGGGACATCAAGAGGATGGCTGACTCAGATTTGAGAATCCAAAATCCGGGTTTGCTACCTCCGCTCAAATTAACTACTAATTTCTTCTCCTCTCGGGAATAGCACGAGGGAAATCTCATTGCAATCTCTCTTAAGGAATAGTCTGTTTTCCTCAGGATCTATCTCTTAGGGCATAGCTAAGCTGGATACTCAATCATAGCCTGCAAAAACCTCAGTTTTCCTCAGGATCTATCTCTTACAATGCCAATAAACCTCATTTTTTATCATAAAAAATCAGCATAATTATTGTTGCCTTGTAGTTAAAATTACCTATTAATCAAAGATTGAAAAAAATCAATGTTTAGATATGGAAAAATTTGACATCACCGATTTTAGCGTTTATAGTTGATTCAAACAAACAGGAATTGCGCATCAATAAATAACTAATTTGTAGCAGTACAAGCGAAAGGATTAGCCTAGCTTTCTCCTGGAAAGCAATCGCAGCGCCTACTTATTATTGTGAATGCGTAAATTCTGAATTGAGGGTGCTAACTACGATCGGCGGGTGCATAGCTAATATGTTGGAATAGAAATAGGGCTTACCAGGGGTCAGAAACCATTTCTGTGACAACAAGCTTTCCCTGCATTCATGAGATTAGCGGAAAAACTCGGTTACTTAAATCTTGAGGCATAAGCCCAGTGAAATAGGTTCGATCGATCGAACCGTAGAGGGCTTTTATTGCAATTTTTGAGCGATTAGCTCGGCGAAATATCGTTTAGTTTTTCACGTGTTGTCTATCACAAAAAGCAGGTGTGTTATGTCTAGCAAATCGATCGATCGAACATCGTTTGATATCACTTCTGAAGTGACCATCATAACTGACGCAATTCATTTTGAGGTCGGACAGCCATCACAAAGCATTACTGTTGACGTAATAGGTGATGGGATACAAGAACTCAAGGAAACTATTACCGTCACTTTTTCAAGTTCGATCGCATCAAGCTCGATCGCCAGTTTGGATGCCAGCATTACCACAACTACCATCCTTGACGCTGAAACCCTGGAAATACTGTCAGTAATTCAGCTAATTTGATAGACCCAATTAATTACTGAATCAGAGGGCGAGAGAGGGAGAGGGGAAAATTACCAATTACCAATTACCTATTCCCAATTCCCGATGTCAACTGTCAACTGTCAACTATTCAAGGGGGGCGTTGAACTCCATCCATCGCAAATATTTATGAAATTGGTATGACTCTGAATGCAATATGAGCTACCTCATATTGATTTGCGTGCTTTCTTGCCATAGTGAAAGTGTCATCCATACCAGATACTTTCCGATGCTGCAAACATTTTCTCAGTCTTTAAATTTATCCCCAGATGCTGCCGAAGCCTTGCTTTCACTCCCACTGACAGACTTACTAGATTCACAAGAACTCGCTCAACTTTTGGCAAGTCTCGATACCAATTTGCTGAAAGAAAGTTTACCTACTGCTGGTGCTGTTTTAGCGCAACATCTCCCGCCTTTTTACAATTGGCTGCAAAATGAACTGGGAATTGAAAACGTCCCCGACAGTCCAAACCATACTACTAAATGGGTAGTGGGTTTTTTGCAGAATCAAGAAAGTTTGGCTCGTTTAGTTGAATTGCACAAATCGATTCCCGGAGATAAATTAGAACGATCGATCCCGCGTTTAGTCGGTATATTTGAAGATGTTCGTCCTGTCAACCTCAAGCAAGAATGGCAAAAAGCAATTGCCGCCCTGTGTTTGGTACTCGCTTGCGCCGCGCGGGAAAATCAACCGCCTCGCACTTTGGTTGAAGTTTAGTTAAAGCGGTGGTTTCGTAAATTGTGCAATTAAGTGCAGTAGATTTCAGCCTGCAATCTGGAAGCGGGCTGAAGTCCGTACTACGAACTAATCTGATTGCAAGGTGAGTTGACATTTATTATTGTCATGGGAGAAGGAATCTTAATTCGATCGAGATTAAAGCTACGAAATTGCAAATTCAGTAAAGGGGCGCTTGCTGGGATGTTGAAAACCTAAAACAATGTCTTCAGCAGGAACACCAGCATCTAATAACTCGTTAGCGATACCTTGTTTAGTCCAATCTTCTTCGATCCAAATTTTGCCTCGATCGATTTTGAGGTAAACTGTCACACCAAAATCTCGCCGCTTGCCATCCCAACCAACATTAAACCAGAAATAATGGTTTCGTTCTCGATCGAAAGCAACGCATTCCTGCACGCCAATTCGATGCGCACCTGCCGCCCAATCTCGATATTCGGACAGAATTTTTTTGATAATTTCACGATACCGATCTAGCTTATCCATTGCACGATCGCCCCTTCATCGATGTTGACAGCAAAGAACTTAATTTGATTCGATCGCGCCAGAAAATCAATGCCGTCGCGCCGGAAAAAATTCTCGTATATAATGTCATCGATCGCTAAGTAAAGTTCATATTCCGGTGCTGTTTTTTCCAGTAGCATTTGATATAGTTTATATCTGCCTACTGCTTGGTGAAAATCAAGCATTAATGCGCGCCCGACAAAACATTCGATTTCAACAACAATTTTCTGACCTTCTCTTTCGGCGGCGATCGGTCTTGCATCAGCGATATCGGCGGCTAGATCGATATCTTCGCACTGAATTAGATAAGGATTAGATGAGATAGTCCAATTATCTTTAATCAGAGCTGATTTTACTGCAGCGTGATAAATATCTTTGGCAGACATAGGGTTAGACCTCCACATCTATATTAATATTAATATGGATTGGGCATGGGAAACTCTCTCGATTTCTGCTATCTTTTCATACTATTGTATCCATAACATGTCATGCGGCTAAAACGGGACGATCGAGCTTGCACCTCAAATTGCAATCCTTCTAAGCGACTTCAAGATTTGCTTGTCGCAGCAGTCGCACGCTCAGTAAATGATGGGAGAGCTTTTAGCAAAGTTTCCACGCTCGCATTGTGGTCGATAAAAGAAAACAAATGCTTAAATAAAAGTTTGCCATTTTCATCTAAAACAAATTGCGCCGGCAAAGGAGCTCCTAAAGCTTGACCTGTTTCGTAAGCCTGAAATACCCGACAGCTAGGATCGCTCAGCAAGGGCATTTTCAACCCTAAATCTCTCACTACAATTTGGCTTTGCCGATCGTCCGTACTCGTCACCATCAACAATTCTATATTGCGATCGGCAAACTGTTCCCAATTTTCATTTAAAGCTTTAATGTGAGGAAAACAAAACGGACAATATTGCTTTTCTGTAAAAATACGAGTGAAAGCTATAATTACAGGTCGATCGCCCCGATAATTAGACAGCCTCACCAATTTATCATTAGTAATATCCGGCAGCTCAAAATCTGGCGTCATCTGACCCAGCTTCAGAGAATTAGTCGCCGGTACCGGCAATAAATTTTGAAAAAACCGCTGATTTAACAAACCGCTAAAATCTGTAGATGTCAGCATATTATCTAATTTGGTAATGGGCACAGCGTAGCGGAGGGAATTGGTAATTGGTAATGGGCGCAGCGTAGCGGAGGGAATTGGTAATTGGTAATATCTGCTTCCCAGACAGATCCTGGGTACTCAGAACCAGAGGCTGCGCGTCGCTTTTAACTGCTAAGGACACGGCAATGCCGTGTCCCTACAAATATTTTGCGCTTAAACCGCAGCAAAGAACACCTTAGACTTGACCGGATCGGGAGTCATTGTCTTGTCACCGGGCTGCCAGCCTGCGGGACAAACTTCATCGGGGTGAGACTGAACGTACTGAATAGCTTGCAGGGTACGCAGGGTTTCATCGACGTTGCGGCCGAAAGCCAGGTTGTTGATAGTAGCGTGTTGGATGACGCCTTCTTTGTCGATGATAAACAATCCTCTCAGGGCAATACCAGCTTCGGGGTCGAGGACGTTGTAGTCGCTGCTGATGGTTTTCTTGATATCGGCAACCAAAGGATAGTTCAGGTCGCCGACACCGCCAGATTTGCGGTCTGTTTGAATCCAAGCCAGGTGGGAGAATTCGCTGTCAACGGAGACGCCGAGAATTTCGGTATCGATTTTTTTGAAGTCCTCGTAGCGATCGCTAAATGCTGTAATCTCAGTAGGGCACACAAAGGTGAAGTCCAAGGGGTAAAAGAACAGAACGACGTACTTTTTGCCTTTGTAGTCCGACAGCTTAACAGTCTTGAATTCCTGATCCACTACGGCTGTGGCTGAGAAGTCGGGCGCAGCTTGACCGACCCGGAGGCATTCACTCGTCATAAATTTTGTTTCCTTTTTTACGAACTGTTACAAGCATATCATAGTCATAACGACTACAACTACCTTAAAAAAAAATAAAAAAACACGCTCCTCATTTTGAGAGCGTGTTTTTTTGCATTAAATTATGGCTCAGGCGGGATTTGAACCTGCGACCTTGGGCTTATGAGTCCCCTGCGCTAACCACTGCGCCACTGAGCCGATTTAGTTTACGATTTATCATCTTAACACGGTAACGCGAGCTAAGACAGGTTTTAGCAAACACAATTGCTCATGGCTTTTAGCAAAAGTTATGAGTTTTGATAATAACTCAAAACCCATAACTGGCGATCGGCGATTACCGAGAAGCCCTGGAGTCATCATCTGGCAGAAAAGCCATCGGATTGACAGCACCCTGTCCTGCAGGATGGATTTCAAAGTGCAAGTGCGGTCCGGTGCTGAAACCGGTGCTGCCCATTTCCGCAATCTGCTCGCCTTGAGAGACTTGCTGGCCCTTTTGCACCAAAATCCGGTTGTTGTGGGCGTAGAGGGTCTGGGAGCCGTCGGGATGGGTAATTTCCACCAAATAGCCGTAGCCGCCGTCGTTCCACTCCGCATAAGTTACCACCCCGCTGCCGGCAGCCACAATTGGAGTGCCGATCGGCCCTGCAATGTCAATTCCCCTGTGCATCCGCCCCCAGCGCCAGCCGTAGCCAGAAGTGAGAACGCCCTTAGCAGGCCAAATAAACCCGTTAGCGGATTGCTGCAGCTTTCCTCCATCAGGCAGATAGGTATCAGCACCCGAAAGCGGAGGCAGTTCCGGCGAAACCATCCGCCCTAAAGACGGATTGCTCAGGGGGTCGTAACCCTGCGATCCCAAAGGAGCTGTAGCTACCACCGGCGGCGCTACAGGTGTTTCTACATTAGAAGCCGGAGTCAGGTTAATCGGTTGCAGTTCTGCAGCCCGCATCGGATCGAAACGCTCTTGCTGCTGTCTCTGAACTTGCTCGCTCCAAGCTCTGGAAGTAGGTCTGGCAATCTCGTCTTGAACTGCCTGAGCGTATTCGGTAGCGGCCAAATCGGGATTGAGATTTTGGATGTTTTCCGACGGGTTGCCCGTTGCTACTGGCACGGACGCTTCGTCAACTACTGCCAGCGACACAGCATTTGTCCCGATCGAATTGCGCTCTGCCCGATACTCCTCTCGCAGCCTGAGAATTTCTGCCCGCAGGCGTTCGGCATAAGGATTGAGAGCTGAGCTTGGGAGGACCCGATCCTCACCGAGCGGTAATTCTGCTACCGGACTCGCACTCCTCAATGGCATCAAGTTATTCGGTTGCGGGTACGAGCCGGCAACGCTAGCGTTGGCAGTTGCGCCCGCCGGCATTGGCAGCGTGCTGGTGTCAACTGCACCTGTAAAAGTCGGTTCGCCTTGAAGTTCCAGCTTTCCAGCATCGCTCATGCTTTGAGAAACCTGAGTCAGCGGAATGCTGTTTATCTTGGGAACCATCGGCGCTGAAATATTGTTCAGACCCTCGATGTTTGCCAGGGGGGAAACGAGGGGCACTGTTGGTGCGGGCGATGTCGTGCCGGAATTGGCAACTTCAGGGGCAGGCGAGCTGGGGAGCAAAACTCCTGGCGTCCCAGTCGCAGAAGGCACAGATGTAGAGTAGGAGGCAGAAGTAGATGCTGCCGCTCGCACCGCTGAATTATTAGACCCAATTGTTTGGGGGATTTTTAATCGCTGGTTGACATTCAGGAAGTTCGGGTCGCCGAGCTTGTTGATGGCGATCAGCTCTTGGGCAGACACGCCGTGACCTTTGGCGATCGCGCTTACTGTATCGCCCGGACGCACGCTGTACAGCATCGGAGCTGGTGCGGTGGCATTCTCCACAGGGGAAACGACTGCAGCAGAAGGTAAGCTAGGTGTTGCGATCGACTGCTCAATTGACTCGAAGGGTTGAGCTACCGTCGCTTCCGGTCGAACTCCGGCATTTTGAGCGTCGATTTGAGCGCTGGGAATTACGGGTGTTGTCGATAAATCGGGAATTGTTGTCTTGGTTGCTGTAGCTGCAGGTGCCGGGTTCTGTCCCGATATTTCTACAGGTACGGAAGATTTATTCTTATATGAACTTGCAGGCTCCTCAAACCCCAGCTCCGCCGGACGCACTGTTGTGGTGCGGTTTTCCTGTTTTTTCAAACTGTCTATCGCCCCGTTCCCATCGGGCAACAAGGTCGAATCTGGATCTAGTGCCTCAGTTCCGGGTGCTGTCGCACTCGGAGCAGATTCCCAAATCGGCGCGGGCGATAATGGCTGCGAGCCAGTTAGATTCAACTCCTGTTCCGGGTCGATCGCGGCTGCTGGTGTTGGGACTCCGACGGTGGAGGCTGGCTGTTCTGAAGGAATTCCTTCTGCGGCCGGCCAGCTTGGCTGCTGGCTTACTGGGAGTAATGGTTCGGCTGCGGTGCTGTTAGCTGTTGCGGTGACGCCTAGTTCGGCTGTTGCATCAACTCGTTCTGAACTGGCGGAAACGTTGGTGGTTGAGGCCGGTTGTACTTCAGCCGCAGGTTCGGCAGCGGGTGCGGGTTCCGTCGCGCGAGCGCTGTCCCCGCTTCTCGGCAGCAAGATGCCGGAAGCACCCACCGATATTGCCAGTCCGAGGGTGGCTAGAGATCGGACTCTACCACTGCTGGCTGTTACCAGAGATTCGATCGTTTGCTGTTTGGACGGTTCGGCCAAACCGTCTCTTTCGATTTCACTAGCCTCAACAGGCTTAAGTTTTTGGGGATATGCTCGTTTCAAAAAAACGACCTCCTACTGAGAAGCGCTTAACTGTCCTTGGAAACACTCAAGGGGATTGCACGACGCTGTTGAAATCAACAAGTAAGAATAATTCTTATCGCTGACAGCTATCTTGCTTAGGCAAGATTACCTTGCTTTTCTAATTTAGACAAGCTCGCACAGTCAAAAATTTTAAAATTGCCGGCTCATCTTACCGCAGCGATCCCCAAAACCCTTACACGGCAATAGCTCTAACAACCAATGCAATTCCCCTGCCCGTAAGGCTCCCGTGTCACCTATTATCCGACTCTATGCTAATTTACGGAGCGCCTACAACCGTATATTTACTAGATGTAGCGTTCACTTATTGCACGGGTACTGTCTGACGCACTCTTATCACACTAAATCTCTGTTTCTATTGCTAAATCATCTGTTCGGGGAATTGGTTATCTCGATAACAATTTATTTTGAGATCGATTAAATTTATCAATCTCTTCTCTCCAGACTCTGGCGGCTTTGATACAAATTTCTTATCTTTAAATCCCGCTTTGAGGGCGATCGGGAGCTATTAAATTTCTATATGTTTATGTGTTGATAATACTTGATTCCAGCTCTCCCAACTGGCGTTTGGCTTCAAATAAACCTACGGCAGCGCTGACCGAGAGGTTTAAACTCCTCACCCCTGGCTGGCTCATGGGAATGAATACAGTGGCGTCGCAGCCATCTAATACAAACTTTGGCAGTCCGGATGTTTCCGAGCCGAACAGCAGCCAGTCGCCTGCTTGAAATTGGAATTGCGCATAACTGTATCGCCCGCTAGTGCTGAATCCGATCGACCGCCCCCCCCGCTGCTGCTGGAAAGCATAAAAAGCCTCCAAGTTCTCGTGACAGTGGAGGTTGACGTAGGGCCAGTAGTCTAAACCGGCCCGTTTTAGGTAGCGATCGGTGATTTCAAACCCCATCGGACCGACTAAATGCAATTGAGTGCCCGTCGCAGCGCAAGTGCGGGCGATATTGCCAGTATTCGGGGGAATTTGCGGGTGAACCAAAACAATTTGAGGCATTTAAGTTAACTGATGCACTAATACTGGCAATCAGATATAAGGCAACTCTACCTAGAGATAGATGTAAGTTATAGCTTTTAGTTATAACCTATCTAAGGTTTCGATCGATTAAATATTCTGATCTATTTTTCATAGACCTCCCGATCGTGCCTCCCTCAAGCAACTAACTGCGGGCACAAATTGTCTTCCAGTTCCCATTCCTGGCAGGCCATAGCCTGAATCCCTTGTACGATAATGCTTCTGCTGTCGGAACCCCCAGCGTGCAACTTCAACCACTGTTGGGCGGTGTTGCCTTCGCGGAGAATTTTTTTGAGGGGGGAAAGAAAGCAGCTAAAACCGCGTTTTTTGGCGATCGGCCAAACTTCTTGATAAATTTCCTCAATCCAATCTCGGGCCAAAATAGGTTTGCCGTCGCGCCAGTGCCGCAGTTCGGCATCCAAGCTGTCCCGCGATGCAGCAATTTCGTTGGCATCTGTCAGGGCAATTAAATCGGCGTTGCGGGTAGCTGCCGGCAAATCGCTAATTTCCAAAGGATCTAAACTCGGGTCTTCCATCATCTGCCACAGGCGCGCTTCCAACAAAGCAGTAATTGCCAGCAATGCCAGGGGATTGACTTCGAGGTCGCAAATTCTCAATTCGAGGCGGTTGAGACAGTAGGGGCGACGATCGCCGTTGGGGCGCACGGCAGACCACAGGTGGCGGACATTTTGCATCGTACCCAGTTGCAACTGTTCCTCCGTCCACTGGATGTAGTGTCTGTGGCTTTCAAATAAGGGAACTATAGCAGGAGTTTTGGGAAACAAGCCCCAGCGAGTGGAATGATAGCCCGTGACTTCGCCGTTGAGGAAAGGGGAAGAAGCACTTAAGGCAAGGTAAAGGGGTGCTTCGACGCGGGCGAGGCGGATTGCCCGCATCAGCATTTCTGGCTGGGAGATGCCGATGTTGATGTGAATGCTGGCGGTGACGACTTTGGTGCCGTAGGTTTGCTCGATATAAGTATGGTAGGGATTGTTAGGATCGGAACGGTAAAAGCGATCGCTGCCGCCCAGAGATAGGGTGCTCCCCGGTAACAAGGTATAGTCGCCGATTTTTTTTAAATACTCCCGCAGCTTCACCCGCGGCTTGACTAGGGCGCACAACAGGCGATCGTAGCTGCACAGCGGGGCCGTCGTGTACTCCACATTGCGGCTGTCGGGTTCCCGCACGAATCCCTCCAAATCGGCAACAATTCGATCGGAGAGACCGACAACATCACCTGCGGGCGTGCCGGTATACATTTCTACTTCAAAGCCTTTTGATAGCAGCACCTTTGTTCCTCAGCTAAATCATCGCCATTTTTAATTATCTCAAAAATTGACAGCTCAATACAGTCTTTCACGAGACAGAGTTTAAATTGTTCGCAACTGCCGTTTTCGACGTTTTTTTTTCGATCGGGACTTGGGTACTTACTCTCTATGTAGTATGTAGGGCTCGCAGCGCGCACCTTACCGCCATCGATTTTCTGTCTGGGGGTGGATAGCCGTACAGATAACACAAGTGTAATTCTAAAGGAGAGTTCGGCAATATATTCGATCGATAATTAATCCTGGAAAATTCCTGTGAAAGAACAAGAGAGAAACCCTCCCAATTTTTGGAATATGCTCAGCAATTTAGCCCTAGTTCGGTTTTTGCTATTATTTGCTGCTGGTTGGGCAGGACTGCAACTTTTAGCTTATTTTGAAACGGCAGTTGCGGTGTTTACCATTGCTGCACTCGTAGCTTTTTTGCTCAACTATCCGGTGCGCGCTTTGCAGAAATTTTTACCGCGAAGTTTAGCTGTCGCCTTAGTAATTTTACTTGCCATTTTAACTTTTGGGGGTCTTACCATTACAGTAGGCGTTACTCTTTTATCTCAAGGGCAGCAATTAATTGACAGCGTAACTGATTTTGTAAATGCTTTAGCACCGCTGTCGGAACGCCTCGAAGCTTTCCTGCGGGCGAGAAACCTGCAAGTTAACCTGCGAGTTATTGAAGAACAATTGCGAACTCAAGCCTTGACGGGAGTAGTTTCTGGGATTGCTTTTTTACAAGTGTTTTTAACCAATTTATTGAATTTAATATTAATTGCAGTTGTAGCTTCTTTCATGTTACTCGATGGAGAGAGGCTGTGGCTGTTAGTTCTCAAATTTATCCCCCGACACCTGCACAGGCGTTTGGCTTTAACAATCGAGCGCAACTTTTTAGGTTTTTTTCAGGCCCAACTTTTGTTAATGTTATTTTTAACTACAACAAGTTTTGTAATTTTCTTGCTGTTAGAGGTAAGATTTCCTCTAATTTTAGCATTTATTATTGGATTGTTCGATCTAGTTCCGGGCATAGGAGCTACCTTGGGAATTAGTTTAGTTTGTTTTATAGTGCTGTCTCAAAATGTATGGTTAGCGTTAAAAGTCTTGGCAGCTTGCATTGTTTTGCAGCAAATTCAAGACAATTTTATTCATCCGAGATTGATGCAAAATTCCCTTAACCTCAATCCGGTAGTGGTATTTTTTGCACTGTTAGTAGGCGCGAGAGCGGCCGGACTTTTAGGCGTATTTCTCGCTATTCCGCTGGCGGGAGTTATCGTTAGTTGGTTTGAAATTGACGAGATGAAGGCGGAAGTTGACAGTTGACAGTTGACAGTTGACAGTTGACAGCTTGCTTGCTCGCTCGCCGGTTGTTGGGTTGACAGTTGACAGTTATAAATATCAATTACCAATTACCAATTACCAATTACCAATTCCCAATTCCCAATTCCCGCTTCCAACCTTGCTTGTGTTACAACAGAACTGTTCTCCTAAATAAACTGCAATTCAGTCGGAAATCGTTCTTCTTCTGGATGGGGATCGTAAATGTAATCGGTGTCAAACTCAACAGATTGGGAGTGCCTGGTGATAGTAAATCCGCAGTCAGTCACCATTTCTGTACTGAAAGTTGCCATGACTAACTCGATTAATTTATTGTAAGAAATGTTGGGCGGCTGAACGTAATAATGGCGTCTGGCAAAAAAGATTCTCTCATCTTTCGGCACGATGATGCCGTTAATTCTGTGGGCGTGTTGAATTGGTTTGATATAAGTGTTGATAAAGTGCGATTCATTTTTTTGCAACCTAGCCAAGCGTTCGTGCTGCAACCAGCTCATTTGAAAAACGATTTTAATAAACTCAAAACCCAAAATGTAGTTGAAAACATTATTGCGTTCTTCCGTACTCAAAACGAACCGGAGTGCTGATTCTAAATATTGGTCGGTTTGCCGGCGCACGTCTTGAGCTGAATGGATGTAGAATTGTCGGATGTAGCTTCTTAAATCGATTTCATTTAATTCTTTTTTCACTCGAAACCGGATCAGATACTGTTTGACTCGGTGCAGGGTGTCGATATCTTCAAACATTTTAGATATCAATCCATCGGCCGTGTAGTCATCTAAAAACTCTGCTTGCAGTTCGGGAGTAGATGCGCACAATATGTAACTCAGGGACAATACATATCGCCGCTGGTGCCAAGGTAAGCTTTGAGCCCAATTTTTAACTTCCGGAGGCAGTTTTTCCAAGATGGCATCCGCACGTGCTTGCGGAGAGTGAGAAAGGTCGGCATCTTTATAGTTATGCTTGTTCATCGAAAACTCCTGGGCGTGGCGTAGCGAAGGGGTGAAACTCCGTCCTTTAAGGACGGCTTTTGTGTTACAACTAAGGTCAGCGATATAGTAATCGGTGCGGGAAACTCGATCGCTCTCTTAAAACTGCGATTCCCAGACCTTGGCTGCGGGGATACCGGTGCTATTAGGCTGGGGATAGGGATTTCTAAATTTTTTCAGAGTGCAATGTCTTTTTCCTCTTTCTTTACTTTATCTTTTTTTTTTCCTCGATTTTGTAAAATTATGCGATCGGTATTTTCCCGGATAGCGCTGACCTGATAGTAGCTTCCAGATTGCGCTTCCAGATTATGGTTTCTGGCTAGGGTGTTACAAAATTGGATTACTCTCTCTAGTATAGCTCAAATATCAGGTTTTGCGGGCGATCGCGATCGCGTTTCTACGCATTGGAAATCACAAGGACAAGCAGCGAGCATCACAAAGAACTACTGTCAGTATCACGCAAAAAACTTATTGGCGTCACCGTATTAACCTGGAGTTTAGCAGATGATAAATACAGGTTGCAAATAACCTTTCGCTAGTTAATGATATGTGAGGTCAGTCATGGAGTTGACTGCTAGTATGTTTCCTGAAAATCGCCGCCAACACGTAAGTATTGCAGACAGACTTCTGTACCCGATACGGCAATGGCTGGATAGTTTTGAAGTGCGGGATGCGCGAGTGGCGCGCCGGCTGTGCCTGCTGATTCCGGCGAGTTGCCCTTTTGAGAGGGATATTCAGCTATTCGGGCGGCATCTTTTCCACATACCGCCGATGTGCAAGCTGAATCCCCTGTACGAACAATTGGTATGGTTGCGTTTTCGCTCTCTTTCGTTTTTAGCAGATGTCTGCGGTGAAGATATCGCGCCTTACTGCTAGTTCTTGAATGCCTGGTAATCGATCGCGCGCGCGTTGAAATCTATTATTATTAACAGAGTGCATTTAGTGTCATTCCTGCGATCGCTCCTGCTAGCAGAGATCGTCGTTCCTAATCTTAATCGACTTTGCTAATAAATCGAGCAAAAGACGGGCGAGACGCTTATCCTACAATACTTATTGAAACTGTCTGACAGGTGCCGATCGATCGCAACCGGCACCTGCACCAGTTTTGAAGTTAAAATTCATATAAAATGCAGCATTAAATGCAGTTGCAAAACCTCGCTTAAACATAAATTTAAAAAACTCGTTTAGAGAAGGGAAATCAGAGATGTTTAACTCCACAGAATTGCTGATTGACGCTTTCGTCGATCGGCTAATTAAAGGCTACCAACACACCTATGGCGGTTTTAAGTCTGATTATGCGGAGATTATTGCTTGGGTCGCCGATATGGCTTTGGAAAATATTGCTAATAGCGATGCCCTTTATCACAATGTAGAACATACGATTCTAGTAACATTAGTAGGGCAGGAAATTCTGCGCGGCAAGCACATTCGCGAGGGCGGTGTTTCTTGCGAAGATTGGCTGCATTTTCACATTGCTTTGCTGTGCCACGATATCGGCTACGTCAAGAACGTTTGCCGCCAAGATAGACCGAATTTGAGATTGTATGCAACTGGAATCGGAGAGCAAAAAATTAAGCTGCCTCCGGGGACAACTGATGCGAGTTTGACGCCTTATCATGTCGATCGGGGAAAAATGTTTGTTGAGGACCGTTTTGGCGGTCACAGGTTGATTGACGCCGAACAAATTAAGCAGAATATCGAGTTAACTCGTTTCCCAGTTCCTGCGGATGAAGACCATCAAGATACTTTAAATTATCCGGGTTTGGTGCGGGCGGCCGATTTAATCGGTCAGTTGAGCGATCCGCGATATTTGCAAAAGATTGCTGCGCTGTTTTACGAGTTTGAAGAAACGGGGCAAAATCAAGTTTTGGGATATCGAACTCCGGGGGATTTGCGCGATGGTTATGCGAAATTTTATTGGAATGTGGTTTATCGGTATGTGAAGGATGCGATCGGCTATTTGGAACTAACTCAACAGGGCAAACAAATTGTTGCTAACCTGCACGCTAATGTGTTCCGCGTCGAGCATTCTGAGGCGGGAGTTGATGAGTTAGCAAAAGTGAGTTGATGTTCGTTCTCGACAATCAAGCAATCTCAATAAAATGCGTGATTCCTGGGAAAATTCAGCAATTATGTTGATATTGCTTAGAGTTTGTGCGATCGAGCAAATCTTAATCGCTTGGACGGTTGCTATACAATGGCACTCGATCCGGATTTTGGATGCGCCTTACTTGCTGCCTAAAACTCTCGCATAGTGAGATATGGACTAAGTGTAAATATTAACTTTTTGTCAGCATTTAAGTAATTTCCCGGATTTGTAAGAACGCCTAATAGTGTAAATATAAAAGTATAATCAGCTTGAGTATGAAAACTCAGAAAATAACATGGTAGCCACCCTCTCCCATAAAAAGCTCGCAGTAGCAGTTCGATCGAAAGACAGAACATCGATCGAACTAGAAACTACAGATCTGGACAGCAAGCAAGTACCGATCGAAGTTTTATCGAGTGAAAACACAGCAAAAAAAATGGGGAGATTAAATGCAGCATATTGTATTGCAGACAATATCTATTTGCCAAATAATACAGTCAAGTGCTACGGTATCGATTCCGGCGAGGGCGATCGTGATTTTCGATGGGAAGATATCGGAGGTCAATCTCTCGAAGAATTGATGGCTTTACAGAAACTCGACCTCAAAGATATTTTGCGAATCGCAATTGCGATCGTGAAAATTTTTACAAAAATCCATCAGATTCCAATTATACACAAAAATATTAAACCGGGCAATATTATCGCCAACCTCTCTACTGGAAAGCTGAAACTCTGCGACTTCAGTATCGCATCTCGGGTAACAGTAGAAAGTGCCAAATTAGGCGATTCTAAAGACATGATAGGGACGATCTCTTATATGTCGCCCGAACAAACTGGCAGAACAAATCGATTAGTAGATCGGCGCAGCGACTACTACTCCCTCGGCGTTACCTGCTACGAATTGCTGACAGGCAAGCTGCCTTTTGGAACGCCAAATGACCTCGAAACAATCGGCTGCCATTTGGCAGAACATCCAACGCCACCGCATCAAATCGACCCGACAATTCCCGAGGTAGTTTCATCAATCGTGATGAAACTTTTAGAAAAGAATGCTGAAGACAGATATCAAAGTCCTGCCGGACTAATATTTGACTTGCAAACTTGTCTGTCCCAACTGGAAAAAAACGGAAAAATTGACTGCTTCCGCACCGGCAAGCGCGACAAAGGCAGGTTGCTTGTCCTACCTCAAAAACTCTACGGTAGAGAACAAGAATTGGATATGCTGGAGGCAGCATTCGATCGCGCCCGCCGGGGAAACAAGGAAGTAATAATGATTTCCGGTGCGTCTGGAAACGGCAAAAGTGCGATCGCCCGTACAGTTCGCAAACACGCCCTCAAAGCTGGGGGCTATTTTATTTCTGGTAAATTTGAAAAATTAAAACCCAATATTCCCTATATAGGTTTCAGTCAAGCTTTCGTCGAAATGATTGACCAGATACTGACAGAAAGCCCGGAAAAAATAGCAGCTTGGCGAAAAAAAATCTTGCGCGCCGTCGGCGAACAAGGTCGGGTAATTGCTGAAATTGTTCCCGAAATTGAACTGTTGATCGGGCCTCAGCCACCCGCAATCAAACTCGGCGCAGTGGAAAACGAAAACCGATTTAAGATTTTGTTCGATCGGCTGTTGGATGTTTTTTGCGACGAAGAGCACCCCCTCGTTATCTTTTTAGACGATTTGCAGTGGAGCGATTCTGCCTCCTTGAAATTCATGGAATGGCTGGTTACTGAATGGGATTGCAAGCATTTATTGGTAATTGGCGCTTATCGAGATAATGAAGCTAATGACAATCCCTTTTTAAGCAAAACTATTGACAAAATTGCAGCAGCAGGTGCGGTCGTTAACAGCATGGCGATCGGATCTTTAAAACAGTTTCAAGCGCGTCAGTTGGTAGCAGAAACACTCTACGGAGATGAGTTTTTGCACCAGCAAAAATACAGTATGCCTCTGGCAGATTTGCTGTTTGACAGAACCGCAGGCAATCCTTTTTTATTAACGCAATTTCTGCAAACAATGTATGCAGAAAGTCTCTTGGTTTATGACCCCGCAGGCAATACCTGGAACTGGGACATCGCAACCATTCAAGCTGTCGGTATTGTCGATCGCAGCGCTGCAGATTTGATAGCCAGTAATATTAGCAAACTTCCTGAATCGACCCAAAAAATATTACAATTAGCAGCTTGTGTTGGCAGCGTCTTCGATTTGGAAATGCTAGGATTAGCGATCGGTCAATCTCCTGCTGGCACAGCCGTTATGTTGTGGGAAGCATTGCAAGCAGGTTTAATTTTGCCCGCACCGCCAACCTGTAAAATTTCACCCCTAGACAGCGGCAGCGCCGACCAAAAACTAACCTCTAGCGAGTCTGAATTACTAATTCCAAGTTTTCAAACTTCCTACAAATTTTTGCACGATCGCGTGCAGCAAACTCTTTACGGTCAAATTCCGGACGATCGCAAACAAGAAATTCACTTAGCACTCGGTCAACTGCTGCTGGAAAATAAAGATATTGAGGAAATAAAAGAGAATATCTTTGCGGTAGTGAAACAACTGAATTGCGCGATCGACCTTCTGGAAACTATTGCAGAAAAAGATGAGCTAGTTGAGCTCAATTTGCTAGCGGGACAAAAAGCAAAATCTGCTAGCGCTTACGAAGTAGCTGTCACCTATTTGAATACAGGTTGGGCAATTCTCAACCCTCCTTGCGAAGGAGACAGCATAGAAGAGTCTACTTGGATTCGCAATTACCCGCTGACATTAGAACTTCACGTCGAACTTGTAGAAACAGAATTCTTCAACGCTAATTTCGAGCGATCGCAGTTTTTAGCAACAGTGGTGCTGCACGAAGCAAAAACCTTGTTAGAAAAAATCAAGGTTTACGAAGTCACCATCAAAACTTACTTTTGCCAAAACCAATTGCAACTTGCTATAGATACGGGACTGGAAGTTTTAGAGATGATGGGATGCAGCTTGGAAGAAAAACTGCTATTTCCAGAAGTAGTTGTTGAGAATTTAACCGATTTTCCGGCAATGACCGACCCAAATAAACTAGCATCAATGCAAATCTTAGATGCTATCAGTAGCGCTACTTTTGTGACGAATCCTGCATTATTTACCGCGATCGTGTTTACAAAAGTAAACCTCTGTTTCAAATACGGAAATTCGCCCCTAGCTGCAGTCACCTACGCTGATTACGCCCTGATTCTCTCCGGGTCAATGGGAGATAGAGGTTCTGGATACTGCTACGGCGAACAGGCTTTGAAGCTGTTAGATAAATTCAATGCTAAAGAAGTCAAATGTAGAGTTTTGAACTTATTTAACGCTCACGTGCGACACTGGAAACAGCCTCTCAGGCAAACAATAGAACCCCTATCAGAAGCCATTCAAAGCGGGGTGGAAGCTGGCGATCTCATATTTACAGGTATTGCTTCGATCAACTACTGCACTCACCTATTTTTGCAGGTGAAGAACTAAAATTTTTGTCTAATCACTGGGAAGATTGCAGGAACTTGGCAGTGAAATACAGGCAGGAATATACAGTTACTTTCCTAAATATGTTTCAGCAAGTTTGGTTAAACTTGCTCGGCAAATCAACTTCCCCAGTACAGCTAACTGGCGAAGCTTTTGACGAACAAACAGTGGTGCCAATTTGGAAACACGATAATAATTTGACAGCGCTGTTTTTTATCTACTCGTACAAAGCCATGCTGCTGTATTTGTTTAAAGATCCAAAGCAGGCTGCAGACAGCGCCCGCAAGGCCGCACAGTATGCAGGGGGTATCCCTGGATTATTAATCGCAGCCCAACACAACTTTTACTATTCTCTGGCTTTGTTAGCTGAATATCCCAACCTTGACAGCAACGGTCAAAATCAGTGCTTGAAACAAGTAGCATCCCTGCAAGAAAAAATGCAGGAATGGGCAACCAATGCGCCCTCAAACTTCCAGCACAAATACGATTTAGTTCAAGCAGAAACAGCGCGAGTTTTGGGACAGTACGAAACAGCAATGGGTGGTTACGATCGCGCCATTCAAGGAGCCTCGGACAACAATTACATTCACGAAGCAGCGATTGCTAGCGAACGAGCATTCGAGTTTCATCTAGCCCGAGGCAGGGAAAAAATGGCTCAATTTTACCTCCAAGAAGCTTACCGCTACTACAGTCGCTGGGGCTCTGAGGCAAAACTTAAAGATTTAGTATCGAACTACTCTCACCTACTGCTGCAAACTGCAACCATTACTACCCCAGAAGTAGCAACGATGACAACAGGTAGTGCGAATTTGGGAGCAATAGATTTTGAGTCATTTATGCAAGCGTCCCAAGCTATTTCTGGCGAAATAGTGCTGAGCAAACTCGTTAACAAATTGCTCAAAATAGCGATTCAGAATGCTGGAGCCCAGAAAGGTTGTCTCGTTTTGGTGGAGTCAGACAATTTAGAAATTGTTGCTACTGGAAAATTTTCAGGGAATGATGTCGATGTCAGCGTGCTGCTATCGGAACCCGTACAAATTTCTACTGCCGTACCCGCCCGCATCCTCAATTACGTGTGGCGAACTCAAAAGGGTTTGGTGATCGAAGATGCCCGCTGCGAAACCAAATTTGCTAGCGAACCTTACATTGAAAACCACCAATTAAAGTCTGTGTTGTGCGCGCCCATTGTCGATCGAGGCCAAGTTATCGGCCTGCTTTATTTAGAAAACAATCTCGCTCCCGGTATGTTTAATCCTGCAAGGTTAGAGGTTGTAAAACTCCTGGCATCTCAGGCTGCTACCTCTATTGAAAACGCTCGCCTCGTTGGCGATTTAGAAGCAGCAAACCATAAATTGGAAGATTACAGCCGAGATTTAGAAGACAAAGTTCGGGAAAAAACCCGAGAATTGCAAGCAAACAACCAGCACCTCACCCACACCCTGCAAGCGTTGCAGCAAACCCAGGCACAACTGATTCAAACTGAAAAAATGTCTTCTTTGGGGCAGTTAGTAGGTGGGATTGCCCACGAAATCAATAATCCGATCGGCTTTATCTTTACTAATCTCACCTACGTGAAAGAATACGCCGAACAATTGCTAGAACTGACTCATGCTTATCGGGAAAATTATCCCCACCCTGCGCCCGAAATTGAAGAGTTAATAGAAAATATCGAACTGGATTACATTGAGGAAGACTTTCCGAATGTTATCAAATCGATGCGCGGTGGAGCCGATCGTATTCGATCGATCGTCCTCAGCTTGCGGAATTTTTCTCGCTTGGATGAATCGGAGCTCAAGGAAGTTAACATTCACGAAGGAATTGAGAGCACCTTGCTAATTTTGCAGCACCGACAGAAATCGAAGGGAATTCAAACGATCGAAGAGTACGCAAAACTGCCGCTAGTGGAATGTTACACGGGTCAACTCAATCAAGCGTTGATGAATATTCTCAGCAATGCGATCGATGCTTTGGAAATGGCTTTCCCAACCGAAGGCGGTGCGGCAATTGCTCCCAATTCTGCTCCACCTACTATTAAGATTAGCACCTATCTTGTCAGCGATTCGCGGATCGCAATCTCGATCGCCGATAACGGACAGGGGATGACAGAAGAAGTCCGGGCTAAAATGTTCGATCCTTTCTTTACTACTAAACCTATTGGCAAAGGTACTGGTTTGGGACTGTCAATTGCATACTCCATTATAGAGAAGCACGGCGGTACATTGCGCTGCATTTCTGAACTCAATAAAGGCACTGAATTAATTGTTGAAATTCCGGTCAAACAGTCACAATTCTGATATATTTATAGCGTGTTTGCTTGAGTATTCCGATCCCCCCCAGCCCCCCTTAAAAAGGGGGGAGAAAGAGTATAAAAGTCCCCCTTGGGAAGGGGGA
>JAAUPF010000270.1 GCA_012034575.1 Richelia sp. CSU_2_1 | reverse complement strand
ACACTGAGACGAACACGGCGATGGGACCTGTGAAGGCCAAGGCGTTGTAGGGACGGATGCCTACCAAACGGGCGATTTCAATTTGACGCAGGCAGAAGCCGATCAAAGCAAAGGCACCGTGGAGGGCAACGAAGGCCCACAAACCGCCGAGTTGGCACCAACGGGTGAAGTCTCCTTGAGCTTCAGGACCCCACAAAAACAGCAACGAGTGTCCGAGGCTGTTGGCTGGGGTGGATACTGCTACGGTGAGGAAGTTGCCTCCTTCGAGGTAGGAACTTGCCAAACCGTGGGTGTACCAGGAGGTAACAAAGGTGGTGCCTGTGAGCCAACCGCCGATCGCCATGTAGGCGCAGGGGAAGAGCAACAGGCCGGACCAACCTACGAAGACGAAGCGATCGCGCTTGAGCCAGTCGTCGAGGGCATCAAAGATGCCCCGTTCGTTCTGGGCGCGTCCGACTGCGATTGTCATTTACCCAAATCTCCAAAATGATATAATTTCACCGGACAAGTTTCTATTCAGCGATCTTCAACCGCTGTCTCTGCTTAGCAGATAATTGGCTGAATTATGAACAGAGTTTACTTTTCTTTACCGTATTGACGATTATAGTGGTAATTCTTTACAAGAGCAAGCCTTTATTGAAAAACTTCTCGATCGGCGCGGGCGTGAAGTTTGGCGGGCGATCGAACTCTGCGATATCCCTCACCTGCATCCGGGTACTGCAACAAATATATATACTGAGAGGAGAGCTCTAGATCTAGGTTTTGAAGACTATATGTTCAGTATTGACATCATTGTGAAGAACACGCCCGTCTCGCTGTCGGTGCAGCGGAAGTTGGAGGCAGATGCTGAGACTGTTTACCAGCAAGTTCTAGAGGCAATTCGCAGTTCCCAGCCCCAAATTTTGGAACTCACCTGCGAGAAAAATCCTGAGAAAAAGGTAGCTGTCCTCAGCAGCGAGATTTCTGGGGTCGTGGTGGCTCAGAAATCGGGGGCGGCTTCAACAGGCAGATCCCCAGGCTTTGTAACGATGATGGCGACAGAATGAGAGGGCAGGGTGCAGGTGTCGGTACGAATCTGCCGGCTGTTGCCGTGCGGGATTTGTGTTTTAGCTGGCCGTCGGGCGATCGAGTTTTGCAAGATTGCTCGATCGAAGTTCCTCAGGGCGAGTTTTGGATGCTGTTGGGTACTAACGGCAGCGGCAAGTCTACGCTACTGAGGCTGATGGCTGGGCTGCTGCACCCCCAGTCGGGCGAAATCGACCTGACTGGGCCGATCGGTTTTGTGTTCCAAAACCCGGATCACCAACTGGTGATGCCGACGGTGGGTGCAGATGTGGCTTTTGGTTTGGTAGAGGAAAAGCTTTCGAGCCTTCAAGTGCGCCATAGGGTAGCGCAGGCTTTGGAGGCTGTGAATTTATTGGATTTGCAGCGGCGGCCGATTTATGCTTTGAGTGGGGGGCAGAAACAGCGCATCGCACTTGCTGGGGCAATCGCCCGCCACTGCGAAATTTTACTGTTGGACGAACCGACGGCTTTGTTAGATCCTGATTCTCAGTTGGATTTGGTGGCTGCGGTGCAGCGGCTGGTGAAGGATCGGGGTATTACGGCTTTGTGGGTGACTCACCGTTTGGATGAGTTGCATTATTGCGATGGGGCTTTTTTGTTGGAAAAGGGACAAGTGGTCGATCGGGGAGATCCGGCGCGTTTGAAGCAGCGGTTGATGCAAAGTCAGGATGTTTAATTACCGATAAAAATAGTTGGTAGCGAGGATTAAAACTTGCAAATTCAGAGGACTAAAGTCCTCGCTACCGACTAATCCCATCGCCAAGTTCTACAATTTCGATTGAGGTAAATATGTTCGCGCAAACACTTCGTTCTAGCTGCAATTCTCAATTTCTCAACTATCTAGATGCGGACGAAAAGATTGAGACCGTGAGAATCAGTTCCGCAAGTGCTTAACAAGCCGTAAGTTGCTGCTAATTCTTTGACTGTATCAGTTTGTTTGGGACTGGGTTTCCAAGGATTTGGATTGCCGTAGGCATAGTAGGTTTCTACGCCGTCAATCCCCAAACGGGCGGCTTCTGGAATTAATTTATCAGCGGTCGATCGATACCTGCAAGGGTGCGCTAAAACTGCTAAACCTCCTGCTTTGTGTATCACTTCAATTACTTTTGCTGCTGAATAGTGTTCGGTGCCTTCTGTTTCTTTACCTTGCAAGTAAGGTATCAAATCGAGATGTTCTGGATCGAAGGCATAAGCGAGAATGTGTACGTCGTTTTTGAGCATTTCGGCACTAATTTCAATACCGATCCAAAGACTTGGTGCTGCAATACTGATGTCAGGATTTTTTAATTTCCAATCATCCAACCAAATTTGAGCTTGAACGTAGCCTTGGACGCTATGGTGGTCGGTGATGGCTAATCCTTTGACACCGCTGGATACGGCTTGTTCCATCACTTTATCTGAGTGCGATCGCCCGTCAGAGTTAACCGTGTGGATGTGGAAATTGTAGGAACCGGGACAGCTATCGGCATTTATTGTCTGGAAGACTTGTTTGAGTGCCGAGGCGTTTTGGGACTCTGGTTTGAGGCTAGAAGTTGGTGAGGGAGCAAGATTGATAGTCATAATGGTTTTATTATAACAAAACCCAACCTTGTTCACTATATCTAATTATTCAGATTTTGGGTTTGGGGGCTGATGCCCGCAGGCTGCGAAGGTTACTGGCATTTTAAACCTGCGGCGGCGGCGGTGGGAAATTCGATCGGCACGAATATCATGCCGTATATTGTTGTCGAACACGGGACAATATGCGCTACTCGTTTCGGAGGGTTTTTCCGATTTCCAGTCTTTGAGTCAAACTCAATTATACCCGTCGCTCCCTCAGCTTTAAAGTCAGGAGAAGCTAAGGTTTTTTGCATTCCTTCGCGAGTCGGTTGCGCCTGCATTTCTAATGCTTCAATCAGGGTTTTGGCGGCGTCGTAGGTTAAGGCCGATCGAGTATTCACCGGCCCTCCCCACAATTTTTCCGCATTTACCGGAAATTGTTTGTCAAAGCTTACTGATGGATGCCAAAACAAAGATATTGCCAGTTTGTCAACTGATTTTAAACTCTTTGCTATTTCTAAGGTTCTCGGTTCGTATAGCGTCCAAGGCCCGACAATCCAATTGCGATCGGCGTTAATTTTAATCATTTCTAGCGCATTTTCTAAGGAATTAGTTACTTGACCGTCTGGAAAGAGTGCTATAGCTTTGATTCCGGCTTTCTCAACTTCTTCGATCGCGGCTTGGGCGTTGAAATCATTTTTGGATAAGTCAAAATGATTTCCGATCCTAAAAGTTTGGCCTCCTTTAGCTTCAAATTGCTTTTTGAATTCTTCCCATAAAGAAGCACTGAACGGACTGTTGGGATTATAAAAAACTGCTACTTTTTTTTGCCCGACGCTCAGCAATCTATCTACTAAACCTTCAGCTTCTGCGCTAGTTGTCGGAGCCGTCCTAAAGAAAAATTTGCGGGGTTTTCGCGTCAGTTCTTCTGTGGTACTTCCCGGAGAAATAGCGACGAGTTTATTGTTGTTGTAAATATCTACTGTTTCCACAGTCATGTCACTCGTGTAATGTCCGATAACTGCTAAAATCTCTGGGTTTTGTACTAATGAATTTGCTTTTTTCACTGCCTCGGCTTTGATGTTTGAATCATCAGCAATGATAACTTTCAGACCTTTATTTTTGAGTGGTTTTGCTTGCAGAAAATCTCGACCGGGAAAATCTTTATTGCTACTGTCATTAGCTTTGATGAGACTTGAATTAATTTCGGTTTGAGCTTGAGCAATGCCGCGCAGCAGTTCTTCCGCTAAAGTTGCGCTGACGATCTTGCCGTATTGATTTCTGCGAATGGGAACAACAATTGCGATGGTATAATGATCTGCACCGATCGCTTTCAGCAGAGCATTATTCATGTAAATTAATGTTTCGGGGTCTCGGCGATCTTCTTTCCAAGACTGTTTGAACATTTTTAAAGATTCTGGATAATTGCCAGATGCAAATTCGATAATTCCTCTTTGTTTTGACCACAGGGCAGAGGTTTGTACTAGGAGTTTTTCGCCTGAACTTACGCCATCTGGGGAAGTAGGAGACGGGGAAGCAGTAGGCGACGATGAGGTTGGCGGCGAGGGAATTCTGGAGTTGGGCGGGGAAATTTTGGGGATTAAAAGTACGATCGCCAATGCAGAAGCGATTCCCACAGAACCTAGCAATAGCCAGCGACGCCAAGGCTGGGGTGGATTGGGGGGTGTGACTGTCATATCTTCATCTTGTAAAATACTAACAATAGATAAATTGTCGCTTTCCGATTCGGGCTGCGTGACTGGAACATCTCGATCGGGCAAAACATCAGCAACAGATAAATTGCCGTTTTCAGATTGGGGCTGCGTGACTGGCACATCTCGATCGGGCAAAATATTAACAACAGATTCGATCGAATTTAAATCGCGCAAAATATCAACAACAGATTGGTAGCGTTCTTGAAAGTGGTAGCGCACCATCCGAGTTAAAATATTTCTGAAACCGTAGCTAATTTGTACTGCAGGTGAATCGAGTATTAGGTAATTCCAAACAAGCTCGCCAGTTCGGGGATCGCGGGGGAGATCGTTGGGATTTCGCCCGGTGAGAGCTTGAATGGCGATAATTCCGATCGGGTAAATATCGTTGCAAGGTCGCGGGATAGACCGCGTATCGTATTGTTCTGCTGGCATATAGCCACTGGTGCCGATCGCCTGCGATGTTAATATTTCACCTGTAGAGCTAGCGGTAAACCTGCTGATTTCTTTGACAGCACCAAAATCAATTAAAACAATTTTTCCATCTGTTTCGCGCCTAATTAAGTTAGCAGGTGTAATGTCGCGGTGGACAATATTTTCTTGATGGACAACTTTTAATATTTCCAGAACTTCTCGCACTAAAGCAACAGTTTGCCTCTCCGTCCACTGCCGGTCGGGAATGAGTTCTTGACTGAGCGGATGTCCTTCAATGAATTCTTGAACTAAGTAAAAATGGTCGTTTTCTTCAAAGCAATCGAACAATTCGGGAATGCACGAGTTTTTTTGCCCGAGACGGCGCAAAGCGCTAGCTTCCCTTTCAAATCGCCTCCTTGCCATCTCCAAGACTCGCGGATCGTTCGATTGGGGAAAAGGAATTTCCTTAACAACGCACATAGGACGATCGGGTCTGTTTATTTGTGCAGCCAAGTAGGTTTTAGCAAACCCTCCCTCTCCCAACAGATGGATAATGAGCGGGCGTCCTGGAAGGAATTCTTGAACTAAGTAAAAATGGTCGTTTTCTTCAAAGCGATCGAACAATTCGGGAATGCACGAATTTGTTCCGAGACGGCGCAAAGCGTCAGCTTCCATTTCAAATCGCCTTCTTGCCATCTCCAAAACTTGCGGATCGTTCGATAGAGGAAAAGGAATTTCTTTAACAACGCACTGAGGACGATCGGGTCTGTTTATTTGTGTAGCCAGGTAGCTTCTCCCAAACCCTCGCTCTCCCAACAGATGGATAATTTGGTAGCTTCCGTGCAAGATATGCTCTGGTTCTAAACACATAAATTTTCCCCAATCTCTTGACAAACAGCGTTTTTAATGTTTATTGCAACGAGCCGAAATTAGGTGAGGGATGTCTGGCAATCCGTAATTAGTAATCGATCGTTGGTAATTGGCAATCGATCGGCGCTTACCTAACTTACTTAAAACTGCTCCACCAGCCTTTTTGCTGCTAGAGGCAGGGTTATATAGCAATCTCAAATGAATCGTACATTTTTCACCCCACCGCAACCTTCCCCTTACTAAGGTCTGGGAGTAAAAAATTTACAAATAATTTACGATTTTTATATTATATCAAAACTTGGCAAGCGTTCGAGCTCGCTTTCACAATTTCTTCAAAAACACAAGGCGATCGCAATTTGATTCGGGCGATCGAATCTTGCAATCTAGCGAACTCTACAGCAAACTAATGACTGAGTTAGATCTCCGATCTTGCACCATTCTCAGAAAGTCGATCGCTTTACCACCTTAATTGAAAAAGTTTTATAGAGTTTTATAGATTTTTTATTGCGAACTGGCTGCGAATAAAACATTATTATTTGTGACTCGCTGCCAGCCTGAGGGATTTTACAAATTATTTGGAGTAGCGATTATAATTCAGCTCTTCTATAGCAAGTCTAAATCATTTGTACAATCTTTCTTGCTCCCAGACCAAGGCATCGGGGAGGGTTGGGGTGGGGTAAAAATTTTACTATTCATTTAGACGCGCTATATCTAAAGATAGATAAGTTTATATCATTTTTACTGTACTGCAAACTGTTTTTATTCTGCTAAGCGATCGGACACGATCTCAAGTGATGGTAACAGTTCCGCAAATGCCGATCTAAACTGTTAACAGCCAACAACTAACGGAAAGGTGAAATGAGATACAAGCTATTAGGTCGCAGCGGGCTTCGCGTTTCCGAAATCTGCCTCGGAACCATGACTTTTGGTGAAGAATGGGGTTGGGGCGGTTCCTACGAAGAAAGCCGCAAAATGTTTGACGCCTTTGCAGAAGCTGGCGGCAATTTTATCGATACCGCCAATCTCTACACCAACGGTACCAGCGAAAAATATGTGGGCGATTTCATCGCAGCCGATCGCGAAAAATGGGTAGTTGCCACTAAATACAGCCTCAACATGAAAAATGGCGAAGTTAACGGTTTTGGCAACCACCGCAAAAATATGGTGCAAGCAGTAGAAGCGAGTTTGAAAAGGTTGCAAGTTGAATACATCGATTTGTTGTGGCTGCACGCTTGGGATTTTACCACACCCGTCGAAGAAGTGATGCGGGCTTTTGACGATTTAGTGCGCGCCGGCAAAGTTTTATATATCGGGATTTCGGATACGCCGGCTTGGATTATTTCTGGCGCAAATACGATCGCCAATTTGCGCGGCTGGACGCCATTTATCGGCTTGCAAATCGAGTATTCTTTGAAAGAGAGAACTCCCGAACGGGATTTGCTGCCGATGGCAAAAGCTTTTGATATTACTGTCACGGCTTGGGGGCCTCTAGCCGCCGGTTTGCTGACAGGAAAATACAACACTTCAGCAACTGCTGGCGAAGCCAAACGGCTTGATACTACTGAGTCTGGAAAAATTAGCGATCGAGACCTCAAGATTGCTGCGGAAGTTAGTAAAATAGCAGCAGAAATTGGCAAGCCTGCTTCGCAAGTAGCGCTGAATTGGTTGCGCCAGCAGGCAATTGATGTGATTCCCATTATCGGTTCCCGCAAAGTTTCGCAACTTCAGGAAAATCTGGCTTGTGTGGAGTTTGAATTAACTGCCGAACAAATGCAGCGATTGGATGCAGTAAGTGCGATCGAATTGGGTTTCCCTCACGATTTTTTAAAGAGTTCGATCGTCCAGGATTTTGCTTTCGGAGGGGGAATAGCAAAAATTGACAGCCATCGGCTTTCGTAGCGGGAGATTGTCTGTTGAAGCATTAAATTTCGATCCCCCCTAGCCCCCCTTAAGAAGGGGGGGACTGGAGGTAACTCCGAATGGTTTTTTTTACTCAAAGTCCCCCTTTTTAAGGGGGATTTAGTGGGATCGG
>JAAUPF010000049.1 GCA_012034575.1 Richelia sp. CSU_2_1 | reverse complement strand
GGAAAGGGGGAGAGGGGGAGAGGGGGAGAGAGTTCTGTGGTTCATAACGGGTGGCATAGCGTCTCTGGGACGCTCAGTTATTGCAGGGGCAGAAAAGGTCTGTGGGAAAGATTGAGATTTTCCGGGAACTATTGGCATAACTAGAAAGTCCGATGAACCAGAGTCTGATGACAAAGTGCATTTCAGTGGCAGCCCAACGGCGGTCACAAAATGCCAGTTGCGAGCGTTGGGCGAAGCGAAGGGGATCGATCGGGGTGCTATTTCCGCAAGCAAGCATCAAGCCATTAAAAATGGTTTTTTGGTTTGGTTTCTTGGTTGTCGATCGCTAGCGTTTCAAAAATGCCTAGCCGCACCCAAGGCAGTTGTGATAGACTCGCAAACGTTTAACTGAAATATTTTCGTTGGGAGGAGGGACTTGTAGATTCGAGAGTCCAAAGCAGAAAGCAATCAAGTTCGATCGCTACTGTATTGCTGCTGTGCGGATACAAAATATTACTCGCAATTCAGGACTCCCTGCGGACAATTTAAATTACGTGACAGCCTATAACAGCCGGGTCAATCTGGGTCTCAACCGATGTCCGGTTCGATCTATTGAAATCCCGTGGAGGGAAAAGTGTATTGTAGAAAAGTGATTCTTGTTAAGGAGGAGTGTAAATGACCCAGGTAACTAACCCAACCCAACCAATAGTTTCACTTCCCGGTGCTGGGGGCGGGTTCGATCTTATCGGCACCCAGGGCGATAACAGATTGAATGGAAGCGCCCAAGGTGATATTATCCTGACTTTTGGTGGCAATGATGTCATCGCAGGCCGTGAGGGCAACGACCTGATTCTATCGGGCGGTGGCAATGACAGTATCGGCGGTGGTTCTGGCGACGATCTAATCGTTTCTGGCGCGGGCAACGATGCGGTCGCTGGTGGTGGCGGCAATGACACCATATTTGGCGGTAAGGCTAATGATGTCATTGATGGCGGTGAGGGCAATGACCTAGTTTCTGGAGATACTGGAAACGATACCGCACTCGGCGGCAGCGGCAACGATAGTGTCTTTGGCGGTCGGGGCAACGATGTTGTCAGCGGTGGCGAAGGTAACGACAGCGTGTACGGTGGTAAAGATAACGACACTGTTGACGGCGGTGCTGGCAACGACCTTGTATCTGGCGATAGAGGCTCGGATCTGTTGACTGGCGGTGCCGGCAGCGATACGTTCTACTTCTTCTCTGCTGGTGGCGATTTCGGTGTAGACACGATCACTGACTTTACGCCTGCTGAAGATAAAATCAAATTGAAGTCCGGCGGTGCTTTCTCTGGTTTGGGCAGCACCTTCGACGCCAGTGAGTTTGTTGTAGTTTCTGGTTTCACCCCAGGCACCCCAGCAGCAAACACCGGCAACAAGTTGATCTACGACCCGCAAAACGGTTTGTTGTACTTCAACCCCGGCACCGGTTCAGTGCTGACTGTGGCTCAATTGCAGCCCGGACTCACGATTACGTCGAGCAACTTCGAGTTGTTCTAAAGCGACGAACTGTTGTTGGTTGGCACCGGATAAAATTCGGTGCTGTTCTCAAAAAGCCTATAGTTTTCAAGAATCTCAACCTCATTCTGCCACAAGCGGGGTGAGGTTGAAGATTTCAGAGTCTGTTTGTAGTGAGGACTTCAGTCCTCAGAAAATCAGATCGAATCGCGTAAGATCGGAATTATCATGACCCAGCTTATTAATCCAACCCGGCCGATAAGTTTACTTCCTAATTCAGGGGGCGGACTTGATATTATCGGCACCCAAGGCGATAACAGATTGTTTTTCGGCGCTGGTGGCAGAGACCAAGCTGATTTTATTCTGACTTTTAGTGGCAATGATTCGATCCTCAGTGGCGGTGGCGATGACCTGATTTTATCGGGCGGTGGCAATGACTATATCGTAGGTCAGGCTGGCAACGATCGAATATTTTCTGGTTCGGGCAACGATCTGGCCGCTGGTAATAGTGGCAATGATACGATATTTGGCGGTAAAGGTGCTGACCTCCTTGATGGCGGTGAGGGCAATGACCTAGTTGCTGGAGATACTGGAAACGACATTGCACTCGGCAGTAGCGGTAACGATCGCGTCTTTGGCGGTCAGGGCAGCGATGCTGTCGCTGGTGGCGACGGCAACGACAGCGTGTTCGGCGGTAGAGATAACGATACTGTTGATGGCGGTGCGGGCAATGACTCGATCTCTGGCGACAGAGGTGCGGATGTTCTGATTGGGGGTGGCGGTAGCGATACGTTCTACTTCTTTTCCGCTGGTGGCGACTTCGGTACGGATACGATCGCAGACTTTACCCCGAGTGAAGATAAGATCCGCTTGCAGGCGGGCGGTGCGTTTTCTGGTTTGGGCAGCACTTTCGATACCAGCGAGTTTGTAGTAGTTTCTGGTTTTACTCCAGGCAGCCCGGCAGCCACCACGGCGAATAAGTTGATTTATGACCCGCAAAGTGGTTTGCTGTATTTCAATAACGGCAGCTTGGTGCTAACTTTAGCTCAGTTGCAACCCGGTTTGACGATTACCTCGAGCAACTTCGAGTTGTTCTAAAACAACTGACTGAACCTGCAGGTAACAACAGGTGGTTGTTTGCAAGAAATCCGGTTTCTGGGCACTCGCGTTTAAGTGTTAACAATTTTGAGGACTGAAGTCCTCACTACGAACCTCATAAAATAAATTTTTAAGTAAGAATTTTTAGAGTTTTCTGAAGCGGTGAAGAAACTGCAACTGCCGACTAACAATGAGCACAGAAGAATATATCCGGCAAGCTCAATTTTATTTGCACCGGGGAAAGTTAACTGAGGCGATCGAACTTTGTCAAAGGGCGATCGAACTTCAACCGTTTTCGCCCTCGGCTTACACGACTTTGGGCGAAATTTGGGAAGCTAAGGGCGATCCGACGGCGGCGAGAGATGCTTTCGTGCAGGCTTTGGAGATTTCGCCGCAGTTTGGATTCGCCCACGCTTGTTTGGGGCAACTTTACAGCGATTATTGGTGGTTGGATGAGGCGGTGTTTCACTACCGGCAAGCTGTGGATTTGCAACCCGATTGGACCGAACTGCACTACAATTTGGGAAATGTGTTGCACAAGCAAGGGAATTTGCCCGAGGCGATCGACTGTTACCGCAAGGCGATCGCTCTCAAACCCGATTACCTAGAAGCTTTCTACAATCTGGCAGTGGTTCTGGCAGAAAATAACCAGATTGAACCTGCAATGGACTGCTACAGAAAAATAATTGCCCTGCAGCCGGATTACGTGAAGGCGCACAGCAATTTGGGCGCGCTGCTGGTTAAGGAAAATCGGGCTGCTGAGGCGATCGAACTTTACGAACGGGCGATCGCGATCGAGCCGAATTGGGCGACACTTTACAATAATTTGGGTCAGGTATTGGCTGCCAAAAATCCCGAAAGGGCGATCGCATTTTACCAGCGAGCAATTGAATTGGAACCGGATATGGTTTTAGCTCATTACAATTTGGGCAAAGCTTGGCAAATCCAGGGCCAACATTCGGCGGCAGTTGCTTGTTTCGATCGCGCGATCGAACTGAATCCCGACTATATTTCGGCCTGTACGGATGCAGGTTTTTCTTTGATGGTTTCGGGCAAAATTGCGGCAGCCATGCCTTATTTTCAACGAGCGATCGCGATCGAGCCCGATTTTGTTGAGGCTTATTGCCGTTTGGCTCAAACCCGTCAATTGACTTACGAAAATGATGAATTGTCAATGGCAATTGCGGCGTGCGATCGATTTCTTCAAGCACTTGTGGGAAGGAAGAAGGAAGAAGGAAGAAGGAAGAAGGAAGAAGGAAGATTAATTACCGATTCCCCATTACCAATCACCAATTACCCATTACCCATTACCAATTCCCAACTGTCAACTGTCAACTGTCAACTGTCAACTATCAATTACCAATTACCAATTTCTGAAATCTGCGGTTATCTAGCAGAGATTTATTTGCATTTGGGAAATGCTTTAGCCGAGTACGGGGGCTATGAATCGGCGACGGCTTACTATCAAAAAGCTTTGCAAATTCAGCCCCAGAATGGAGAGCTTTATTGGAGGCTGGGAAACAGTTTAGTGCGGCAGCATCGGTTGACGGCTGCTGTGGCAGTTTACCGCATGGCTTTGACGGTTGAATCCGATCGCGCTCAGGTTTATTTTGACTTGGCAAAAGTTCTGGAAAAACAGGGTTATTGGGAACGAGCGATCGATTGTTACGGCAAGATTTTAGAACTCCAATCGCGCGGTGACGGCAATTTAAAACTGTGGGGAAAGGCTAGTTTTGTTTTACCGGAATGCTGTTCGATCGCGCCACCTCAAGGTATTTATTTATCGACTTGGGATTGGCTGGTTAATGCTAATTTAACTGCGGATAATTATGTAGAAATAGTTTGGCAGTCGGGAAATATTCCAACTGAAATTATTCCCGAGCGACCGTTTGTTAACGAGTCAGAAGTTGAGGAAGATTACAAGTGCGGGGGTTTGACTTGCGGGCGGTGTTTGCAGCGAATTTGTAAGTGGTTCGATCCGGTGCATTTGGGTTGGGGAGTTTGCCGTTTGTCTAACTCGCAACCGCTACCTGTAGCCGAACCAAAAACTTTTGCAGCTAGGATTCCTCAGGGGCGGGTTTGGATCGTGCCACAAGAAAATTACTGGCTGATTTGCAAGGCGATCGCAGTAATTTCTCCTAATAATTATTTGCTGGCTGATGTGTCGAGAGATTATCCGGGTTTTTTGCCCGGTTGCGAGAAACATGATGTCAGAAATCACAGTGTTTTTGGGTTAGAATCGTTTCCGCCTTTACAGAAAATTCATGGCAAAGTGGCGGTGCTTTCTGGCTTGTCGGGAAATGTTTATTTTCACTGGATGGTTGATGTTTTGCCGAGGATAGAATTGCTGCGGCGCAGCGGCTGGAATTTGGGAGAAATTGATTGGTTTTTGGTAAATAGTTACCGCCACGAATTTCAGCGGGAAAGTTTGAGGATTTTGGGGATTCCTGAGGCGAAGGTTTTGGAGAGCGATCGCTTTCCTCACTTGCAAGCTGATGAATTAATTGTACCATCTTTTCCCGGTTATTTAGGTTGGCCTTCCGGATGGGCGATCGACTTTTTGCGGCGGGAGTTTTTGCCGGGAATTGGCGGGCGATCCTCTTCGAGGGTTTCGCTAACGAACTTTCCGAAACGCATTTATATCAGCCGCAGCAAAGCTAGATACCGCCGGGTTTTGAATGAAGCAGATGTGGTGGAGGTGTTGGCTAAATATGGTTTTGTTTCTGTTTTGCCGGAGTTGATGTCTTTGGAGGAGCAAATAGCCTGTTTTGCGGGTGCTGAGGCGATTGTTGCCGCCCACGGTAGCGGGCTGACAAATACGGTTTTTTGTACCGCCGGCACTAAAGTAATTGAGTTGGTGTCGCCTCACTATATCAGTCATTATTATTGGGGAATCAGTCAATATTTGCAGTTGGAACATTACTTTTTAACCGGTGAGGCTTTTGAGTGCTATCCTATTAGAGAGTTGATGTATCAAAATTCGCTGACTGAGGATATTCTGGCGAACGCGAGCGCGCTAGAAAAGATGCTGAAAGTAATTGGTTTGAATTAATTGTTGTCCGCAGGGACAATGCCAAGAGTGCCGGGCCCGTTTCTGTAAACCTCAAACCTCAATCGGGAAGAAAACAACTGTCAACTGTCAACTGTCAACTATCAACTATCAACTCTCAACTATCAACTATCAACTATCATTATGCCCTCGATTGAGAATATGGAAAAAGCAGCGATCGATTTTAACAGACAAGCAGAATTTTATTTAGCCGAGGGGAGGTTGAATGAGGCGGCTGCTGCTTGCGAGTCGGCCCTGAAAATCGAACCGAATTTAGCAGTAGCTTGCCAAACTCTGGGAAAAGTGATGCAGTTGCGGGGGGAAAGAGAGCAAGCGAAACAGTGGTACGAAGCGGCGATCGATCGTAATGAAAATTTGCCGGAAGTTTACGCCAATCTCGGCAGTTTGTATTTTCAAGAAAGGCGCTGGGAAAAGGCGATCGCGGCTTATGAAAAAGCGATTTCCCTAGCACCAAATTTTGCTGCTGCTTACCGACAGTTGGCGAGGGTTTGGACGCAGTTGGATAAGCGAGAAACTGCGACAGAATGTTGGTATCAAGCTTGCACGATCGAGCCGGATTGGGCGACGGCTGACGAATACTTAACTCTGGGCAATAGTTTAGCAGAATTTGGCAAAATTCAGCAGGCGATCGAGTGTTACGATCGGGCGATCGAACTCAACCCAAATTTAGCTATAGCTTATCATAATTTGGGTGAAATGCTGGCTGCTGAAAAGCGGCAAGATGAGGCGATCGCTCATTACGAAAAAGCTCTTGCAATCCATCCTAATTCTTTTGAATCTTATCACAGTTTGGGGAAAGTTTGGGCGGCGAAAGGAGAATTAGATCGGGCGATCGACTGTTACCGCCACAGCTTAGAAATTAATCCGAATTACGCTCGGGCTTGGCTGGGTTTGGGCGGTGTTTTCATGCAGAAAGGTGAGCTGGATGAGGCAATTAAATGTTACCGCCAGACTCTGACAATTAACGACAGTTCCTATTGGGCGCACAATAGTTTAGGCGAGGCTTTTGCTCGAAAAAAAATGTGGCAAGAAGCTGTTGCTTGCTACCGCAGGGCGATCGAACTCAATCCCGAGATTCCTTGGTTTTACTGCAATTTGGCTGTTGCTTTAACCTGCGAAAAATTATGGGATGAATCTGTTGCTGCTTTCCTGAAAGCGATTCAAATTGAGCCGAATTTGACGGGAATTAACATTAGATTGGGATATGCTTTGCGGAAGCGGAGCGCAGCGGGTTTAGAAGGCACAATTCAAAGTTACTGTCAAGCTATTGAGGCGTTGGAAAATGGCAAAAGTTATCATAAGTTATTAAAAATTGAGACAGAAGGAGCGGAGTTTTATCTAAATTTAGCCCAGAGTTTAGCAAAACAAAAGCAGCTTGAAGGGGCGATCGTCTTTTATAGCATGGCATTGCAAATTGAACCAAATGCTGAACTTGCCACCGAACTCGATGGGGTGCGGGCAAAACAGCAGGATTTATACGCACAAATTGCTAGTTTCCGCCACCAAATAGCAATTAATTCTGGTGCTGCTAAAGCTTACAACGATTTAGGCAATATTTTACCGCAATTGGGGGAATTGGAAGAGGCAATTGTTTGCCATCAAAAAGCTAGCGAGTTGAGAGGGTGGCCGGAATGTGCGGCGAAAAATTATCAATTTACTCAAGATTGGTTCACGCACAATATCCCGATTTGGCAAAAACATTTGCAGCAATTTGCCGGAATGCCAGAATTTCAAGTGGTGGAAATTGGCAGTTTTCAAGGAATGTCGGCTTGCTGGCTGCTGGACAATATTTTAACTCATCCGACGGCAAAGATTACTTGCATCGATTTGTATTTCCAAGAACATTTTAAGGGAAATATTGCAAAAACGGAAGCAGCCGATCGAGTAATTTCCTTGGAGGGTTATTCTCAGGAATTGCTGGTAACTTTAGCATCGGAATTTTACGATATTTCCTATGTTGACGGCTGTCACAAACCTACTAGCGCTTTGCAAGATGCGATTCTGTCTTGGCGGTTGGTGAAAGTTGGGGGATTGATGATTTTTGACGATTACGAATTTACCTTTCCCGACAGCCCCGAGGATGATACGAAAATCGGCATCGATGTTTTTTTGGAGATGTTTGGGAGTCAGTTAGAAGTAGTTCACAAAGGCTATCAATTGATTGTCAGAAAAACTGACAATAAAAATTTGGGTACCGAACAAAATCTCTTGGCCTTGGGTTGGGAAAAGTTGGGGGATGCGGCGGCGAATGCAGATTATTTAGATGTCGCGATCGAACGCTACCAAACAGCAATTAAAATTCAGTCTGGCAATTACCTATCTTACCACAAGTTGGGTAAAGTGTTGCAAAAAAAAGCACTGTTTGAGGAAGCTGCGGCTGCTTACCAACGAGCGATCGAACTCAACTCTAATTTTAGTTGGGCTTATCACTTTTTAGGGGAAACTTTGCAGGTGCTGGAAAAACACGAGGAAGCCGTTGCAGCTTACCGCAAAGCTATTGAATTAAACCCTGATTTTTGCTGGAGTTACAGCAATTTGGGCGATGCGCTGGCGGAACTCACCGAGTGGGAAGAAGCTGCTGCTATTTACTGCAAATTAGTTGAATTAACCCCGGATTTTTGTTGGTCTTACGATCGCTTGGGTAAGGCTTTGAGACAAATAGAAAACTGGGAAGAATCGGCAACAAATTACCGCCAAGCGATTGCATTAAATCCCGATGATTGTTGGCTGTACAATAGTTTGGGAGAAGTGCTGGAATTGCAAGAAAATTGGCCCGAAGCTGCGATCGCTTTTGGGCGCGCTGTAGAATTAGCCCCGGATACAAGTTGGCTGTACAAAAAGTTGGGCGATGCGCTGCGAAATCAAGGGGAATTAACAAGGGCGATCGTAATTTACGAAAAAGGCATCAATCTAGATCCAAAATCCTGTTGGTGTTATGAAGGATTGGGTTTGACTTTAATCGCACAACAGCAATGGAAAGCGGCAGTATCT
The DNA here is from genome assembly GCA_012034575.1 of Richelia sp. CSU_2_1. Taxonomy (GTDB): domain Bacteria; phylum Cyanobacteriota; class Cyanobacteriia; order Cyanobacteriales; family Microcoleaceae; genus Microcoleus. Next base: position 31,441 of record JAAUPF010000049.1, on the reverse strand, counting down.
TATTTAGTTCAAGCCCTGCAAATCAAACCGGATTTGTTTGACGTTTACGAAAATATCGGTTATGCTTTAGAACAGTTAGGAGAAGTCGCTGAGGGCGATCGGGGAAAATTCAGCAATCAAATATTGCCCTTAAATGTGCTTCGAAAATACTGCGGATTTACCAAAGATTTGACTGTTGCCGCCGGTGCAAGCCCGCACATTACCTGCATTGACATCCATCCTGCAAGTCAAATCGATTTATCTGAGTCCCAAACAATCGACAACAATCGCAGATTTTGGGCGCATCAAAGTTATTCGCGAAAAGCTTTTGTTGCTATAATGCCCAACGGAAGGGCTTGGGCTGATGTCGTTACTACTGCTGCAATTACTTCAGATAATAAACTGGTGGATGAAATCTCGATGGGCTGTTCGGAATTAGTTATAACTTCCGATAAATTGCCTCCCGCCGAACATATAAATGGTACTGTTGCTTTCCTGTCGGCGCGTTGGGGAGGGGCTGCTTATTTTCACTGGATGTTGGATGTAATTACGCGGTTTGACTTGTTACAGCGGGCTGGATTAATGGAAACTGTAGATAAGTTTGTTGTCAACGCCTGCGATGCTGTTTATCAAACAGAAACTTTAAATACTTTAGGAATTCCGCTGGATAAAATTATAGAAAGTCGCTGCAACCTGCACGTTACCGCCGATAAATTAATAGTTCCCTCAATCTTTTATGACGGATCGGGGGCTGTGGCAAAATGGAAGTGCGAATATCTCAAAGAAGTATTTTTACCAGATAAAATGCTGCTAAATGCAAATTATTCCGATCGCATTTATATCAGCCGCCAACAAGCAGCCTACCGGCGAATTATCAACGATGATGAAGTAATTAGTTTTTTAGAAAAATTTGGGTTCCGCACAGTCAAGCTGGAAACTATGTCGGTAGCAGAACAAGCAGCTTGTTTGGCTGCTGCTAAAGTAGTTGTAGCACCTCACGGCGCGGGATTGACAAATTTAGTTTTTTGCCATCCCGGAACGAAGGTAATTGAAATTTTTCCTCCGGTTTACGTGCCGCATTGTTACTGGATGATTAGCAATTTGTGCGGTTTGGAACATTACTATTTAATTGGCGATTTGTTTGAGGGCGGAACTGAAACCCAACCTTTACATCAAAATATGCAGTTGAATGTAAAATCGCTGGAGGAGTTAATGAATCTGGCGGGGGTTTTGCATGAATAATGACGCCCGAAATTTGGGGGATTTCCTGCAAGCAAGCGGTAGGTTTGAGGAGGCAATTGCTGCTTACAAACAGGCGATAGCTGAAAATCCCGATGTTTCTTGGAGTTATCACAACTTGGGCGATGTTTTTCTGAAGCTTGAATGCTGGGATGATGCTGTTGGCGCGTACCAAAAAGCTGTAGAATTAAATCCTGATTTTTCGTGGTCCTATCACAATTTGGGCGATGCTTTGCTGAAGCTGGAACGCTGGGAAGAAGCGGCCGCCGCTTACCGCTGCGAGATTGCGCTAAAATCGGATTTTGCTTGGTCTTTTTGCAATTTGGGTGATGCTTTAACGAAATTAAATCAGCCCGATGCGGCGATTGTGGCGTATTTACAAGCCTTGCAACTCGATCGAGAGTTGCCGGGAATTTACAATAAGTTGGGAGATGTTCTCCGACAAACAGCGTCGGATTTAAGCTTAGTGTTGGCGGGGGAATTGCAAGTTACGCCGGAAAATTTTGATTTTTACTGGCAATTAGCTAAGAATTTAACGCAGTTCGATCGCCCGCAAACAGCTATTATTTTTTACAATTTATTGTTGACATTAAACCCAGATAATGATAGTATTTTAACTGAATTAAGGTGGTTGTCCCACCAGCAAGAAAAGCGCGATCGCACTTTAGCATCAGCCCGCGCCGCAGTCGCAGAAAAACCCGATGATTGCTGGTCTTATTACAATTTAGGTGCGGTTTTGAGCCACCAGAAATATGCAGAAGAAGCAGCGGCGGCATTTTTACAAGCAATTAAAATAAATCCCGATCTGCCTTGGTGGTTTTATTATAATTTATGGGAAGTCGCGATCGAGCAAAACCAGCTCAATGAAATTGAGAATCTGTACCGCCAAGTTGTAGCAGCAAAACCGGCGGCTTTTTGGCCCTATCTGAATTTAGGCGAAGCTTTGACGAGACAAGGCAAAATTGAGGAAGCGATTTACTGCTACCAAACTGTCACTTACAACCAAACTTTACAATCTCTAATAAATAAGAGTACCGACAGGATTTCTCCGCCCCATAATTGGGATTTAAAACCTGCAACATCTCCTAATTTTATCATTATCGGTTCCCAGCGGTGCGGCACGACTTCTCTGTACAGTTATTTAGCCAAACACCCGCAAATTTTGACTCCAATTAAAAAGGAAATGGATTTTTTTTCCTGGCACTTTCACCGGGGAATTGATTGGTATTTAGCGCATTTCCCGCCAGTGCCCCAGGGAGGGCAGTTTTTGACTTTTGAAGCCAGCCCGAGTTATTTTGACAGTCGCGAAGCGCCGGAAAGATTGCACGCGCAGTTTCCGCAACTTAAGCTAATCGTACTGCTGAGAAATCCGGTCGATCGAGCGATTTCTCATTTCTACCGTTTGGTCGAGTTAAACTGGGAACATCGAGGGTTCGATCGAGCAATTAGTGATGAAGTCGATCGATTGAATCAAAATCCAGAATACATTATCGGTGAAGAACCGGGGAATTATTTAGCGCGCGGTAGGTATGTAGAATTTATGAAAAATTGGCTGGCTTTGTTTCCCCGAGAACAGTTGTTAGTTTTGAAAAGTGAGGATTTGTATAAGGATGCTGCAGAAACTGTCAAGCAAGTTTTAGAGTTTTTAAATTTGCCGGATTATCCATTATCCGAGTATCAAAATGCGAATCCCGGCATTTTTCGATCTGTAAGTCAATCCGTGCGGGACTGGTTGGGTGATTATTTTCAACCTTACAACCAGCAGTTAGAAGAGTATTTGGAAAGAAAATTTGATTGGAAATAATGCGATTTGAGATTTTACAGGACTTACACACCGACTCTATATGTAAGGTGCGCCCATAAGCACCTTACCGCTACTAATAGCTCTATGTAGGGTGCCAAGTGCGCACCTTACCGCTACTAATAGATCTATGTAGGGCTTGCACTGCGCACCTTACTGCTACTAATTTAGATTTTAGATTTTTAGATTGGGGATTGTTGAAATATCGAACTGTTAAATACCTCATTTATAATTAACCGCAGAGAGCGCAGAGGTTACAGAGAGAGGGGAGAGAATATAAAGGAGATAGTAAACTTGTCATACCTGTATTAAAATTAAAACAACTCATAAGGAGGTAATACCAATGCTGACGATCGAGCTAAATAACCTACTTCAAGAACAAGCATTCCAACAGGAAGATCCTGAAGAACGCTACCTCATAGATAGTACCAATTGGGAACAATACGAAAAACTGCTGAATCGGATTGGAGATGCTGCGGGATATCGAATTACCTATTTAGATGGAGTGTTGGAAATAATGTCACCTTCTCGCCGCCACGAAAGTAGAAAAACGCGCATTGGAGATTTGCTGCTGATTTATTTTTTAGAAGAGGACATCGAATATTTTCCGTTTGGGTCTACAACTCTGCGAAAAGAGGAAAGAAGGGGCGGCACGGAAGCAGATGAAGCTTATTGTATTGGCACCGATAAAGAATTTCCCGATTTGGTAATTGAAGTAATTGTCACCAGCGGCAGCATCAACAAATTGGAATTGTACAGAAGGTTGAACGTGAAAGAGGTTTGGTTTTGGCAAACGATCGATTTGCGATTTACCATTGCGCGAAGAGATTCCGGTAGAATTTGTGGCAAACTGCGGTTACGAACAAATCGAAAACAGCGAATTGCTGCCAGAACTTGACATAGAAATGCTAGCAGAATGTCTCAAGAATCCTCTGCCGCTAGCAGCAGCAAAAGCATGGAGAAAAAATTTACGATCGACTCGATCGGATTAGTTCGTAATTTTGTAAACTCGCCCTGCCCGTATTAAAATTAAAACAACTCATAAGGAGGTAATACCAATGCTGACGATCGAGCTAAATGACCTGCTTCAAGAACAATCTTTTAAACATGAAGACCCTGAAGAACGCTACCTCATAGATAGTACCAATTGGGAAGAATACGAAACACTGCTAAATCGGATTGGAGATGGTGCGGGATATCGAGTTACTTATTTAGATGGAGTTTTGGAAATTATGTCGCCTTCTCGCCGCCACGAAAGTAGAAAAACTGGCATCGGAAATTTGCTAGAAATTTACTTTGAAGAAGCTGAAATCGAATATTTTCCTTTTGGGTCTACAACTTTGAGAAAGGAGGAAAGAAGAGGCGGCACAGAAGCAGATGAAGCTTATTGTATCGGCACTGATAAAGAATTTCCCGATTTGGTAATTGAAGTAATCGTTACCAGCGGTAGCATCAACAAACTGGAATTGTACAGAAGGTTGAACGTGCGAGAAGTTTGGTTCTGGCGAAACGATCGATTTGCGATTTATCATTTGCGCGAAGAAACTCCAGTAGAATTTGTGGCAAACTGCGGTTACGAACAAATCGAAAACAGCGAATTGCTGCCGGAACTAGATATCATAATGCTAACTGAATGTCTCAAGAATCCTCTCCCGCTAGCAGCAGCAAAAGCATGGAGACAAAATTTACGATCGACTCCGGATTAGTTCGCAGTTTTGAGTTTAACCTTGAACCCTAAATTTTATAGCAAATCTGAATTTAATACCCTTGTTATTTTCTTAGTCTGCGGAGGCGGACTTTGTTTGTGTAAAAGCGGTTTTAACCGCCTTTGTTTGTAAACTTAAGAATTTGGGCATGAGTTACGTACTGGGAATCGACGGGGGCGGCACGAAAACAGTTTGCGTTTTAATGAACGAAAATCAACAGGTTTTAGGGCGCGGGGAAGCCGGACCTTCAAATTATCAAACTTTGGGAATCGAAGCAACAAAACAATCGATCCAACAAGCGATCGACCGATCGATCTTATCTGCTAACATCGATGTTCGCAGGGATTTCAAGATAGAAGCAATTTGTTTGGGATTAGCAGGTGTCGGCCGCCCCAAAGACATTGAAATCGTGCAAAGTTTAGCAAAAAATTTGCAGTTTACTAAAAATTTACCAGCAGACCGATCGCCCCAATTTCAAAATAGGCAAACTCCAAATACAATTATTTGCAGTGACAGCACGCTCGCCTTGGTTGGCGGCATCGGTTATCCTATTGGTATCGCCGTCATTGCAGGAACCGGATCGATTGTTTGCGGGCAAAACAGTCAGGGAAAAACCAAAAGAGTCGGCGGTTGGGGATATCTTTTAGGCGATGAAGGTAGCGGCTGCAACATCGCCATGCGCGGTTTGCAAGCTGCTTTGAAGTTTCACGACGGGCGCGGAGAATTTACTACCCTTGCTGCCAAATTTCAAAAACATTTATGTCTGAATAGTCTTGAAGAATTAGTAGAAATAGTGTACCGCAGCGGTTGGGGAGTCAAAGAAATTGCAGCATTAGCACCGATCGTCGATCGAGCTGCTGCAGAGGGCGATCGAATTGCTGATGCTATAATTAATAGTGCGGTGGCAGAATTAACTTTAGCAACAAAAACAGCCATTTCAGCATTATTCGATCGGACAGCAGAGTTTGAGATTGTTATAATAGGAGGCGTGTGGAATGGCGAAGCAAATTGCCGCGATCGGTTTGCAAGTGCGATGGTCGCGATCGCCCCGAATGCTACAGTTATTTTACCCAGACACGAACCCGCTTTTGGTGCTGGATTGTTAGCTTTAAATGCAGCCAAATAGAAGGAAGAGGGAGAGAGGGAGAGGGGGAGAATTCGCAATTACCAATTACCAATTACCAATTACCAATTACCAACTGTCAACTGTTTAACTTCCTTATCTTCCCGATCGGTCCCAGTGTCGCAATCTGCGAGATTTTTGGCAAAATTTAAAAAATTTGATTATCACCCTTATCTTCCCAACTTCCGCGATTCCAGGCTGCCACAATTAAAACATCAAAGGAAAGCGCGATCAACAACAAGTTTAGCAGCAAACCATCCCTCAGTAAACTAAAACGCACCAGGAGACAAAATATATGATTACTTCTCAAAAATGGCGTTCCACAACAGCAGCAATTCTCGCCCTCGGAATTGGAGTTGCCACCGGCGCACCGCTAATGGTTGCCGCCCCCGCCACAGCCCAGCGATTTTCGGAATATGAAAGGGGCAGAATTTCGCAATTCGATAGCGAAAGAGTTCCCTCTGGAACAGTAATTCCGGTAACTTATGAAAAAGACAAAGTAGTCGTTACCCGCGAAGAAACAGCTCCTTTAACTCTCACAGTAGCCCGAGATATCCGCACTACTAATGGTAGAATAGTGATTCCTGCAGGCAGCCAAATAGTCGGCGAATTGCAACCAGTTAGAAGGGGCAATAGAATAGGTACTCAATTTGTAGCCAGAGAACTATTTGTCAGCCGCCGCCAGCGCTATAGAATTGATGCAAATTCAGGAGTAATTACCCGAACCGAAAGAGTTCAACGAGGTTCTGGAACGGGTTCGATCGTCCAAGGTGCAGCCTTAGGCGCAGCAGCAGCAGCAGCTTTGGCGGGAATTACCGGCGACAAAGCGATCGCTACTGAGGAAGTTTTGGGCGGTGCAGGCGTCGGCGCTTTAGCGGGAGTATTGTTAGGGCGGCGGAGTGTTGATGTCATTGTAGTTCGCCCGGAAGAAGACTTGGATTTGAGATTGCGATCGGACATCGTGCTTCGATAAAATTTGATTTCGATCCCCCTAAATCCCCCTTAAAAAGGGGGACTTTGAGATCCCCCTAAATCCCTCTTAAGAAGGGGGACTTTGAGATCCCCCTAAATCCACGCCACTTGCTTCATTTGGGGGAACCCCAAGATCGCAGTGGCTTCCCTTAAGAAGGGGGACTTTGACGCTGAATCTTGGGTTTCGATCCCCCTAAATCCCCCTTAAAAAGGGGGACTTTGAAGCACTCTTGCTCCCCCCTTTTTAAGGGGGGCTGGGGGGGATCTCCGGGGATATCTGAGTTAAAAAAAACACTTTATATACCCAACATCCGATTAGTTTTTCGGCTAAAAACATTGTCGATCGATAGCTTATTCTCTCTCAATAATGCGCTCGGCATACTGTTAAGATTGTGCCTAGCTTTATTAGTTGGCGGAATTATCGGCTGGGAACGCCAACTCAGACACAAACCAGCGGGTGTAAGGACGCATATGCTGGTAAGTTTGGGTGCGGCACTGTTTATTATGATACCGCTGGCGATCGGTAAAAATGGCAACGAACGAGACGCGATCGAGCGCGTAATTCAAGGTGTTGCTACGGGAATTGGGTTTTTGGGGGCTGGAGAAATCCTGCGACAATCCCAGCAGGAAATAGGCGAAGTTGAAGTACACGGGCTGACTTCGGCGGCGGCAATTTGGGTATCAGCAGCTTTGGGAACTGCGGCGGGTTGCGGGTTGTGGAAATTATCATTAATTGGTGCTTTGATGTCGCTGTTTGTGTTGAGGGTAATTAAAGAATTGGAGCGCCGGAGTGGAAAATAATCGACAATCTCACAATCTTCAATCTCAAAATCGACAATCTAAAATCTCAAAATCCCCAATCTCAAAATCGACAATCTAAAATCTAAAATCTCAAATCTCAAATTGCCTCACCGCCATCCCAACCACCTGAGCACGGGAACAACTACATAATGACTCACACCCAAACAAAGCCCGATCGCGCTTCCCAACAGACCAAAAAATATTACAGAACCCCACACTTGGATCGAGCCAAAGGCAGCATCAGGCACTAGAATTCCGAAGAAACTACCGGGAAAAAAGCTCAAAGCATTGAGGGCGAGAAACGCTCCCGTAGAGCAAACAGCTACTACCAAAGCATGAACTAATTGATGGCTGCGCAACCCCATTCCTACTGTTAAAGATGCGATCGCAAATGCCCCTAAAATAATTCCCTGCACGCCGCTGGAAGTCGTAGCTTCCAACCAACACAAACCCGCCAGCAAATAACCTTGAACTCCCATCAATGCTGACAGCCAATACTGTTTGTTTTGGCGAAAACCCCCCGCATCCGTCAAACCGACTGCCGTTCCCAAACCGGCAAAAGCAAACAACAGCACTCCGGGTCCGACATTAAAAGTCATGTGGGGAATTAAATAATGCAAAACTTGATTAATTGCAGTGGCAATTTCCGGCCCTACAGGCGAAGCATAGCCCAAAACCAAACCGCCGATCGCCCCGGCACAGCCGCCAATCCCGCCCAACACCATTTCCCAGCCCGTATCTAGAGAAGCTACTACAATTTGGGCGATCGCGCCGAACAGCAACACCGCTAGACTTCCAGTTTTTTGGGCTGTTGCTACCACTACTTGCCTGCAGAATTCTACAATCGCTTGACCCGCTGGGGAAATCGCAATTTTGCCGTTACTTTTAGCGTAAATCTCCCTCAAACGCGCTTTAACTTCCCCAGCCGCCGCCGGACGTTCCCGCACGTTCGATCGCACCATATCGTCCAACAAATTCGCTAAAGCCGGATTTACCGATGAGATGTGACGCCACCGCAACTCCCCCGTCATCGGATCTTCGAGATCCGCCGGATATTTTCCCGTCAGCAAGTGAATGCAAGTCCGCCCCAAGGCATAAAAATCTGTAGCGGGCCCGACACCGCCCCCAACAATTTGTTCCGGCGGGCTGTAACCGGCAGAAATCAACCGCGTCGAGCTCGGAGAATCTTTCCCTCCCGATCCGACACCGCCCATTTTTTTCACTCCCCCAAAGTCGATCGCCACCAACTGCAATCCGCCCAAACCTTTAGCTAGCAAAGCTTGCGGCGATTGCGGCTCTCGCAGCATCAAATTTGAGGGTTTGATGTCGCGGTGAATTATTTGATGTCCGTGCAATTCCTCTAAAATTTCCACAGCTTGACACAGCCAGCTAAACACCCATTCCTGAGGGCATCCTTGAGGGTGTTCGTCGAGCACATCTTCCAAAGTTCTGCCGTGAATTTTTTCCATTACCAAACAAGGCAAGCGGCGGGCGGCCGAATTGCCCTCGCCGCCTGCAAAATGTTGGATTTGCACGTGAAAGTACCCCTCCGCCTCGACTCTGGGGATGCCGGGGTGTCGCAGCAGGGCTAAAACCCAGGCTTCTTGCTCGAAGAGTTTGAGGGCTTTGGGGGCGGTTTCGAGCAATACCTTAAGGACGCGATCGGTTTGAGTTTCGGTGTCCCAAACGGTGTAGATGGCTGCAAAACCGCCCGAACCGAGGCGTTCTAGGGGGATGTAGCGATTTTTCAGGCGCAGGGGTCCCCCGCAACTCTGGCAAAAATTGTGGCCCCAAGTCTGAGGGTAGGGCCTGGGGCAGTCTGGATTGATGCAGTGAACGGCTTTGGGATGGGAGTGCAGCACAATCAGAGTACAAATGGGGCTTGGTTCGGTATGAAACGGCTGTGTATCTATATACGACTTACGCGCAGCTATTGAAGCAACCGGGTACGGGCGGGATAAATTTTCTGCAACGGCACTTTTGGGTTGAGCAGCTCAGTTGCTGCGCCAGGTCTGTCCATATTATGTACTGTGCTGCCGATTTTTGAGTTGCCATCAGTCATCAGTCATCAGTTAACGATCGTGCGATCGGTTGTCTTTAAGTAAGTTATTTGCGATCTATGAGTGAGTATTAATTACTAATAAACTCAGCTATAGTGGTTCTCAAGAAAGTGAAGTACGCACCTTGTCATTACCAATTACCAATTACCGATTACCAATTACCGATTACCCATTATCCATTACCGAAATTCTGATTTTTCAGTCTCAAACTCTTTACATATAACGCCTCCGTCCAGTGTTCGGCTCGCTTAATGATATCTTTCGATCGAGCGAAATTACCCTCCCGCCAAACGATCCCCAGCCTTTCCTCCTGCATCCTTGGCGACTTTTATTTAATAAGAAATGTTACGATACATCACGCCATGTAAAGTAAATAAATAATTCTTATGATGATTAAAAGAATATTAAAATTTCAGAGCGCCACTTTATTGATATATTTCTAAGAGCCTGCCATCAGGCAAAAAAATTAAGCGAATACCAGGAAACGAGATATGGCTTACGCTCAAACCCAAACTCAGTCAAAAGCTGGGTATAAAGCCGGAGTTCAAGACTATAAACTAACGTATTACACGCCGGATTACACGCCCAAAGATACAGATGTTTTGGCGGCGTTCCGCGTAACACCGCAGCCGGGAGTTCCCCCAGAAGAAGCAGGAGCTGCTGTGGCCGCTGAATCTTCTACAGGTACTTGGACGACTGTATGGACTGACCTCTTGACCGACCTCGACCGCTACAAAGGTCGCTGCTACGACATCGAGCCAGTACCAGGGGAAGACAACCAGTACATCTGCTTCATTGCTTATCCTTTGGATCTGTTTGAAGAAGGTTCCGTCACCAACTTGCTGACCTCATTGGTAGGTAACGTGTTCGGTTTCAAAGCCCTGCGCGCCCTGCGTTTGGAAGACTTGCGGATTCCCATCGCTTATCTGAAAACCTTCCAAGGTCCTCCTCACGGCATCACCGTCGAGCGCGACAAATTGAACAAATACGGTCGTCCTTTGCTGGGTTGCACGATCAAACCGAAACTCGGTCTGTCTGCGAAGAACTACGGACGCGCCGTTTACGAATGCTTGCGCGGTGGTTTGGACTTCACCAAAGACGACGAAAACATCAACTCGCAGCCGTTCATGCGCTGGCGCGATCGCTTCCTGTTCGTGCAAGAAGCAATTGAAAAATCTCAAGCAGAAACCGGCGAAGTTAAGGGTCACTACCTGAACGTAACCGCCCCCACCTGCGAAGAAATGATGGAGCGTGCTGAGTTCGCCAAAGAAATCAAAACGCCGATCATCATGCACGACTACCTGACCGGCGGTTTCACAGCCAACACCACCTTGGCTAAATGGTGCCGTCGCAACGGTGTTCTGTTGCACATTCACCGCGCCATGCACGCGGTAATCGACCGTCAGAAAAACCACGGTATCCACTTCCGCGTACTTGCCAAGTGCTTGCGGATGTCCGGCGGCGACCACCTGCACTCCGGTACAGTTGTGGGCAAACTCGAAGGCGAAAAAGGTATCACGATGGGCTTCGTAGACTTGATGCGCGAAGACCACGTAGAACAAGACCGCGCTCGCGGTATTTACTTCACTCAAGATTGGGCCTCCATGCCCGGTGTCATGCCGGTCGCTTCCGGCGGTATCCACATCTGGCATATGCCCGCATTGGTGGAAATCTTCGGCGACGACTCCTGCTTGCAGTTCGGTGGCGGCACCTTGGGTCACCCCTGGGGCAACGCACCTGGTGCAACTGCGAACCGCGTTGCTTTGGAAGCTTGCGTCCAAGCTCGTAACGAAGGTCGCAACTTGATGCGCGAAGGCGGAGACATCATTCGCGAAGCTTGCCGTTGGAGCCCCGAACTGGCTGTTGCTTGCGAACTGTGGAAAGAAATCAAGTTCGAGTTTGAGGCAATGGATACCGTCTGATGATTTTGGGTTTGAGATTTTAGGTGGCAGATCGCAAACTTGCTGGGAAGTCTTTATCTTTGAAGAAGATTTACAAGTAAGTTTGCATCCAAAATCTAAAATTCAAAATCTAAAATTTGAGGAGCTGGGGTCAAACATGGATCTCAAACAAGTTGCGAAAGACACCGCTAAGGTGCTGGCAAGTTACCTAACCTATCAATCTGTGCGGATTGTAATCGATCAGTTGAGCGAGACCAATCCTCCTCTGGCAGTTTGGCTGAGCGGCTTTTCTTCAAAAGGCAAAATCCAAGACGGGGAAGCTTACATTCAAGAACTGCTGTTGGAAAATCAAGAGTTGGGATTTCGGGTCGTGACTGTGCGGGAGTATCTCGCTCATGATGTAGTGGAATTTTTGCCGGAGATGGTTCGCGCGAACATTCAACAGGCAAATATGGAACACAGACGCCAGTATTTGGAGCGAGTCACGCAACTTAATTGGTCTGTCCCTAGCAGCAATCCTGAAAGTTCAATTGATTCTGAACCGAATCTGGATAATTTGTCCAGTTAATCGATTGACAAGTTCGATCGAGTACAAACCTTAGAGATACCAAAGATGAAGACTTTACCGAAAGAGCGCCGTTACGAAACTCTGTCATATTTGCCCCCCCTGACTGACGCGCAAATTGCCAAGCAACTGCAGTACATTCTGGATCAAGGATATATTCCCGGTGTAGAGTTCAACGAAAGCTCTGCTGCTGAAATCCACTTCTGGACGATGTGGAAATTGCCTTTGTTTGGCGCGAAATCGCTGCCGGAAATCATGGCTGAAATTCAAGCTTGCCGTCAAGAATACCCCCATTGCTACATCCGCGTGATGGGTTTTGATAACGTGAAGCAGTGCCAAGTGCTCAGCTTTATCGTGCACAAGCCGAATACGAGAGGCTATTAGAAAATAGTTATCTCCTTTATGACTCGGCGAGATTCGGCGATTGAAATCGCTACTAAACGAACAAAGTCCGCGCAACGCGAGACTAAGAGTAAGAAATAAAGGGGATTTGGTATAAGATGTGAGGCGGGGAATGTTCCCTGCCTCTTTTTTTAGTAGCGCGTAAGTTGGGTTGAACGAAGTGAAAAATCAACTATCAAAAACCCTGTTGGGTTTTCGTTCCTCAACCCAACCTACAACTTCTATAGCTTGCAAATGGCTTTTAAAACTTGTAGCAATAAAACGGAAGATTCTGGTTCCATCAAGTTTAGCAAAGGCATTAGCTGATAGGTTGGAGTATTGCTTCGCTGAATGTAAACGAACTGATAGTGCATTCCATTTGTTGTCAAACCCCAGATTGTGTCTTGATATTTTAAATTTTGATAAGCATAGGTTAGCAATTGGGATAAACCCATAAATGCGTTGATTCCAGAGTTTTTAGTCTCAATTACCAAAACCCAAAAATACGTATCACTTCTGATTGGTTTTATTTTGTTAACAGCTAAGATATCAAACCGCCCTTTAACGATCGTATCTTCATCTTCAATACTAATTTCTGCGATGTCTTGCTCTAAACTAATTTTAATCGGTCGGCGGTAGAAGCCTGCCAATCGCATTAAGGGAAAGGTAGTGAGAGCTTTTACCAATCCTTCGGAAACTCGATCGGTTGAGATATAATCATCGAAGTCATCTCTAATTTGTATGAGATCCTGTTGCTCGTGTTCTGCGATCTCTTCAAGGGATAACAGGGAAAGAAATGAGCTAGCGTACTGTTTTTGAAAGCCGAACAGACGGTGTACTTCTCCTAGGGTTAAATTTTTAGCGTTAATAGTTGTCATAGTTTGCAAGTTATTTAAGTTTTAGTTGCGATCGTAACATAGTGTAAATCAAATCGAAAATCGCGATCGCAGTTCCTGAAATCCCACGCATATCTGATGGCGACGCACCATACCTCAGAAACTAGCCTTGGATATTTAAGGTCGATCGAACTCGATCCTCTCCATCACCATACCATCTACTATTTCGTAACCCCAATGATAATTTCGATCGGCAAGTTGTTTTGCCATGTCGAATTCGCCTAAATTGCAAAGTTCAACTAATTTTTGATATCCTGCATCTCTTTCTTCCTGCAATCTTTCCTGTTGCAGTTTTGCTCTTTCTGCCTCTGAAGGATTCGATCGCTCTTTTCCCAGGGGATTTATATCGCTAATGCGTTTCATGTTGCCTCTTTAAAAAGGGATTGATTCGACAATTTGACCGTCAACTATTTCGTAGCCCCAGTCTGGGTTGGCAGCGATTTGTTTTTCAACTATACTCCTGCCTAGAGGTGTTTTGCAAGCTTTTTGCAACGATTCAATACTCGGAATTTCGGCTGCTGGTAACTCTTTGCGTTTAACTTGTGGCGGTTCGGGAAATGCTTCAAGTGTGGTTTGATTCTGAGATAATTGAGGCGCGATCGCTCCTAATTTACTCATGACACTTTCTTTGGTAATTTGCGGTTTTTCGTTGAAGGAAGAGGGCAAATACGGGGTGTCAACGCCCTGATTTTTAGCTTGCAACGCATCGTCGGCAATGCGATCGCACTTCCTCAAAAAACCCTCCCACAAATCTTTGCCTAAAACCGGATTTCTCAAGTCAGCGCGGGCTTTAGATACCGCTGCTTCTAGGGGTTCTCCTTTGTGAATGTAATACTGAATTCTTTCTTCTTCAAAAGCCGGATAAGGCACTTCCGGCTCGATTTCCCAATCTCGCTGGATTTTTTGACTTTCTCCTAAGGGAATTCCAGCAATAAATTCGTCCCAAAAAGTGGAATTTAAACCTTTTGTCATGCTGTCAATAATTTTAAAAGCCCACCCTGCAGGGTTGCCAAATCCCAAGCCGCGCTGTTTTGCATAGGCTTCTAAAGCTCTCTGAAAGTCGTGCAATTCTGTTTGAGAACTCCAAGGCCCGCTAAATTGGTAGTTTGGAGTAACAGCAACGGCTATTTGCTGGCGCGGCTGTCCGAAATATTTGTCGGTTTTAAATGCCGGATTGGGGGAATGATTTTCGGCAACAACTTCTAAGCGATCGTTGTTTTGGCTGGCTGTTTGTTTTGCGATCTTGTCGGGATTAGGGGTTAAAAATAGAGCTATTTTTTCCTCGAAAATGTCGATTTCTGCCCGAACTTTTAGGGTGTCGGCGGGGGAATTTGTCGATCGTTCTTTGAGGAGCGATCGCGCTTTTAACTGTTGTCTCGCGAGTGCTTGTTCTTCCCGATTTAAACCAGTAGCTTTTTCGATTTCGCTGCTGTTAGTTTGCACCCATTCCTCGGGATTGGAATGTTGGGATTGCCATTGCAATAATTGGCAAAACAAAATACTAGCCGTCACTCCGCCGGTAATTTTCGCTAATGCGGGATAGTAGATAGCGGGATTTCCTAGGTTTCCTAAAAATATTCCGATTTTCATTTTGCATATTTCCAGTTAGGTAGTAAATAAGTTAAGGTGAAAATATATAACTGTGCTGCGGCAATTCAAGCTGCTACAATAAATTTTAAATTATTTTAACACGATCGGCAAATGCTGTACCATATTATTTAGGAAAATTGAAATAAACATCGTTTGTTTTAAGATTTAACTGGAATTGCGATCGAATTTAAATAAACTTGTTGCGGGTGAGGACACTGTAAGGACACAGCAGTGCTGTGTCCCTACAATTATCGGGAGTTGTCGGGTACAATTAACTGAATGCGATATCGCCCCGTAACGAGTAAAGTCACAAATCGCAAAATCTCCCCAGCTATAAATAGCTAATTTCCGCATCAGTTTTGTTAACAAAGTTGTTAAAGTTTGAGTTTGTCTAGTGCTATAAATAGGCGGGCGATCGACCGTACAGCTATTTAAAAATTTAAGCTTTTCTTTAAGCTATTGTCAATTCCAGACTGAATGGAGTTTCTAGATAAAAGTTGGGGATCGCGCGTTCCGCTGGCGGATTGACAGGGCTGTCTTACACGCAATAATAAATTGTTGACTGTACCGGTGCTTCCGCAATGAATGAACGCCAAGAGGCTTATTTGAACTTAATCGAGCGAGTGCTTACTTGTCCTAACGGTCAAGAACCGGAAATTTTAAAAGCTAGTTCCGATTTAGTTGATGGGGGATTTGTGGAAATGCTAATTAAAATAGCGGCGTCAATGGCTAGTGAAGGCGACGAAGATACGGCGAATTTTTTGGAAAAACTTGCTTGCTTGTTAGGGAAGTCTTTGAAATTGTCGCCCGGTGCGATACCGACTGAGTATAGCAGCGCGCGCGGGTAGAGAAAAAGCGCGATCGCTCTGGGTCTCATCTTTTCGGATCTAAGGGGCGATCGAACTTTTTAACTGCTTGAATCTATTGGGAGTTTGTAATCTAGAGGTTCGCAAAAATCATTGACGCCTGTTTTAAATACATAAATAATTACGGGACCTGCCAAAATTGGCGGGCAAACTTTTGCAGCAACTAAATGTCCGTAGGCTTTATTCAAACGTCCGCTGGCTAAATCTTCTTTAAACTCGGATTCGCAGATAGCAACGCGGCATCTTTTTGCCACTCCATCCAACCAATTTTCTGATGTATTCGGTTCTTGTCCGACTTGAAGTGCTAAGGATATGGCTGCATCTTCGATGTCGCCTTCGCAATCTTCGATTTCGTCGAGGGCTTTCAACGCTTCGGGATAGGCGGCTAATTCCGATCGGAATAGGGCTATTTCTTGGGATGTAATCTGCACCATATTGTTTTGCTTGGTTGTCTGCTTGCAGGATTATTTTAGCAGATGGATCTGATATTATAGCATTTTAAGGATTGGTAATTAAGGTTTTTTGTACATTTTTCGGACAAATATCGTCATCAAACCAACCAGTTAAAGCTACCGCTAAAGCATCCGCCGCATCATCCGGTTTCGGAATGTAACTCAATTCCAACTCCCGCGCTACAGCATCCTGAACTTGCGATTTATCCGCATTCCCGCGCCCTGTCAAAGCTTGCTTGATTTGCGCTGGCGTAAACTCGAACAGCGGCACTCCACACTGCGCTAATACCAGTGTCAAAACCCCCCGCGCTTGGGCTACCAGTATGGTATTTCCCATTTTGTAAAAAAACAGTTTTTCGGCTACGGCTAAATCCGGTTTTACCTGTTCAATTACAACGTGCAAGTCCTCGTAAATAGTTTTTAAACGCTGTCCCATTTCTTGTTTTGGCAGTGTTTTAATCACGCCGCAATCAATCAGGGAAACAGCATTTTCTTCCTCTTTTCCGGGGACAACATGACAGGAAATTGCGCCGTAGCCGAGACTGGCTAAGCCCGGATCTAATCCTAAAATTCGTTTTTCCATTGCAGAAATTAGTAATTGGGTATTGGGCGAAGGGAATTGGACATTGGTCATTTTATTACCGATCGCCAATTACCAATTACCAATTACCAATTACCAATTACCCCTCAGTTGTTTCCAGGCCGAATACTCGATCGAACACTTTAGTTACTTTATAACCCGAGTCGATCGATTCTAGCGGGTCTTTCCGCAACCGGTGCCGCAAACATAGCGTCATTACCCGGCGAATATCGTCAACTGTTACCTCTGTGCGACCTTCTAAGGCGGTCAAAGCTTTCGCAGCCCGATTTGTGACCAAATCGCCCCGCAATCCGTCTACGTCCAATTCCGCGCAAACTTGAGAGATTTTTACGCGCAAATCTCGATCGATAGTTACCGATTTCAATCTTTCCTGGGCGTCTACCAAAGTTTGCTGCATTTCATCTTGTTCGCGCTGGTATTTCGACAGAAACTCCGGCGGATTTTGGTCGAAACTCGATCGCTGTTCGACAATTTCTACTCTTAAATTCGGATCTTTGACAGTGCGAATTTCGGCGTGCATTCCGAATCTGTCGAGCAATTGCGGCCGCAATTCTCCTTCTTCGGGGTTGCCGGAACCGATTAAAATAAATTTAGCTGGGTGGCGGATCGAAATGCCTTCTCTTTCTACCGTATTCCAGCCGCTAGCGGCGGAGTCGAGCAAAACATCGACTAAATGATCGTCGAGCAAATTGACTTCATCGACGTAAAGAATGCCGCGGTTAGCTTTAGCTAAAAGTCCCGGTTCAAAAGCTTTAACGCCTTCGGAAAGAGCTTTCTCAATGTCGATCGTACCGCAAACTCTGTCTTCAGTCGCGCCCAAAGGTAAATCTACCATTGGACTTTTTTGCGAGCGATTTTGATGTCATTTGGAGATAAAGTGCGATCGCGCACTTCATCGCTCATCAAATCCGGATCGGTGGGATGGCTGTTAAAAGGATCGTCAGCCACTACCTCAATTTCCGGCAGCAAGTCAGCGAGGGCGCGGATTGTGGTAGATTTACCAGTACCGCGATCGCCCATGATCATCACGCCACCAATTTTCGGATCGATGACATTCAACAGCAGCGCTAGTTTCATCTCCTCCTGGCCGACAATCGCAGTGAAGGGAAACACGGGGCGGCGGGCTGCGGTAACAGTTGGTAGAATGCCCGCATTCAGGGTATTGCTGACTTCGGCAGTAGGACTCACAATAAATTCTTTACTCTAATGACAGTCTTCTATTGTGACATACAGGGGGACATTAGTCGATCGATAGCTTTTAAATTCCTGTGCAGAGTTTGCCTGATTCATTTCATAACTCGGAAAATAACCGATATAAAACAATATTGCTGTCGTTCAAAAAAGAGCGATATATTGTTTATTCCAAAGAATATTTTTAACAGTAATATAGATTGATTTTAGGCACTTGCAAACTCAGTTAGCACTCGCCTTTCTTGCCTGTAAAATCCTAGCACAATATCTTGCTTGTCAACACCAAGATCGATCGATTCTAGAGCTACACCTTCTTCTGTACCATCCCACTCAATCCAAATTTTACCGTTGCGAATTCGCAAGTGAAAGCCAATTGAATGCACTCGCCCGGAACTATTCCAGCCGATCGCCATCAACAAATAGTTATCGCCCTCGATATCGCAAATCGGCACAGTTTCGACTCTGCTACTACCATTGTTTAGTTCGACGTGGCGGTCGATAATCGTTTTAATTGCCGATCGATAAAAAGCTAGTTTATCCATTGCTCTATTTATATGAAAAGATGTCGAGAGCGCCCCGCTCTCAACTTACTATCTCCCAGACAAAGAACGTGCAAACTCTAAAACTTGTTGCTGGCGTTCCTCAGACAAGCGTTCTACCATCGCAGCTAACAGTTCAGATGCAGACAACCAACGCCTTTCTTTCGCTTGCCAAACCACCAAAAATTGCTCCGACGACAGCACGCATAAAGCTATAGTTTCGCCGTAGCTATCGCTAAATTCTACTTCGTAAGTTCCATCATCATAGCGCTCGACAATTGCCCCTCTTGCACCTACGTGCAAATTTTTGTCTGGCAATATTACTAACAATTCGACTACATCAAATAATTCTGGCACTCGCACTTACCTCCGAACAAATAGTGTTACTAATCTCGCCACATTACTACCTGGTTCTACGATCCAACCTGTACGAACAATCTCCTGCTGTCCTTGTGTTCCCACAATTTCCAAGTCTACGGTATAGCGCTGTCCGTGTTTGTCATTTAGTCCTAAAATTGCTTCAGCATCAAGAGTTTTAGCTGAAATCTGTGCTAACAGCAATTCATAGTTTTCTCGATCGAATCCTAAACGACGCTGAAATATTATAGCCTTATCGCTACCTGCTGGATTATCTGAGTTAAGAGCATACTCTGCTAATTTTCTAGGATCGATAAAGAGATCGCTGACTATTTCTTTCAGCTTCATGTTTGTTTACCTATGACTAATTTTAGCACATCATATATAGAAAGCTGCTTCAGGATTTTCGATCGACTTTTTTCAATTTTACAGTCCCGTCAGCACGGACAGTCAGAAACCAGGTTTTTTCCAGAATACTCGATCGCGCCGCGCAGACTCTGGCAAACACCCGGTTTTGGACGGGGAATTAATTCCCCAGTCCCCTTGCATTAGTGCAAATTTACCGATCGAATTAGCGCACGGAAAGAATACGATCGTCCAATTCCTTACTCGCTGTCAAAACTTCCTGCCGCGCCCACTTATCGGCAGCCAAAATATCCTCTAAAGCCGGAATTTGACAGTTATCTTTTTGATGTTTGTCGCATACCTTCTCGATAACTTTTGGAATATCCAAAAACTGGATTTTTTCCTCCAAAAATAGCGCTACCGCCTGTTCGTTTGCCGCATTTAATACCGCAGGCATCGAACCGCCAGCGCGTCCCGCCGCATAAGCTAAATTCATGCAAGGATATTTTTGATGGTCGGGTTCTCGGAAAGTTAAATCGCCGGATTTTACCAAATTCAGCCGCTCCCAACTGGTAGGAATTCGCTCCGGCCAAGACAAGGCATAAAGCAGCGGCAAGCGCATATCCGGCCATCCTAATTGCGCTAAAACTGATGTATCTTGCAGCTCGATCAGCGAATGAATTATACTCTGGGGATGGATGACAATATCAATATCATCGTAATCCATGCCGAACAAGTAGTGAGCTTCAATTACTTCTAATCCTTTATTCATTAAAGTTGCAGAGTCGATCGTAATTTTCTGTCCCATCGACCAATTCGGATGTTTCAAAGCATCGGCAACTTTAACTGATGCTAACTTTTCTACGGGCAAATCGCGAAAAGCACCGCCGGAAGCTGTAAGAATAATTCGCCGCAAGCCACCTGCAGGTACGCCTTGCAAGCACTGAAAAATTGCCGAATGTTCCGAGTCTGCCGGTAACAATTTGACGCCGTGTTTTTCGACTAAGGGATTGACAACTGGACCGCCTGCAATTAATGTTTCTTTGTTAGCTAAAGCGATTTCTTTTCCCGCTTCGATCGCAGCAATTGTTGGCAGCAAACCCGCGCAGCCGACGATGCCGGTGACGACAGCTTGAGCGTCGCCGTATTTGGCAACTTCGACAACACCTGTCTCACCTGCAAGTAAAATAGGTTGGGGGTCGATGTCCGCGATCGCCTCTCGCAATTCCTGTAATTTATCTTCGTTGCAAATAGCGACAATTTCCGGTCGAAACTGGCGAATTTGCTGGGCCAGCAGCGTTACATTTCGTCCGGCGGTTAACCCGACGATCCGAAATCGATCGGGGTATTGAGCTACAATATCGAGAGTTTGAGTGCCGATCGAGCCGGTGGAGCCGAGAAGAGTTATTGCTTTCACAATTTTTTAAGGTTTTGTGGATTATTATAATCTTACGATTACTGGCACTCAAATTAGCGGTTGCATGACTCATGCACCAACTCTATATGTAGGGTGCGCACTGCGCACCGCAACCGCTAATAATGGAATCTAATAATGGAATCATATTTTGAGCGGTCAGGTAGTGCCAGATTTCATGGAGAATAAGGAAAATTTTACCGATCCTAGTGATGGTATCGGTAATAGGATCGAGGAAAATATTCAGGAAGGTCGATCGCGACCACCGTCGAGTCTGGTTTGGGCGATCGCGCTTGCTGCATTAATTTTGTTTTTATCTAGTAGTTTGCGCCACGCTTTATTTCAATCAACTGCTTTTGATTTGGGGATTTTTGACCAAGCAATTTATTTAATCTCTCAAAACCAAACGCCTTTTTCTTCTTTAATGGGGATTCATATTTTAGGCGATCACGCTGCGATCGTCCATTATCTTCTTGCTTTACCGTACAAAATTTATCCGAATGTACATTGGTTGTTTTTGGTACAAGCAATTGCTTTATCTTTGGGCGCTTGGCCTAGCTGGAGTTTAGCGCGCTTGGCGGGTTTGCATCGAGAACAATCTCTCGCAATTGCCTTAATTTATTTGCTTTATCCCGTAGTATTTAACATCAATTTATTTGATTTTCACCCGGAAGTAATCGCTTTACCAGCAATTTTAGCAGCAATTTTGGCAGCGCGGTTAAATAAGTTAGCGTGGTTTTGTACTGCTATTTTGTTGATTTTAAGTTGCAAAGCAGTTTTATCTATTACCGTGGCTGCAATGGGTTTTTGGCTGTTGTTTTGCGAGAAAAAGCCGCGATTCGGGGCGATCGCACTTTTATTTGGCACGGCTTGGTTTTTCATTGCGTCTGGCAAAATCATCCCCTACTTTAGCGGTAGCGAAGTTGCGGGAGTCGGGCGCTACGGCTATTTAGGCAATTCCCTACTGGAAATCGCGCTCAATCTCCTCTTAAAACCGCAGTTAGTATTGGGAAAAATCCTGACTTTCGATACATTCAAATATTTATTTAACCTCACCCTACCAGTTATCTGGCTGCTGTTGCCCTTCTCCCGCAAAATCGGGCTGGGATATTTAACGGCGCTAATTCCTGCCCTGCCGACAATTTTCATCAATAGCCTCTCCGACTTGCCATTTCAACGCAGCTTAGCCTATCAGTATTCAGTGCCGATCGTCCCTTTTTTGATTTTAGCCGCGATCGATCGAGCAACAACTAGAAGAATAACAGAAAAATCGGAAACTTCGGAATCGGAAAAAGCGCGCGATCGACCGTTTTTAAATACTGTAAATTTTGCCAAAATTCCGCCCGTAACAATACTAAGCTCATTCCGTAAAAAATTCAAACTTCCCCCACTGTGGCTGGGAATGCAACTGCCCAAAACAATGATAATTTGGTCGTTAATAATTTTCTTATTTCTGGGTGAATCCAAAGACTTTTTGCTGTATTTAAACAGACTGGATACCTGGCAAGCCACGCGGGAGGCGATCGCGCAAGTTCAACCCCAAAGCAGTATTTTAACAGACAACAGACTCGCCCCTCACTTCGCCCACCGCCCGATCGTCAAATTGCTATCTCAACTTTCCCCCCAAACAAATTTAGCTGAATTTGAATACATCTTATTCAACCTGCGCCATCCCTGGCCGGATACCGATAAAATTGGTGCAAGCTTAGCAAATCAACTGAAAAACTCTCCCGATTTTCAATTGACTTATCAAAAAAATGACGTTTTGCTGTTTAAACGAAACGCGCGATCGAACACTTAATTCGCAATAATAATGCTATACTAAATCCGGCTTCACCACCCTGTTATTTTCTCAGTCCGCGGAGGCGGACTTTGTTTATATAGACGCGGTTTCAACCGCCGAGTCTTTGTTTATACGCGGTTTCAACCGCCGAGTTCAACAAGAAGCGGTTTTAACCGCCGAGTCATATGTAAATCCAACCAGAATCCATCTAAAATGATAACTTTAAAATCACTAAAATCACATCCAATTTTTTTGCCGATTGCGGCAGCAACAGTAATCTTATTTACCGCCAGCAGCGCGCGACACGCTTTGTTTCAATCGACTGCATTTGACTTAGCAATTTTCGACCAAGCAATTTATTTAATTTCTCAAAATCAAACGCCATTTTCCTCATTAATGTCAATCAATATTTTAGGCGATCACGCTGCATTTATCTTCTATCCGCTAGCGTTACTTTACAAAATATATCCCGACGTACACTGGCTGTTTTTAGTGCAAGCTGTTGCCCTCGCGATCGGGGCTTGGCCTAGTTGGAGTTTAGCGCGCCAAGCAGGATTGAACGAAGCAAAATCGATCGCAGTTGCCATAGTTTATTTGCTGTATCCCGCAGTATTTAATGTCAACTTGTTTGACTTCCATTCCGAAGTTATAGCCATGCCTGCAATTTTAGCAGCAATTATCGCCGCCCGGTTGCAGAAAATACTGTGGTTTTGCGCTGCTGTTGCCTTAATTTTGAGCTGCAAAGCCGTGCTTTCTTTAACAGTGGTGGCGATGGGTATCTGGCTGTTTTTCTGTGAAAAAAATCGTCAGTGCGGATCGATCGCGATCTTTTTAGGTGCGGCGTGGTTTTTAATAGTTACTCAAGCCATTGTACCCTATTTTAACGAAGGCCGACAGCACGCAGGAGTGGGGCGATACGAATATTTGGGCAACTCAGTTTTGGAAATAGCTGTTAATTTAATCGTCAAACCGCATTTAGTAGCAGGCAAGATTTTTTCAGCCGATACTTTGGGATATTTAATTTTGTTATTTTTGCCTGTAATTTGGTGGATTTCTCCGCGCTGCTTGTCGCCGTTAATTGGTGCTGCGCCGATGCTATTGATGAATGTACTTTCGGATATTGACGCCCAACGAGATTTGATTCACCAGTATTCCGTGCCTGTATTTCCTTTCTTGTTAATTGCCGTAATTTCAACCCTAGTCGATCGGCAAAAAAACAGCAAGAATTTTTGGCAAAATGCCGGAAATTTCCTGTGGAATCGCCGCCAGTGGCTGCCGCGAATTTGGCAGCAAGTATCGCCGCGCCTTTCTTGGAAATCTGCGCGACATATTTGGATGCGCCGCCTGTGGGTGCGCCGCCTGTGGGAGTGGGGAAAATTGCTATTTACAAATTTATCAAAACTGTTGATTTTGTGGTCGCTGTTAATGTTCTTAATTTTGGCAAAGTACGGTTATTTTTGGAGTATTTATTTAGATGAAATAGACACTTGGCAAGCTACTAGAGAAGCCATCGCCCTCGTCAATACCAAAGGCAGTGTTTTCACAACTTCTCACATTGCTCCCCACTTAGCGCACCGTTCTGTAATAAGATTAACTCAAGCTGACAATCCGCCTGCAAATCTTGCGGAATTCGACTACGTGTTGCTGAATCAGCACCATCCGGGCTGGATGAGCGATCGAGAGTTTGTTAACAACTCGATCGATCGGTTAAAAAATACTCCTCAATTCCAACTAAAATATCAGCGAGATGACATATATTTATTTACTCAAAGTCGTTAAGTAGAAGGAAGAAGGAAGATGGAAGATGGAAGATGGAAGATGGAAGATGGAAGATGGAAGATGGAAGAAAGTGCTCAGTTGACATTCTCCCCGCCGTGGAATGACGGGGATTCTAAACATTTAGTTCAACAGCAATCTGTGACTGCGATCGATTAAGCTAAAACAGCTACAGGTTGCGGCCAGCGATTCATTAATTTACCCATTACCGCCAATTCTTGCATCAGTTGGTCGAACTGATCCGGTGTTAAAGATTGCGGCCCGTCAGACAAAGCTTTTTTCGGATTCGGGTGCACTTCTATCATCAGCGAATCTGTACCCGAGGCGATCGAAGCCATTGACATTGAAGGTACAAACTGCGCCCAACCGGTGCCGTGACTGGGGTCAACCATAATCGGCAGGTGAGTTAAAGTCCGCAGTACCGGCACTGCCGACAAATCGAGAGTATTCCGCGTATATTGTCTGTCATAGCCGCGAATGCCGCGCTCGCACAAAATCACGTTCGGGTTGCCGGCAGCCATGATATACTCGGCAGCCATCAACCATTCTTCGATCGTGGCGGAGATGCCGCGCTTCAGTAACACCGGTTTGTCTTGAGCTCCGACTTTTTTCAACAGCGAGAAATTCTGCATATTTCTCGCGCCGACTTGAATGACATCGGCTACTTCTACGATCGCACTTAAGTCTGCAGCATCCATAACTTCGGTAATAATGCCCAAACCGCTAGCTTCTCGGGCTGTCGCCAGCAATCCCAAAGCACTTTCGCCGTGTCCTTGAAAAGCGTAGGGAGAAGTTCTCGGTTTGTACGCTCCACCCCGGAGAAATTGAGCGCCAGCAGCTTTGACGCGCTTTGCCGTTTCGACAATCATTTCTTCGTTTTCTACGGAACAAGGGCCAGCTACGATGGCAATGGGATGGTGCAGGCCGATCGTTACTGTACCGGCGGGAGTGGGTACGGCAACGCTGCTGGGTTCTCCTTGGCGGTATTCCAGGGAAGCGCGCTTGTAGGGTTTTTCGACGCGCAGGACTTCTTCAACCCAGGAACTCATTTCGCGCAGTTGCATGGGTTCAAGTTCAACGGTGTCGCCCACTAAGCCGATGACGGTTTTGTAACGCCCGACGATTCTTTCGGGTGTCAAACCCCAGTTAGTGCGGAGTTCTTCGTCTAGGCGATCGATCTCGGCTGCGGGAGTGCCGACTTTCATTACAATAATCATAATTTTTCTGTTGTGTTGCGCTCAGACACGCATTATGACACGGATGGAATCCGAAAAATAGATATCAGGGCGATCGACTCCTTTGCAGTCAGGACTTTCTTGCACTCAACGCGGGGACTCAGAAACTAGGTTTCTGCGTAAAATCTCATGAAGATGCTTGACACTCCCCGCCCTATAAGGGCAGGGATTCTTGGTTCAATGAGTCGCCATAACCTAGCAGGGTTTCCCCAACTAAGCTAGAGGGCATCTCTCCCCAAGCGTTAATTTCGGCGTGCCCCGCCGTATTTTGGGCGCGTTTCAAGATGTTAATTGCTGCGTTTGTGTCTCGATTCGCTACATACCCGCAATGCGGGCAAATATGCGTTCTAGTTGATAGTGACTTACTGACTTTTTTGCCACAATTCGAGCAATTCTGACTGGTATTGTGGGGATCTACAGCTACGGTTTTTGTTCCGTAGACGCTCCCAAAATAATCCAGCCACATCAGAAACTTTGACCAACCCGCATCACTAATCGACTTAGACAGTTTTCGGTTTTTTACCATGTTCTTCACATTTAAGTCTTCACAGGCGACCAAATCGTTAGATTGGATATAACGGAGTGCCACGCTCTTGACAAACTCTTCTCGCTGCCTGGTTACTCTTAGATGCTTCCGAGCATACCGATTTCTTGCCTTCTTATAGTTATTAGATTGCGGTTTCCCTTTCTGAAACTTTTTGGACTTTTTGCGGTTGGCGCGGTTTAATCCTTTTTCGGATTTGCGATAAAATTTCGGATTCTCAACGATTCCTCCATCGCTGTCAGCCAAAAAGTATTTAATCCCGACATCAATTCCTACAGCGCGGTTTTTGAGTTGGCTAGCTTTTAGGCCTATTCGAGGGGAATCAATACAGAATTGCACGTAATACCCATCACTGCGTCTTACAATCCGCACTCTTTTGATTTGTTCTATTTGGTAGAAATGTAAATCGCGACTGCCTTTGAGCTTCAACAGTCCGATACCTTTCTTATCGGTAAACGCGATCCGTTTCCGACATTCTGAAAGTTTCCAGCCACTGACCTTATACTCGATCGAGCGACTGTGTTTTTTGAATTTTGGGTAGCCTTTCTTGCCTGCAACCTTCTTTTTACAATTACTGTAAAACCGATTGATGGCGCGTTCCGCATTTTCAACCGCAGCTTGACAAGCATGGCTGTTTAGTTCAGCAGCAAAGTGAAACTGGGCTCTTAATTGAGTGCAGTGACGATACAGTTCTTTTTTGCCAACACCGCGATTGTCCATCCAATACCGCAGGCACTTGTTTCTGACAAATTGCCCCGTGCGGATGGCTTCCTCAATCTTGTGGTATTGCTCTTTTTTCCCGTATGCTTTGAACTCAAAAACTAGCATTGCTTCGACTTGGTTTTTTGTTATTATATACTAGCATGACACTGAACTAAATTCCAGAGTTTATTAAATTAAAGCCGTCCTAGAAGGACGGGGCTTGTATCCCAATTTCTTGGTCAATTCGCATAGAAACCCGGTTTCTTGGACTCAGCGCGGGGATTCAGAAACCCGACTTTAATCCCCTTGCGGGGAAAAGTGAATTGCAACTCAAAAATTAATAATTCGATCGGCAAGTATCAAATATTCTTTCAATCCCCTTGCGGGGAGATGTAAATTGCAACCAATTATAGCAGTTGACAGTTGACAGTTATGGTATCCGAATCTAACCGTTTATGAAGCATGGATTTTAGACCATATTGATGAGTGATTGAATGTCCTAACCGATGTGGCGGTTGCTATAGTACCAAAGACTTATTTATCAGAAAACTGGGTTGAAAACCCCGTCGTTCTACGATGGCTTTACAAAAATTTGCAATAATAAACCCGCCCCAAAAAGGAGCGGGTTTTATTTAAAACGTTGACAATTAGCGGAGGACTAAATTACTCCCCGCAGCCAACTTAGAACAAGAACAATTCCGCATTGCCCGTTAATCCTAAATCGACATTATTGACAGTTGCAAACAAACTGCTACCGCCAACAGTAGAACCGTTAGAATCGTAGTACAGTTTCGTATTTGCACCATCGTACAGCGCAATTATCGACGGACCGCTCAAAGTATTCTCGATCGCACTTACAGTCAGAGCAGTGCTGTAAGTGTAGAAATTCAAGCCTAAAGTTCCTGTTGCAAACCCTGCAAAAGCAGAACTATCGAGAGCGATTAGATCGTCAGCAGTGCTGTAATTGGTGATTGCATCGCCACCGCCAACGCTAGTTCCAGTAAACACAAACACATCCTCACCCGCGCCGCCGTTGAGAACATTAGTTCCCGCGCCGCCGATTAGAGTATCGTTACCAGTACCGCCGGTGAGAGTGTCGCTACCGCCACCGCCGAAGAGGCTGTCATCGCCTTCATCGCCAGACATACTGTCGTCACCCAAGCCGCCGTCAAATATGTCAGCACCCGATCCGCCGCTTAAAATATCGGCAAACTGAGTGGCCGTGACGCTGTTATTGCTGGCATTGCCGGTAAACAATACAGGGGTACTAAAGTTGTAACCGCCTGCGCCGGAACCGAAGTTGTTAACAGCACTGGGGAAACTTCCAGGTGTATTTAAATCGGTAACGCTACCGAGATTGGGGGAAGTATCAACAGGAGTATTCGCGATCGAACCTGTAAATACAAAATCTCCCGTTCCCAAACTGCCCGCAGCCGTACCCAAATTAGCAACAGTTGTAAAGCCGCCCGCAGTCGTACCGTTGGAATCAAACACCAGCACCGTTTCATTTGCAGCATTAGTAAATGCAAAGAAACCGGGGCTTGTAGAACTGCCAGTTGCTGTAGTTTGCGCATCGTCAAAACTGGCAAAAGTTCCGCCGGTGAAAATTACCAACTCCTTGCCAGTAATATCGGGAGCAACGCCGCTAACTCCATCAAAGTTTGTAGTAGTCAAATTGCCAAAGACAGAAGCCTTAAATGACAATTTGTCAACCCCAAAAGTGAAGTCAGTAATCGTATCGGGACCGTCAGCAGGGCCGCTGTAAATAAAGACATCGCCACCAGGTCCGCCTGTCAGAGTATCCGCACCGGCACCACCGTCAAGAGTATCTGGACCGCTACCGCCGTTGAGTAAATCTGCACCAGAAGCGCCAGTCAGGAAGTCAGCAAATGCCGTACCGGTGACTTTATTATCACTAGCATTGCCGGTAAACAATACAGGTCCGGTGAATTTATAACCGCCAGCATTGGTGCTGAAATCGTTGCTGCCAACTGGGAAGGTACTGTTGGAATTTAAGTCAACAGTGCTGTTGCCTCCAGCAGGAGGGGGAGGAGGGGCGATCGTACCTGTAAATGCAAAGTCCGCCGATCCTAAACTGGTAACTCCGGTGCCCAAATTAGCCACAGTAACCGCAGAACCGGAACCCGTGCCGTCCGCATCGAAGAACAGGACGCTTTCGCCCGCAGCATTTTGATAGAAGCCGAAGAAAGGTGCAGTTCCGCCACCGACAGTCGTGCCGATTTGCGCTTGAACTGCCGCTAAACTGGCAAAAGTACCAGAGAACAGCAGCAATTCTTTATCGGTAATATCTGTTGATGTACCGACAACATTTACCAAGTCAAAATTCGAGCCGGTGATGTTGCCGAAATTGCTAGAAACAAACTGGAATTTATCAGTTCCAGAGGTGAAGTCGGTAATTTTATCTCCGCCTTCTTTAGTTGTCGTGTAACTAAAGATGTCAGCACCGCTGCCACCAGTTAGCACATCAAAACCGATACCGCCGTTAATCGAATCGTCGCCTTCGTCACCAGTAATCGTATCGTCGGCGTCTCCTCCAAACAGGCGATCGTTTCCAGCACCGCCACTGAGTCTTTCTTTGCCATTTTTACCGTCAATAAAGTCATTCCCGTCACCGCCGAGAATGCTGTCGTCAAAATTGCTGCCGGAGATGCTGTCATCCCCTGCAAAACCGCTGAAAGTAACTCCAGATGGGAAAGTTCCGAAGTTGACAATATCAGGTCCGGAAGTACCGGTCGGAACATTTAGCGTCGGACCGACGAAGGCAAAGTTGCTAATTTGAAGGCTAATTACTGCCGAGAAACGAGCTAGAACTTCAAAGCGCGCGCCGATCGAAAATACCAATACAGTACCGCCGGTGCTGGCATCAGTAAACTGACAGAAAACAGGTCCGGGACTGCCGCCCAAAGCTGTAAACCGCGCTTGCAAAGTTGCGATGCTGGTAACGCTGACATCGGCACTGAAATCGAGCAAGTTAGCGCTGCCGATAGTGCCGGTAAAAGCAGTATTAATTGACAGTCGAGTCAAACTAGCAACGCTGAGATTAGCAAAAGCAGCGGTAGAAAACTCTAAAACATCGTCAGTACCACTAAAGTCAGCAAGTAAGTCAGCTTGTAGGACTGTTGTAATCTCTTGACGGGAAACTCGGTAAACAAATCGATCGCGCCCCGCACCACCAATTAAAGTATTGGTGCCTTCGCCACCTTCGATCGAATCGTCGCCATCATTGCCGGTTAAAACGTCATTGCCGGTAGCGCCTACTACAGTGTCATTGCCGGTGCCACCTTCAATGGTGTCATCGTCATCGCCACCGTCGATATCGTCATCGCCATCGTCGCCTTTAGCTTTGTCCTTTCCTATGCCTAGTTTGATTTTGTCTTTGCCACTACCGCCTCCGACATCATCATCATCGTCGCCAGAGTCAATATCATCATCGTCATCGTCGCCTTGAATTTTGTCCTTACCTAGGCCTCCTTTGATTGTGTCTTTGCCAGCACCGCCTTCTACATTGTCATCACCGTCATCGCCTTCGATATCGTCATCGTCAGCATTGCCTTTAATTGTGTCGTTACCTCTGGCTCCCTTGACTTTATCCTTGCCAGTAGCGCTTGTAATGCTATCGTCAGCATCGCCACCGACGATCGAATCATCAAATTCAGAACCGGTAATAGTTTGAGGAAGCGTACTGCCAGCAAAATTAAAGCTGGTTTGGATGACATTGAAGCTAAAACGCTGACTGGTAACAACAGTGGTGCCGTCGCTAACGCTAAAACCAAAACTCGCAGCACCGCTAAAACTTGCTGCCGCTCTGAAACTCAACAAACCGAGGGTAATGTCTGTTTGAGAGAATGTCAAACCGACTTGAGTAACGGCTACTCCTTTATAGAATAGTTGTCCGACTGTAGCGGCAGGCAGATCCGTAATCGTGAATTGAGTACCGCTGAAACCTTGCTCGCGATCGAAAAACCGCAAGAAGTCAGAAGAAATTACTTGCGTGGTACCGCCACCGAGGCTGAGAGTTCTGTTAGCTTCGGCTTGCGGAGGGGTGTTACTCGGCGTTGGGGTAGTGTTGTTGTTATTGTTATTGTTGTTGTTGCCGCCAGGAATGTTACCGCCACCACCAACAGTCAAAAAGTCGCTGACTTCCAAAATCGTCGCGCTGACATTTAACAATACTGCCAGTAAAAAGTTACCGCTAACACGAATTTCAGTGTTCAAACCGACTTGTACGAAGATCAAACTGCTGAAGCTTAAGCCACCGTGCAGCAAAAATGTGTCTGTCTCGTCTTGGTAGTCAGTAATAACTGAAATTCCACCCGGAGAGGTGCGGTTTTCCATGACGAAAACATCTCTTCCCGCACCGCCGATACAAGTGTGATCGCCAGTACCGCCGACAAGGGTATCGTTATCGTTGCCACCCATCAAGGTGTCGTTGCCACTACCGCCGCCGACAACGCTGTCGTCGCCGTCGCCGCCGTCTACCATGTCGTTGCCGTCGCCACCCACGCAGGTATCGTTGCCGCCTGCCCGCCACCGACCGTCTATCGTCGCCCACCGCCGCCAACCAACGCCTGTCCGTCGCCGTCGATCGCCGTCATGCTAAC
>JAAUPF010000048.1 GCA_012034575.1 Richelia sp. CSU_2_1 | reverse complement strand
TGTAGCAGATGGTGGCGGTTAAGAGAGTCGGGATCATCAGGACGCCGAACCAACCTACATAAATGCGGTTGTCGGTGGATGTTACCCACTCGCAGAACCGTTCCCAAACGTTGGCGCTTTCGCGCTGCTGTAAGGTTGTGGTCATGTGCTTATGATTGCTATGAATGAATTTTCAAGGTTCGTTGTGGGCTTTTGTTTCCCACATTTATACATTAGCGCCTCTGTTAAGGTTTGTAAAGGGTTTTTGAGTTTTATAATGATTTGTGTTGGTTATAACAGTCATAAGTTTTGGTTGTATGGCTGGAAGCAGGTGGCAGGGCGCATAAATTAAGGGTGTGTTGCGCGGAACGCAACACACCCTACAAAGTCTTAGAAGTTATTGTTTTAGCTACTCAAATCAAATGCGGATGAAAGGACTTGAACCTTCACTCCTTTCGGAACCAGAACCTAAATCTGGCGCGTCTGCCAATTCCGCCACATCCGCGTTGTGACATTTAACTATGATAGCACTTGACACTCTCAGCGCTCTTCGCGACTGAAATTCTTAAGAAATTTCGTTCTTAATATCCCTATTGCTAGGGTTCCTGGGCGCAATCCTCTTGCCAAAAAATGGCGGGCTGCTATCCTTGCCTTTCAGCAAGCTCAGAGGAGCGTTTAAGGGGCTTAACCATTGGTTTCAGCCCTTGGTTTCACGGAGTCCCCGCGTACCTTATACGGTAGGCATTTGCTTCCCAGGTTTACACCTGTGTATCCATCCCAATAAGAGAGTATAACGGCAAAAGACCTTTTTACACTGCTAAAAATGTTAAGAATTAAGAAAGATTCACGGCGGTTAAAACCGCGCGTGCTGCTTTCATCGAGCGGTCTAAAGACTCGCTCGTTTTCCGCTGGCCGAACTTTTTTGATAAAACACCGATCGCTCAACATTGAGAAACCCGGCTATTTTCTGAAACCGGGTTAATCCTTGTTCGATTCGAGATTTTTGATTTTCGATTGTAGATAACTTATGAAATAAGGATTTGAACCTTGCCTAAAGTTGCTTTCTTTTGTGGAAGCGAGATTGCTTCTGTGTTGGAGCCGCAGCAATTTTCCCAATTTCTCAAAGTTACCTCAGCTTTTGCCCAGTGCTTTCCAGGTGATTTCGTCCACCTCACCGTCGGCTTTCAAGCTTTTGTTCTCCTGAAAGCTTTTCACAGCCGCAGCAGTGCGAGCGCCAAAAATACCGTCTATCGGACCTGGATCGTAACCCTGCAAGTCCAAACGCACCTGTAGGGTTTTCACTTTAGAACCACTAGAGCCTTTAGTTAGAGTTGTTGCAGCCCTAACCGGAACCTGCTGGCTGTTCTGAATCGGGGCATTGCTATCTATTGTTTCAGAATCTCCGGCTGGCTCGGCCGCTAAAGCCATCCAAGTGTCCTTATTCACCGCACCAGTTTGGGCCAATCCCTTCGAGTCCTGAAAACGGCTTACAGCCGATGCGGTGCGGGAGCCGTAAGCACCATCGATCGTCCCTACGCTGAAACCGTGGGCTTGCAATCGCTGCTGTATCGCAGCAACTTCCGGCCCGTCGGCTCCTGCCGAGATCGTTTTTTCCTTTTTCACCGGAGGCTGCTCTCCCGCATAAAAAGGTTTGTTAAACATATCTGCTTGGGAATTTGGATCTGGGGATGCCAAGGCTTCCGAATCGGCGGGGGTTGCAAAGTCTCTGCGGTACTGCTCCTGGAGAAAGGGTTGGGTGTCAAAGTTGGCGGTTGCCTTTTTAGTGAGTCCGGGAGCCACTAGAGCGATCGAGCTGAGAATGACAGCAGTAGTTACACGCATAGGTTTTATCGGGTTGTTAAGGTTTGGCTGTTAATTGTTTCTAAGTCCAATTGTAGTACCCGGAATGCGTTCTGAAAAATATCTCTACTAGCTTTTAGAGACTGCATTTTGGAGAATTTGAAAGTTTTGGGTTTGAAGTTTCGATCGACCCTATAGGGGGGGTTTACCACGCAGATCGATTAGTTGAGAGTTGACAGTTGAGAGTTGACAGTTGAGGGCGATCGCCTTTGCTTGTGGCAGCATTAACTTGGGAAAGTTAACCGAGGTTTTTGGGAGGGGGATTTAAACCAGACCCTCAAAACACGGGGGTCGATCGAAGCTGGGGGTGCAAACCTTAATATTTTTTAAAGTATGCGGGCTGAGGAACAGTTCGGGGAAGAGGAACGGTGCGGGGGATTTGTAGCTAACCAAAAAGATAAATCGAGTGGTGTTTGCCGGCAGCTAGGTGAAATCTCGATCGAGCAATTTCAGCATTTACCCGCAAATTTACCCCACCCCAACCCTCCCCTTAGTAAGGGGAGGGAGCAAGAGATTTACAAATCATTTGCGATCGCTATATCAACTATCAACTATCAACTATCAACTATCAACTATCAACTATCAACTATTTACCGGCTCATGTGCTGCGCTAGCAATTGCTTGGCTCTCGGCTTGTAAATCAGATAAAACAGCGCTTCAATATAGCGGAGCATATCTTCGCGGTTTTCTTGAGAAGCATAGTTCCAGAAACCGTAAGTCCGCGCCAGAGTTAGCAGTTTGGTAGTGTGAATTTTCCAAGTATAGGTGCTGTACACTCGATCGATTCCTCGCGTCGAAATTTCATACCAATAATTCGGATTTTGCTCGCATTTCGAGATAAAATCCAGAATTTTTTGAGCTGTTTCCTCGTGGTTTGTCGGGTTGATATAAAACCCGTTTACCCGGTCTTGAATGATTTCCAGGGGACCGCCAAACTGCGTGCCAAAAGTCGGAATGCCGGTAATCATGGCTTCGAGAATTGTCAAACCGAAAGCTTCAAACAAAGCTGGTTGCACGAAGATACCTTGGCGATCGGCAATTACTCGATAAATTTCGCCGGACCAGCTTTTAGAAAGCCGCACGCCCAACCAGCGAATTTTACCTTGCAGGTTGTATCGATCGATAATTGCGTAGAGTTTTTTAATTTCCTCGGCTTCTTCGTAATCTTCGGTTTCTTCAACCCGCAACTTGCCCGCTACTAAAATTAGGTTGCATTTTTCTTGCAGTTCCGGGCTTTTGCCAAACAATTCTGCTAAGCCTGTCAAGTTTTTAATGCGATCGAGCCTTGCCATCGAAAATAAGGGGCGTTTTTGCGGGTCATCTAGTTTGCCGAACACCTGTTCCGGGTCTTCCAGACTAAACATTAATTCATTGAGCCGATCGCGATCGGTCAGCACCCGATCTTCTGTCCGCGTGTAAGGGAAATAAACATTTTCATTTACTCCCGGCGGCACGACGTTAAATTTAGGACTGAACAATTCAATCCCGTTGACAACATGGTACAAATCGGGCATGGTAAAACAATTGTAAGACTCGTATTGTCCTACGCTGTCGGGTTTGCCAACAATCTCTTGATAGGTGCTGCTGATAATAAAATTAGCAGCATTCATGGCGATTAAATCGGCTGTAAATTGCAGCGCAAAATGGTATTTGTCCTCCGATTCTTGCCAGTACAGATTGCTGAACAAGTATTTGGATTTTTCCAGCGCGTGAGCAACATTGCACTGAGTGATTTTGAGTTTTCTCGATAGCAAAAATGCTACTAAATTGCCATCTGAATAGTTGCCAACAATGAGATCTGGTTTGCCCTTAAACTCAGCCAGAAGTTCTTTTTCAGCATCGATCGCGTAGGTTTCCAAATAAGGCCAAATCTCAAATCGCGAAATCCAATTCTGAGTTAATTTGGGATTGAAATCGCGGAACGGCACTCGCAAAATCCAAGCATTTTCTGTGCCGTGAACTTTCTCCAAACGCTGGTTGCAGCGGGTTCCGTCGCTGTTGGCAATTAATCGAGTGAGAATAATTACTTTAGGTTGAACGCCTAAAATATCGAGACCTGCAAGATGCAGATCTTCTTGCATTTGTTTCTCTAAATTCTTTGCTTGGTCGAGGACGTAAACTACTTGACCGCCCGTATCCGGTCGCCCCAAAACTCCTTCTTGACCGAACCAACCGTGAGGGGAAACCAAGACGATTTTGAAAATCATCGGGATGCGAGAAATGAATGCTTCTAGGGTTTGGTGGTCGGGGGAATCGATTAATTCGTCGAGAATTCCTAAAGTTTCGCTGACGCGGGCGGCGGTATTGCCCCAACCGGCTTCAAAACCCATCATTTGCAAGACGAACCGAAATCTTTCGTAGGGTTCATCTTCAGAAAGTTCGCTGACAAAAGTTAAGCCTTTTTTAAGTTGTTCGGAAAGTTGCTGTTGGGATTTAATGCGATCGTTAATCAATAACTGCACGCCGTTGTAGTGGTGGAGGCGCAAGAAATCAAACAGAGTTTCCAGCCAATGTTTGGGGTCTTGAAACAGTTTGCTGGACAAATATCGATTGAGGAATTCAACTCCTTTGCCGATGTTTTTGGGGTCGCGGATGGCGGGAGAATAGTCGTAAAACGGTCCGAAATCCAGTTCGAGAATGTCACCTTCCTGCGGATGAAAGCGATTGACAAATCGATCGCGCACATCTAACAATTCTTGAACTGTCATCGGTTCGACGGTCATGTCGTCTCCCAGGCGGACTATTTCCATTGTCGCGATTTTCGGACGCAGCAAGATGCAAAAGTTGTCCTCTTCAAGAATAATTTCCTGAATGTAATAAATCAGTTTTCCCAAATGGGAAGATTGGGAGAACTGTGTGGGTTTTTCGTATTTGTTGCAGTAGTTAGCAAAAGCGCTAACGATGTCGTTGCGCAGTAAATACTTGTTTCCCAAAGCGCGCAATTCGCTGGCAAATTGTCGCAGGTCGGTTTTTTCGTCACTTTCAAGAACAGCCTGAAAGAGTTCAGACATGACAAGCCCCTAGTTTAAATGTTTGAGAGTTGCTGAAACAAGACTTAGATCGCGTTCGATCGATCTCGCTAAAATGAGCTCGTAATGGAGACTTACGCCGGCAAAATTCTGCACACTTAAGTCCGCACTACGAACCGTTTTTATGACGAACTATCGACCGCACAATATCTTACGCATTAAGACTTAAGAAATTGGTTGTTTTACTGAATCTGTGGCAAGGTGAGAAGATTTTCAGCAACCACCCAGTTTCCGATCGCCCGCACGCAAGTCCTGTAGAGGCTAGTATCGCCTCTTTTGCTTCAGCACTTCCTTTTTTTAATGCAAGTTTAAAGTCTGGAACTTGAAATTGTTATCCCTCAAATGACGTAAAATTCGCCGTATTTGTGGCGGATGTACCGGATAAATGGATCGATACTTAAAGGAGAACCCGTTACGCGATCGACCATTTCGGCGGCGGTGTATTTGCGGCCGTCTTGGTAGATGTTTTGTTTCAGCCACTTGTGGAGGATGTCAAAGTTTCCCTGTTCGATTTCTACGGGAATTTCGGGATGGGCTTTGACTGCTGTTTCGTAGAATTGGGCGCTCATCAAATTGCCGAGGGTATATCCTTGGAACATTCCGCCGATCGTCCCGCAATACCAGTGTACGTCTTGCATGACGCCTTCGCTGTCGGTGGGGGGAACGATGCCGAGGTCGCTTCTGTAGCGTTCCCTCCAGGCTTCCGGGAGGTCGCGAATTGCTAGTTTGCCTTCCAGCATGGCTAATTCTAGGTCGAAGCGGATGGCGACGTGGAGGTTGTAGGTTACTTCGTCGGCGTCGGTGCGGACGAGCGATCGCGCGACTTTGTTAATTGCCCGGTAAAATCGATCGGTGGTGATGTTTCCCAACTGGCGCAAAAATACGCCTTGCAGTTGCGGGTAGAAGCATTCCCAAAATCCGCGGCTGCGCCCGACTAAATTTTCCCACAGCCGGGACTGGCTTTCGTGGACGCCGGAGGAAATGCCGCCTGCCAGCATCGTCCCTTCGAGTTCGGGGGAATTGCCGAGTTCGTAGAGGGCGTGTCCGGCTTCGTGGATGCTGCTGAACAAAGCTTGATCGAGTCTGTCTTCGTAGACGCGAGTGGTGATGCGCACGTCGTCTATGGACATACTGGTCATAAACGGGTGCAGGGTGAGGTCTTGCCGTCCCCGTTGGAAGTCGTACCCCATGCGT
This sequence comes from Richelia sp. CSU_2_1, assembly GCA_012034575.1. Taxonomy (GTDB): domain Bacteria; phylum Cyanobacteriota; class Cyanobacteriia; order Cyanobacteriales; family Microcoleaceae; genus Microcoleus. The sequence goes on along the minus strand of JAAUPF010000048.1, from coordinate 34,076 downwards.
TCTACGACTGTGTGGGTGAATTCTAACTGCTGGGCTGCGGGGAATTCTTGCTGCAAGCAGGAGTCGTCGGCGGGAGGATAAGAGGTGATGGCTTCGACGATGGGGACTAATGCTTGGCGCAGTTGGGCGAACAGCGGGCGCAGGATGGAGACTTTCATGCCGTAGTCGCTGCGATCGATTAAGGGATCGGCGATGTGTTCGCAGCCGGGGAAAAAGTCGGCGTACTGCCTGCTTAATTCTAGGGTTGTTTCGAGTTCGGAAGCGACGGCGGCGAAGTTGTTGTCTGCTTTGGCAACAGCCCAAGCTTCGTAACAGTCGGCTTGGTGGCGGCATAGTTTTGCCATGAAGGCGGCGGGGACTTTGACGGCGCGATCGTAGTCCCGGCGGGCGATTCGGATCAGGCTGGCTGCGGTGGAGTCGTAGGGGAGACTTTGTTCGTAGGAACGCAAGTCTTCTAGGAGCTCGCCAATTTTCGGATCGGTGAATTTTTCGTGGGATATTTGTTTGAGGGTTCCCAACTGGCGACCTCGGGCGCTGGCACCCTTGGCCGGCATATAGGTGGCTTGATCCCAGTACAGTACGGAGGAGGCTGATTCGATGTCAATAACTTCGCTCAGGCGGGCAGTGAGTTGAGCGAATTTGGTTTGAGTTTTATCTAGGGTTTGCATGATTGGGGTTTGCGGTGCTGTGAAAGCCTACCGGAGTTGCAGTGCGGCATTGATATTAGTTGTCAATCATTGCTTACCCTGAAATAAAGCGAAAAACCGCACGTCTTTTTGTATTGTATGCAATTTTGAGTCGTTTTTGCACATTTTTAGGTATTTCTTTGGATCGAGTTCGATCGCCTTTTTCAAGTTTTCAATGGCGTTGGTGGCGCTGGTAGCTTGGGCTTCGGGGCTGTTTTTTTGATAGTCTGCTTGTTTTTCTTGGGCGTACACGCAGGCTTTTTGATAGTAAAGGTTGGGATCGTCGGGTTTGAGGGCGATAATTTTATCGTAGGAGGCGATCGCTTCGGCATACCGTTTTAATTTTTTGAGGGCTACGGCTTTGTTGTACCAGGCTTCGGTATTGTCTGGCTGCAATTGAACTGTTTTGTCCCACGAGGCGATCGCTTCTTCGAGGCGCTTGAGGTTGACCAGGGCCAAACCCCGATTATACCAAATTTCGCGATCGTCGGATTTGAATTCTAGGGCTTTATCCCAAGAGTCGATCGCTTCGGCAAATTGTCCGAGTTGTGCTTGGGCTGTGCCGCGTTTTTCCAGACTTCGGGGGAATTCGGCTTGAGTTCTAGGGTTTTGTCGTAGGAGGCGATCGCTTCTGGATACTGTTTTGCTTCTGCTAGGGCGATGCCGCGGTTGTACCATGCTTGGTGTAAGTCGGCTTTGAGTTCGATCGCCCTGTCGTAGGCCGCGATCGCTTCGGCATTTTTCCCGCAGCTTCTGAGGGCAAAGGCTTTGTTATACCAAGCTTCCCAGTAATCGGCGCTGATGGCTGCTGCTTTGTCGTAGGATTCGATCGCTTCGGCGTATTTTTCTAAATTGGCGAGGGTGTTGCCGCGGTTCGACCAAGCTTCGCGGTAGTCTGGCTTGAGTTCGATCGCTCTTTCGTAGGAGGCGATGGCTTCTGATAGTCTCCCCAACTTCCGCAGGACGTTCCCCCGGTTGTACCAGCATTCGGGGTTCTCCGGTTTGATTTTTAAGGATTTGTTATAGCACGAGACTGCTGCTTCTAGCTGTCCCAGTTTTCTCAGGGCTAAGCCTTTGTTATACCAGGCTTCCGGAAATTTTGGTTCGAGTTCGATTGCTTTTTCCCAAGATTCGATCGCTGCTGGCAAGCGGCCCATTTCGAGTAGGGCGTTGCCTCGTTCGTACCAAGTTTGTGCATCTTGGGGGTTTATTTCTATCATTTTTTCCCCGCGTTCGATCGGCTTTTCTATGCTGGCTAGTTTTTGCAAGGGGTTTCACCTCTATTTTCGCTGAAATTGCTGTTTTTCTTTATATTATGGTCTGGCTTGCCGTCGCAGGCGCTGGTTTGCCAATAGTTACTTAATTTATGGCAATTTTACAAGAACTCTGCAATTTTTTCAAATTTTTATAGCTTGCACGTAAGTATTTGGTTTATATGTATAGATTCATACTAATTTTTTGTGGGAGTTGAGAACAGGGAAAAGGGCGATAGGTATGGGGTATTATCACCCCCACTAACATAGCACCTCTCATTGACACTCCCCGCCCTAATGCGTATTCCTGAGATCTTGCATCATTCTGGTGAAACCGGGTTTTTGGCATGGACTCTGCATCAAAGCGCATATTTTTCGTCAAAAACCCGGTTTCTGGCCTGGTTTATTGAGAGGCGTACCAGATCGCGGACAGATCGCGGAAGACTGATATCTTGCACCTCTATGTTGTTGTTCTAACCTTTAACTGGCAACTGAATTGTGAATTCTGTTCCTTTACCTAGAGTAGAATCAACTTCGATCGAGCCGCCATGTTTTTCTACGACTATTTGACGGGCGATCGCGAGTCCCAATCCCGTTCCTTTACCCACGGCTTTTGTAGTAAACAAATTGTCAAAGATTTGCGCTTTTACATCTTCACTCATGCCCGTACCGTTATCTAGAATGCGAATCTGCACCCGTGAAGCGAAGCTATCCCGTAGGGAATCGTCCGCGATTTCTGTGCGGATAGTAATTTGTTGGGGATTGGCTTTGAGCTCGGCAAAAGAGTGAGTTTGTGTCATTTCATCAAACACATCGATCGCGTTTGCCAAAATGTTCATAAATACTTGGTTTAACTGACCGGGAAAACACTCGATTTCTGGTAAATTGCCATAGTCTCGGATGATGTTAATTTCTGGCCTTTTTTCTGAAGCTTTGAGGCGGTATTTCAGAATTAGCAAAGTGCTCTCAAGTCCTTCGTGCAGGTTGGCTTTGACTTTGCGATCGGTATCGGCACGAGAGAAGGTGCGGAGGCTTTTGCTCATGGATTGAATGCGATCGGTTGCTGCTTGCATTGAATTGAGTATCTTGGGCAAGTCTTCGATCGTGAATTCTAGATCGATATCGCGAGCGTTTTCTGCGACAGGTTTGACTGCATCGGGATAGTATTGCTGGTAGAGAGATAAATGTTCGAGTATGTCTTGAATGTAATCTTTGGTATTGCTAATGCTGCCGTTGAGAAAGCCGATCGGGTTATTGATTTCATGGGCAACTCCTGCTACTAAGTTTCCCAAAGAAGACATCTTTTCGTTTTGTACTAATTGAAGTTGGGTGCTGTGGAGCGTTTTTAAGATATCTTCAAGCTCATTGTTTTTGTTTTCGAGTTCTTGAGTGCGATGCCACACTTTTTTTTCTAAGGTTTGACTGTATTCTTGCTGCTCTTTTAGCAGTTGCTTGACGGTAGCAATTAATTGGTTGAAAGAGAGCGTTAGAGTTCCTATTTCATCTTTACCAGAGATCTCAGCTCGTAAATTAAAGTTTAATTCTTGAAGGGATTGTTGAGTAACTTGGGTGAGAGAATGAATTGGGCGAGCGATCGCCCGACTTGTAAGCCAAGAGAGTACAGCAGCGATCGCGATCGAGGCTGCCATGCTGCCTCCAATTACCCACAAACGCAGCAGATTGCTAGCGTCGATCGCCTCTTCTGCTTCTTCGTACTCTTGATATATATTTTTAACTAGGACTAACAGATCTGCAGAAAACTTATGAACTTTAGCCATGAGTATACTTTGCTCTAGCTTAGTTATATCTGTCTGAATGCTGGTGATATTTGCAGATTTGATGTTATCGGGATTGAGGCGAGATAATAGACGATCGATTGCTTGGAAGTATGTTTCTGGAACCCCTTCATACTTTATCAAAAAAGCATTAATAGCTTCTACTTCACCCGGATGTTCAAATTTTTCTTGTCCGGCTGTTCCCCCATGAGAGTCTTTAAAATTTGTCCAGCTTTGCTGCAAGTTTTGATAGTGTTCCTTAAAATCTATATATTCCTGTTGCGCTAATTCTTTGCGATCGAGGACTTGCTTAATTTTTAGCTGATGGTTATAAGTTTGCAGCACGTCCACCTGCAAGCGGCTGAGGATCTCGAGTTCTTCTAAAACATCTTCTACCTTAGCAACCGCTATTTTTTGTTTGTAATCGGCGATGAAAATCCCGATCCCTGTACCCACTACCGCAATTCCTAGAGATAGTGCGTAACCCCAGGCGATCTTTTGTCTGACCCGCAAACTCCGCAGCCAAGATATAAATTGATTGTTCATGGGTTCTCTCACAAAAACTTTATTCTATACAAATTTCCCTTGTTTGTGTAATAGTTTTCCGCGATCGCTTTCCCTCACGATCGGTAAAAAAAGTAATTACAATCCTTTGAGTTAAGATTCCGGATATCTCGATCGGAATCTGAATTAGTTTCTGCCGATTTCACCTAAGTTTGGAAAAAAAATACTAAAATAAGTGCAACAAATCCAACTCGATCGTCCGCAGGAAATGGTCTACCATACCATTCTGTAGCCCCTACTCCCCTTGGGGCATCGATCCCACAAAGCACTTTATCTAGAGGCTTTCCGTAAGTAGCGACTAATTTATACTCGCCATTGGGCATAACGATACTAGGTCTTGACGATTTATTGGTGATTTTTTTATTCTTACCGAAAGAACTGCGATCGCCAGCCTCCCGATCGAGCGATCGACCCACATCTAAATCGAGCCGCGGCATCGCTTACTTCATCTTAAATATAGCAAAGTCCGATCGGGTGGTATGCCCTAAAATCCAAAAATTTCATTTCCCTGCGAAAAGTGTGTTTCCCAGATGCAATAACTTAATTAGGAATCAAGCAACAACAGAGTTTGTGACCCTGCGTGCGCCTGGGACTCTTTATGTAATATTTATCACCATGTCTTAACTTTACTGACGAACTATCAGCCGGATTTACCATGAACACGCATCGCAATTTAAATCAAACACCAATCAACTTTCCCATCCGATGGCAGCGCTTTTTTGGGGAAGCGCGGACCCGCATTTTCATCTGGTACATTTTGTTAATGACCTTGTTTCTGTCCCTATCTATTCCCGCCATTCGCCAGCGCTTATTTTTGCTGGTAGAGGGGCGGGTAAAAGAGGAGTACTTGAAGAAGTAACAATATTCCATGAAATGTTTGCTGAAGAATTTGAGGCTAAAAATGTATCTTTAAAACTGCAATTAACAGAAGAATACGGCGATCGCCAAACCTACTCGACATCTCAGAAATTATCTGCATTTTTCGAGATTCTCCTTTCCCGGCAAATCACCGAAGATGATACATTTTTAATCGCGATCGTCGAAGGTGAATTTTATAAATCCAGTTCCAAAGCACTGCCAAAACAGCTTCAGCGAAATTCAGAATTGGTGGAGAGTTGGGCAAAATTGAACGAGTCGGCTCGGGGCGAATACCAAGTCTCAGACAGTAAAATAGGCAGCATTCTCTACATTGCCGAACCTGTAAAAATTCAAGGAAAAACGCTGGGAGTATTCGTTGTGGCTCACTTGACTGCGGGCGAACGTCAAGAAGCGATCGAAGCTTTCAAAGTTGTGATTGAGGTAACTGTGGCTGTCCTGATTTTAGTTGTATTGCTGGCTTGGATAGCTGCTGGAAAATTACTGGCTCCGCTGCGATCGCTAACAGTAACTGCCCGGGCGATCGAAGAGTCAGATTTGAGTCAGCGGATTGCCGTGAAAGGGGAAGGAGAAATTGCAGAATTGGCAACTACTTTTAATGAAATGATGGATCGACTGGAGGAAGCTTTTGCCAGTCAGCGCAACTTTATCAATGATGCGGGACACGAACTGCGCACTCCGATTACGATCGTTCGGGGGCATTTGGAATTGATGGGTGATGACCCCCAGGAACAGGCAGAAACTATAACTTTGGTGATGGACGAACTCGATCGCATGAGTCGTTTTGTAGAGGATTTAGTGCTGCTGGCTAAGGCAGAACAGTCGGATTTTTTGCACTTAGAAACTGTGGATGTTGGGGCGCTGACTGAAGAACTTTTTGCGAAGGCAAAAGCTCTAGGAAATCGGAATTGGGAGTTGGATGCTGCGGCTTCATGTTGTATTGTCGCCGATCGCCAGCGCATTACTCAAGCGATCGTGAATTTGGCTCAAAATGCCGTACAGCATACTATGTCTGACGATATAATTGCCATCGGATCTGCTGTGAGCGGCAGCGAGATGCGATTTTGGGTGCGCGATACCGGGGAAGGTATTGCAAAAATCGACCAAGATCGAATTTTTGAAAGGTTTGCTAGGGCTGCAAATAGCCGTCGTCGTTCCGAGGGTGCCGGTTTGGGTTTGTCTATTGTTAGGGCAATTGCCGAAGCTCACGGTGGCAAAGTCTATGTTAACAGTCAATTGGGAATAGGAGCGACTTTCGCTTTCATCTTGCCGATCGAGCCATTTGAAGGCAAAAGGTAGAGAAAATTATGCTGAAGTGCGATCTTCGGGTGTATTTATTCAAATAAGAATTATGCAAAAAAACCTGGTTCTCCAGGCAGAATCAGGCATCTCTCCTAGAGATTGATATCATGTCCGGTCGATTACTATAATGTACGTAGGTTGGGTCCAACTTCGTGAAATCCAACACAATTGGATGTTGGGTTTCACTTCGTTCACCCTCCACTACGTTCCACCCAACCTACTGCTCTAATCGCAGTCCATCGATCGGACACGATATGACATAGAAGCTGGGTTGTTGGCCGCCGCGTGTAAGTTTTGTCACTAATCATCACTATTAAACTAAAATGAGCCGAATTTTAATTGCTGAAGACGAACCCAAAATCGCTGCTTTTATCGAAAAAGGATTGCGATCGCACGGTTTTATCACTACTGTTGCTGCTGACGCTAGAGATGCCTTGCTGATGGCTATCGGCGGTGAATTCGATCTGATGATTCTCGATTTAGGCCTTCCGGGAAAAGATGGATTGCAAATTCTTGAAGAATTGCGCGGACAGGGAGAAGAATTACCGATTATTATTTTGAGCGGCCGCGACGACATTCAAACCAAAGTAGCGGGATTTGAAGGCGGTGCTGATGATTATCTAACTAAACCTTTCCGTTTTGAAGAATTATTGGTGCGTTTGCGCGCGCGGTTGCGCGGTAGAGAAGAGCGCACTGTTTCAGAGGAAATGCTACTTAAAGTTGGCAATATAACGCTCGATCTGCGGACTCGCAAAGCCAAAGTGGACGATCGCACTATTGAGTTACCTGCCCGAGAATTTACCCTCGCCGAAACTTTCTTTCGCCATCCCGGACAAGTGATGAGTCGCGAACAGTTGTTAGATAGAGTTTGGGGTTACGATTACGATCCGGGTTCCAATATTGTCGATGTTTATGTCGGCTATTTGCGAAAAAAATTAGGCTCCAATCTCATTGAAACTGTGCGCGGGATGGGTTATCGGTTGCGATCGTGAAAATTTTCTCATAATTACTTCACACTTTTTTCATGGGAATTTGCCATAATTGAAAAGTTATAGGTAGATTGTCGATCGATATAAAATTATGTACCGAATTTTAATTGCGGAAGATGAAGTTAAAATCGCTGCTTTTATGGAGAAAGGCTTTAAAAAACAAGGGTTTGTTACTGCGGTGGCGGAAGACGGACCGCAAGCTCTGTCTCTAGCAACAGAGAGCGAATTTGACTTATTATTGCTGGATTTGGGGTTGCCCGCGATCGACGGTATGACAGTGCTTAAGGAACTGCGGAACAGGGGAGAACAGCGGCCGATTATTGTCGTTACTGCCCGCACTGACAGGCAAGAATTGGCTTCGGCATTGGCATCTGGTGCTAGTGAATGTGTCACCAAGCCATTTAGTTTTAGCGATTTGCTCTCGCGCGTGCGATCGCACTTAGAGGAAAAGGCATCTTGCTTCTCTCCCACCTGATTATGAAGTTTTTACAAAGTTCTTTAAAGTTTTCAACAAATGTAATTTTTGTCGCTCCATCTCAGTGTAATTGCTGAAATAATTTGAACCGAATCCCCCTTGCTGAGGTTTTTTTACTCATTTTTCCTTTCGCAAGCGAGGCAGAGCCTCTGGACATGGGTTCCCAGGCTGTGCCTGGGAACCAGTTAGGCTGTGCCTGGGAACCAGTTAACTCGTTACCAGGCTGTGCCTGATAACGCAGATCTAGAGGCTCTGCCTCGAATGTTCCAATGTTGGAAATTTTGCGTAAGTTATAAAGTATATCCGTTACATTCGCTACAAACTTTGTTTCCGAAATTCCTCTCTTGTAAGTAAATACCCGCAGTTTCGTGAGAGTTTTCTCATCAAAGCTTCATGAAGATTTAATAAAGAATTGCGAAATTATATTTAGAGAGCCGCAATAAAACCTTAGGACACTTAAGGGCGATCGCAACTTGCCCCAATGGCTGTCCTCAACTTAACCCGATAGGAGAATAGCCCTCATGCGCGTTTGTGTCATCGGTACGGGATACGTCGGTCTAGTGACGGGGGCCTGTTTAACAGAAATAGGGCATCACGTAATTTGTGCAGACAATAATTACTGTCGCACCAAACCATGTTATTTCGGAAATATAGCAGTCATAAATTATTTGTAAATTTTTTTACTTCCTTATAAAGGGGAGGGGGCAAGAGATTTACAAATCATTTGCGGCGATCGCTATATACTTAGCCGTTCAAATTGCTTGAATTAGCTAAATGCCTCGGTGTTTAATTTCTTGGATAACGCATTCGCATCAAAGATTTCAGTCAATGTAATGCAATTAAAAGCTACAAAAAACCGATCGAGACTTTGAGTTTGAGACAGACATTAATTACACCTAATTGAGGCAAATTGACTATGAGACTGATGGTTTATTCCCACGACGCATTTGGTTTAGGCAACATCCGCAGAATGCTGACCATTTGCGAACATTTACTGAGTTCTATTTCCGATCTTTCAATTTTGGTAGTTTCCGGTTCGCCGATGCTGCAAAGTTTTCGACTGCCGCCGAGACTTGATTATATCAAAATTCCCTGTTTGAATCGGGGCAAAACTGGGGAAATAGCGGTTAAGTATTTGCAAACTGAGATTGGTGAAACTGTCAAACTGCGATCGGACTTGATTTTGATGGCAGCAATGAATTTTAAACCAGATGCAATTTTAGTCGATAAAAAGCCTTACGGCATCAAAAATGAGCTGGTAACTACGCTAAAATTTTTGAAGAAGCATTTGCCACAAACTAAACTGTTACTGCTGCTGCGCGATATTTTAGACAGTCCAGAAAAGACTGTTGGGGAATGGCAAGAACACGGTTTTTATGAAGCAGTAGATCGTTTTTACCACCAGATTTTGGTAGTGGGAATGCCGGAAGTGTTTGATATTTGTCGCGAGTATCAATTTCCGCATACAGTTGCTCAAAAGGTGCGTTATTGCGGTTATCTGCGCAAAGAACCGGGGTTAAAAAGTCGGGAAGTTAGACGGCAAGAATTGCAAGTTCAAGAACATGAAAAATTAGTTTTGGTGACACCGGGCGGTGGCGAGGATGGCTATCATTTGGTTGATACTTACTTAACTGGTGTTGCCCAACTAACAGCAAAATCTGTTCGCAGTGTAATTATTTGCGGTTCGGAAATGCCTGCGGAACATCGCGATCGACTGTATCAAAAAGCTGCCTTGAACCCGCAGGTTGAAATGTTGGATTTTACCGACGATTTGATGAGTTATATCGATGCAGCAGATACCGTTGTTTGCATGAGCGGGTACAACACGATTACGGAAGTTCTTTCCTTGGGAAAAAGGACGATCGCGATTCCTCGAATTAAACCAGCTAGCGAGCAATTGATGCGAGCCGAAAAAATGTCAAAACTCGGTTTGCTGGCGATGATTCATCCTGACGAAGTGACGCCGAAAACTTTGATGGATTTGCTGTTGACTAAATTAGACAAAACCCTTTCTTGTGCGGTTGCTCCTGGTTTGGATTTGGGTGGTTTGCCTCGAATTTCTCATTACATTTCTCACTTGTTATCCAATCCAGTAAGTTCGATCGACTTCGATTTTTCAGCACTCAAGCTACAGCCAATTGTCACAGTTCAATAAGGTTATTGCAACCGCAGATAAGGCGGATGAACGCAGATAAACGCAGATAAATTTCATCAACTGAGGGCAGGCACGGGGGCACTGTCTCTACCAACTGTCAACTGTCAACTGTCAACTGGTATATATGTCTAAGAATCGCAAAACTGCAGGCTACCTGCTCAAAACTTACCCGAAACTTTCGGAAACTTTCATTTTGAATGAAATTCTGGAATTAGAACGTCAAGGTGTATCTTTGCACTTGTTTTCTCTCCGCAAACCGACGGATGAAAAAAATCATCCTGATGTGGATAAAGTGAAAGCTAGGGTTACTTACATTCCGACTTTGCTGCCAAATTTCAGCTTTCCAGATTTAATAGATTTGCTGAAAGTTCACGGGCAACTTTTGTCTCAAAGTCCGAGGCAATATTGGCAAGCACTGCAATTTCACTTGCAGCGGCCGGAAAAGAAGCGGTGGAATGAATTTTTGCAGGCGGGATATTTGGCGGCAAAAATGCAGGAATTGGGACTTTCTCACCTGCAAGCACACTTTGCCAACATTCCGACAGCAACAACCGAAATCGCTAAGATTTTTGGCAATTTTTCCTACAATATCTTTGCTCACGCTAAGGATATTTACTTGACAGAACCGGAAGTGCTCGATCGCAGAATTTCTAGTGCTGAGTTCGTGCTTACTTGTACTGGATTCAATCACCGACATTTGCAATCTATTTCCCAAAGCAACACGCCAATTTACTTATCCTATCACGGCATCGATTTAACTCGCTTCACTTCAGCATCTACCAAACAAAAAACTGAAGTTCCTCTGATTTTAAGCGTCGGCAGGTATTGCGAGAAAAAAGGATTTCCTTACTTAATCGAAGCTTGCCGGCAGTTGAAACAGCAAGGTCATAAATTCCAATGCGATATCGTTGGTTACGGGCCGATGCAAGGGGAACTCGCACAATTAATTGCTGAATTGGATGTCGGAGATGTTGTTTCTCTCGCTGGGAAAATGACTCAGGATGAGTTAGTAAAAGTGTACGAGAAAGCTAGCATATTTGTGCTGCCTTGTCAAGTTATGGATGACGGCGATCGCGATGGAATTCCCAATGTTTTATTAGAAGCAATGGCAATGGAAATTCCCGTAGTTTCTACAGATATTTCCGGCATTGGCGAACTGGTAGACAGCGGACAAAATGGCTTTTTGGTGAGTGAAAAAATCCGCCAGCTTTAGCCAAAGCTTTAGAAAAATTGTTGTCTCAGCCTGAATTGAGAGAACAGTTTGGCAAAGCAGGAAGGCAGCGGGTTTTGCAGCAGTTTTCTCTAGAACGAAACGTCGGTGAAATTCGCGAATTGTTCGATCGAATGCTGCACTTAACGGCAATCCCCAGCCAGCAACCAACAATTACAATTGACGAAAAAGTGGAGGTCAAAGTCTCATGAAAAAACTGATGTTTTACTGCCAGCACATTTTAGGCATCGGTCATTTAGTGCGCAGTATGGAAATCGTGCGGGGCTTAGTTGAAGACTTCGAGATTTGTTTTATCAACGGTGGAAAAGCGATCGCAGGTTTTGAAGTTCCCGCCGGAGTTGAAGTTGTGAATTTGCCCGCGATCGAAACCGATCCAGAATTTCAAAATCTTTCGGTTGTTGACGACTCTCGCAGTCTGGAGGAGGTTCAAGAATACAGAACAAATCAACTGCTGCAAATTTTTAACTCTTTCCAGCCAGATATTTTGATGGTAGAGTTATTTCCCTTCGGTAGGAGGCGGTTTTCTTTTGAACTGATTCCGCTGTTGGATCGGGTAAAAGCCACGGGGAGAAAGACAAAAGTAGTTTGCAGTTTGCGGGATATTGTTGTCACCAAACAAGACCAAGAACGGCACGAAGAAAAAATTTGCAAGCTGATGAATCAATACTTCGATATGTTATTGATTCACGGCGATCGCAAGTTTCAACCCTTAGAAGAAAGCTTTTCGAGAATCAGCGATTTAAATTGCCAAGTTCACTACACCGGATATGTAGTGCAACCTTCGCCAGTAAATCCGGCACTTACTGCTGAAGATAAAGCTGTACTTAACTGCGGCAAACCGATACTTTTGGCGAGTATCGGTGGCGGCAGATTCGGTCATGAATTGCTGGAATGTTTGGTAGAAACATCACCGATTTTAAAGAAAATTATTCCCCATCACATCCAGATATTTACGGGACCGTTTTTCCAGATGAAAAGTTTGCGGCCATGCAAATGCAGGTAGCAAATCGATCGAACATTAACATTCAGCGGTACACTCCGAACCTGATGACATACATGGCAAAAGCCGATATGTCTATCAGTATGGGAGGCTACAACACTACCATGAATATTTTGACAACGGGGGTGCGATCGATGATGCTGCCATTTGTAGGAAATGGCGATCTAGAACAAACAATTAGAAGCCAAAAATTGGAAAAATTGGGTATCTTAAACATGATTCGTCCAGCAGATTTAGAACCCAGAAGATTTGCCGATCGAATTGTGCGGTGTCTGATAGAAACTCCGAATCCGGTGAGACTCGATTTGCAGGGAGTAGATAAAACTGCTGGGTTTTTGAAGGGTTTATTAAAGGTACCGGCTGTTGCTGCATAACAGGAGTTCGCTATCCCCTCAAACCTTCGGCGATTGAAATCGCTACTACACAAACAAAGTCCGCCTGCGCGGACTAAGAGTAAAGGCGGGGAACTTAAAAAACATCCATTCCCTCCCTTCTTAAGCGATTGAAATCGCTACTACACAAACAAAGTCCGCCTACGCGGACTAAGAGTAAAGGCGGGGAACTTAAAAAACATCCGGTCCCCCCCTTCTTAAGGGGGGCTAGGGGGGATCGAACGACTAAATACACCGCACAAATTATCAAATTGAGGAGCGAATTTCATGACAGTTAAAGTTTGCATTGCCAGTCTCGAATATCCGCCAGAAGTCGGCGGCGTGGGGGAATCCGTACATCGCATCGCTCACATGATGTTAGATTTGGGCTACGAAGTTCACGTTGCTGTTTTTCATTCCAAACAGCGGAAGTTTGTAGCGGGAGAAACTCAGCGGGCGAGAATCGAAACGGTCGATCGAGATGGTGTTTTAGTCCACCGTTTGTATCCGCCGGCGCGATCGACTGAACCGATTTTGCAAGACTTTTTAAGCGAGATTTATTCTCAATTAAAAATGCTGCATCTCACGTACAATTACAACCTATTTCATGCGTTTTTTATCAATGAAACAGGCTTTATTACCACTTTGTTAGCGAAGGAACAAAACGTTCCGGTTATCAACAGCATTCGGGGTAGCGATTTGCACAAACATATTTTCAATGCCAAACAGCACGGTCAAACTGTTTGGATCTTAGAAAATTCGGATTGGGTGACGTTTGTCAGCCGCGATTTGCAAACTAGAGGTCGCATTTTAGCTCCAATTATTCAAGAGAAATCATCGGCTTTTTGGAATTCGATCGCCCCCATAGACTTCAGCCAATTTGAAACTCCGATCGCACCGGGTGAATTGCGAGGTACAGTCATCGGTTCAGTCGGGCGTTTTCGCGATAAGAAAGGCATCGAATACTTGATGGAAGCTTGCGGCAAAATTAGCAAACAGGTCGATTTAACGCTGCTTTTAATTGGGGATTTTGCCGATCGCGAGCGGGATTACTGGCAGCAAGAAGTGCAAAATAGCGGCTTGGGCGATCGACTGATAATCACCGGACTTGTCAGCCGAGAAACTGCCCTTTCTTACCTGCCAATTATCGATATTTTTGCCATTCCTTCCTTGCATGACGGCTGTCCGAATGCGATGTTAGAAGCAATGCTAGCAGGCAAAGCGATCGTCGGTACAAAAGTAGATGCGATCGGCGATATTTTGGAAAATGATACAGATGCACTCTTAGTCAATCCAGCATCCGCTGATGAATTAGCAGTAGCTTTGCAGCAACTAGCAATTCAACCGGAATTGAGAACCAAACTCGGTTTAGCTGCTAGAAAAAAGGCGATCGAACAGTTAAATCCTGCTGTCGAACAAGCCAACTGGCAAACTGTTTATCAGACAGTTTTGGCGGAATCTTTGCTGACTTTACCTGCTGTTAATGCTATCAAAGTTTACGCATAATATCCTCAATACCCGGCGGTTGAAACTGCGTCTACACCCGGCGGTTGAAACCGGGTCTACACACACGAAGTCCGCCTACGCGGACTGAGGAAATAACTGTTACCAGGCTATGCCTGGTAAGCAGTAGAAAAACCTGTAGGGGCGGGTTCGCCGAGAACTTTAAAGAGTGCAGACAAGTTAAATAAACCCGCCCCCACCCCGCGAAAAAGCCCTTCTTTTGACTGTAACTGCGAAAAGTCCGAATTAGAAACGTATAACTAATTAGAGAACAGGAGTTACCACCGTGATGTCACCAAAAGTTACGATCGTTGTCTCGCCCCGCGAACGTTTTAGTTACACTCGCGAGTCCTTGGAAAGTATCTACCAACATACAGAAACCCCGTTTAACCTCATTTATGTTGACGGTAATTCTCCAGAACCCATCCAAAAATATCTGGAAAATCAGGCGCAAAAAAAAGGGTTTCAACTGTTGCGTACCGAAGCTTATTTGTCGCCAAATGAAGCGAGAAATTTTGCTTTGGATCGAACTGAAACTGAATACGTCTTGTTTATCGACAACGATGTTGTTGTGACTCCTGGCTGGCTCGATCGACTTTTGGAATGCGCCGCCGAAACCAAAGCCTCCGTCGTTTGTCCCCTCACTTGCATCGGCAATCCGCTGCACGAAACCATCCATTTAGCGGGCGGAGAAGCGCGGATTGTTTTGGAACAAAAACCGGGTAAAACTAAAGTCAAGCGCAAGGTGCATGAAAAACATCATTTCGTCAATCGTCCGGTTGCTGAAGTGCGCGAACAACTCCACAGAAACCAGTGCGAATTTGCTGAATTCCACTGTATGTTAGTCCGCACGGAAATTTTTACCCGCATCGGCAAACTAGATGAAAAGCTGTTAAGCACGCGAGAACATATCGATTTCTGCATGAGCGTGACAAATGCAGGCGGCACTATTTACTGCGAACCTGCATCGGTAGTTACCTACGTTCCCGGCCCGCTGCAATGGTCTGATTTTACCTTCTTTATGCTGCGCTGGAGCGATGCTTGGGAAGTGGCAAGTTTGGAACATTTTCGCGATAAATGGAATCTGACTGAAGACAAGTATTTCAAAAAGCGTTACAGCCGTTTGGGACAGCGCCGCCACCAGGGTATAGTTCGACCTTTTGTACGCAAAATTGCTTTCGGAAATCGCAATCCGTTTTTAGAAAAGATTTTGATTTCTGTCGATCGCATTCTCAATCGCTACATTACTTCTCGGTTCGATCGCGCGGACGATGTTCCAGTTAAAATTAAGGTGATAAAACCGGAGGAAGTGCGGGTTTTGGAAGCAGCATCTTCTAGTTGAGAAAACCGGAGATCCCCCCTAGCCCCCCTTAAGAAGGGGGGGACTGGAGAATTCAGAGTCTCTCTCTTTTTAATGGAGATTTAGGGCGATCGGAATTTTTTCAAAATTCCTCTCTTCTCTTCTCAAAGTCCCCCTTCTTAAGGGGGATTTAGGGGGATATCCCAGGATTTATGAGGCAACAAACAGGCTCAATTTCACTTCTCGTTGAGAAAACCGGAGATCCCCCCTAGCCCCCCTTAAGAAGGGGGGGGACCGGAGCATTTAGAGTTTCTCTCTTTTTAACGGAGATTTAGGGCGATCGGCATTTTTTCAAAATTCCCCTCTTCTCAAAGTCCCCCTTCTTAAGGGGGATTTAGGGGGATCTCCCAGTATGAGGTAACAAACAAACTCAATTCCACATTTTCAAGCATCTATCATGGGGAAAAAAAACTTGCAAAATCCATCTTTTCAAGGAATCTAAAATGCCGGAAACTAAAAGTATTAAAGAAACTGTACCTGGCCTAGGACGAATCATCCAAAAATTCTGGCCGCAGATTCGCCAACAAAATCTGTTGATTGTCATCTCATTTCTAGCACTAATCGCTGAAACAGTTTTTCGATTGCTAGAACCTTGGCCTTTAAAAATAATCTTTGATTACATTCTGCTATCGGGATTTGAAAGCGCTTCTCAAGTATTTCCGATGATCAGAAACCTCACCACTATTGAGCTGTTAACAGCGATATCTTTGGCAATTGTAGCGATCGCGGCTTTGCGTGCGGGTTGTGCTTATATAAGTACGATCGGCATGGCTTTAGCTGCTACTCACATCATGACAGAAATTCGGGGAACTCTTTACAGTCACTTGCAGCGGCTTTCCCTGTCATTTCACAGTAAAGCTAAAAGCGGCGATTTAATTACCCGCGTTACCTACGATGTCGAGCGGATTCGCGAGGCTACTGTTACCGCCGCGCTACCGCTATTTACTAATGTTTTTACCCTAACAGGAATGATGGGGGTAATGCTGTGGATGAATTGGGAATTAGCCATAATTGCGATCGCAGTTTTCCCGCTATTTATCATCGTTTCCGCTCACCTTTCCAAGCAGATTCAAAAAGTAGCTCGCAAGCAGCGCAAGCGAGAAGGCGCAATGGCCGCCACCGCCGCCGAAGCAATGGGCGCAATTAAAGTAGTGCAAGCTCTTTCGCTCCAAGGAATGTTAGAAAGTTCCTTTGATAAAAACAACCAAAAAAGCTTGCAAGAAGGCGCAGAATCGCAGAAACTGTCGGCAGGATTGGAGCGAACTGTAGAGATGTTAGTTGCAGTTGCAACGGCTCTGATTTTGTGGCGCGGCGTGCAGTTAGTGCTGGATAAAATGGTTACGCCGGGGGAGTTGTTGGTATTTATTAACTACCTCAAAACTGCCTTTAAACCGATGCGCCAATTGGCTAAATATACCGCTCAAATTTCTAAAGCGACAGCTTCGGGCGAGCGAATTATTGACCTCTTAGATACTGTACCGGAAATCCGCGATTCGCGCGGTGCAGTTACAGCGCCGCGTTTCCGAGGGGCGGTGGAATTTAAAAATGTCATGTTTGCTTACGAAACGGAAAAAACGATTTTGCAAAACATGAGTTTTCAAGTTAAAGCCGGCCAGCAAGTTGCTTTAGTCGGCCCTTCCGGCGGCGGTAAATCGAGTTTAGTCAGCTTGTTACTGCGGCTTTACGATCCTTTGGAAGGTAACATTTTCATCGACGGACATGACTTGCGCGAATACAAAGTTGATTCGCTGCGCCAACAAATTAGTATCGTGTTGCAAGAGAGTGTTTTGTTTGCTGTCAGCGTCAAAGATAACATTGCTTACGGATGTTTGAATGCAACTGATGCCGAAATTGAAACTGCCGCCCGTTTAGCAAACGCCCACGATTTTATCGAAGGTTTGCCGCAAGGTTACGATACAATTTTAGGGGAAAGAGGAGCGACACTTTCGGGGGGACAAAGACAAAGAATTGCGATCGCGCGTGCGGCAGTGCGCCAATCTCCGATCGTCATTTTAGACGAACCGACAACCGGTTTAGACCAAGAAAACGAACGCGCTGTTAGCGAAGCCTTAGAAAGATTGACTCAGAATTGCACGACTTTTTGGATTACGCACAATCTAAAAGCTGCCGAACAAGCTGACACAATTCTGTACATTGAAAGCGGCAGAGTTGTGGAACAAGGAACTCATTCTGAACTGATGCTTTTGGGCGGAAAATATGCAGCAATGTATGCCGTACAAGCTGCGATCGGCAATAATTCACCTGATGAAGCTGACTCCTTTGCCTTGTTTAATTAATGCACAAATAGTTGACAGTTGACAGTTGACAGTTGTCCTTCTTCCCTCTTCCTTCTTCCTTCTTCCTTCTTCCTTTAGTTGACAGGGATTGTCCGCTATTAGCGATTCCATAGATGTTGGATTGTTTCATTTTTAAATTGCTCATGCTTCCACTGTTTTCCTTGATTTCTCTCTTTGCTTTAGTCGCAGCAACTCCAGTTTTTGCCAGCGAGTCGGTTGAGTTCGATCGCCCGTTAACCTCCCCCGTTAATAGCGAAGAATCCAGCGATCGAATTAAAGGCGATCGCGAAATTAAGCTCGCCAAAAATGCAAATAAACGCAAGTTTTTCGCACCACCAAATCGGGAGTTAGAAATATCGAAAACCTTGGAAATTCCGGCAGTAGCTGAAACAGCCGATCGCACTTCAGAGATTGTAGAAATCAACACTAGCGATCGACTTCCAACAGGTGCAGAAACTGGCGATCGCAACTCCTTAGCAAACATTACCTCTGTCTCCGAATTGTCCGATGTCAAGCCTACAGATTGGGCATTTCAAGCTCTCAAATCCTTAGTAGAACGTTACGGATTAATTGCAGGATACCCCGACGGAACTTTTCGCGGCAATCGAGCTTTAACGCGCTATGAATTTGCTGCTGCTTTGAATGCAGCCCTCGATCTATTAAACCAACAAATTGGAGCAAACACTGCTAATTCGATCGGTCGCGAAGACTTGGAAATTGTGCGCCGCCTGCAAACAGAATTCGAGGCAGAGTTGATAGCTTTGCGCGGCAGAATCGACAATTTATCGCAGCGTTTAGACAACGTGCGGCAGTTTTCAACTACTACTAAATTGGAAGGAGAAGCGCTGTTAGGAGTTATTGGAGTTGAGGGAAACGAAAAGGCAGATGGTGAAGGCGATGTTGACAGCAATCTTACTTTAGGCTACAGAGTTAGATTGAATTTTGACACGAGTTTTACGGGCAAAGATCGACTCAGAACCAGATTGCAAGCTAACAACATTCCTAAAGTTAGCGATGCTGCGGAAACAGACATGGCTAATCTGAGTTTTCAAGGCGAAAGCGACAATGAATTTGAACTCAGTCGGTTAGAATATCGGTTTCCAATTAATCGGCAAGCAGTTGTGTATGTCGAAGCTGTCGGCGGCAGTCTCAACGACTATACTGATACTCTCAATCCCTATTTAAGCGGCAGCAGTCGGGGTACGGTATCTCGTTTCGGACAGCGAAATCCGATTTACCGCCAAGGTGAAGGTAGCGGGATTGGAGTGAGTTATGCTGTTAGCAAAAGAGTCAGTTTAGATGTCGGATTTATTGCGGATAAAGTTAACGATCCGGCAATTGGTTTTGGCAACGCAGCCTACGGCGCGATCGCCCAATTAACCGTCCGTCCAACTGATAATATTGGAGTCGGTTTAACCTACATTCGATCTTATAATAGCCTGGATACGGGAACCGGGAGCGATCGAGCAAATGACCCTTTTGACGGTGAAAGCGATGCGATATCAGCCAATTCTTTCGGCCTGCAATCAACTATCAGAATCAACCGCCAAATTACAGCCGGAGGTTGGGTGGGATATACCCGCGCCCGAGCCCTAGATTTGCCCGATCGACCGGAAGCTAGTATGTTAAATTGGGCGGTAACTTTAGCTTTTCCAGATTTAGGTTCAGAGGATAGTGTGGGAGGTATAATTATCGGCCAACAACCAAAAGTAATAGATAGCGATTTTATCGAGGACGATCGCGAATATACAGATCCGGATACATCGCTGCATTTAGAAGCTTTTTATCGGAGGCAAATAACAGATAGTTTAGCGGTAACTCTGGGAGTTTTAGCAATAACTAATCCCGAACATAACAGCAACAACGATCCAATTTACATCGGCACCTTGCGCACGACATTTAGTTTTTGATTTGGCAATTGGTAATCGGTAATTGGTAATCGGTAATCGGTAATCTATCGACTTTTAACTGTCAACTTGCAACCGCAGATAAGGGCGGATAAACGCAGATAAACGCAGATAAATTTCATCAACTGTCAACTATCGACTGAGGGCAGGCACGGGGGCACTCCCTCCGCTACGCTTCGCCCCTACAAAATATCAACTGTCAACTATCAACGATCGACTATCAACTATCAACTTATGAACAACACCACTCGCATTATTCTCGTCCGTCACGGCCAAAGTATTTACAACCAGCAAGGATTGTATCAAGGCTGTTGCGATGATTCTTTGCTTACCGAAAAAGGTCGTTTAACCGCTTATCAAACAGGACTTTTTTTAAGCAATATTTCCCTCGATGCAGTTTACAGCAGCCCCCTGAAACGTGCTAGAGAAACAGCCAGCGAAATTTTAAGTGCGATCGCAACTATTGCTGACACTCACCCGGAATTGCACGTCCATCAAAACTTAAAAGAAATTGACTTGCCCGCGTGGAACGGTTTATCATTTAAATACGTTCGAGAACACTTGGCTGAAGATTATCGCTGTTGGAGAGAACGCCCTCACGAATTTCAGATGGCTGCTGAAATAGAAGATAAATCTCTCGATGTCAATTCCGTTGCTACTTTAGTCAAACCGCAAAATTTTCCAGTCCAAAACCTCTACCGTCAAGCTCAAAACTTTTGGGCAGAAATGCTGCCTAAATCTATTGGCAAAACAATCTTAATTATCACTCATGGAGGTACAATCAAAGCATTAATTAGTACCGCGATCGGGATGAAATGTCAAGACTTTCATACCCTCCAGCAGTCGAATTGCGGGATTAGCATCCTGAGTTTTGATTCTGCGGGCGATCGCACTGAATTAGAAGCGATGAATTTGACAAATCACCTGGGAGAAGTTTTGCCGAAACTCAAAGAAGGCAAACAAGGACTGCGTTTGCTGCTAGTACCCGCTGACAGTGAAAAAGACGTTTACACCGATAGCGTTGCCAGAATTATCGAAAAAAGTCCGATCGATTTTTGCCTGAATAGCGAAGGAGAAAACTCCGCCAAAATGGCAGAAAAATTGATTCGATCGCGCCCCAATCCGACAGTACAGTTATCCGTCTCTACTGAAAGATTTATGCAGACTTGGCACCAGACCATTTACGGGCGCGATCGACAAAATTCGTCTCTCTGTACCGGATTAGTTGTTGCTGAAACAGGCGAAATTAGGGCAGCATTAAATCAAGTATTGGGATTGCCAACCCAACATCAATCTCTCCAAGTTAAACCGGGGACGATCGATATTTTACACTATCCCGCGTCTGCAAAACATCCCGTATTGCAAGCCATGAATCTTTCAGGTACAATTAGCTAGCCCTGACTTCAAGCGGGAACAGTATTTGCATATTCTGTTCCCGAACAAAGCCAGGAAATTAGTTAATAATTAATACTATTTTCCCAAAGGATGTTACAATAAACAACTTGAAGGTTAACTAATACGATCGACCTGCTGTTGCATAATGTTATAAAGCTTGTATAAAATTACCAATTACCCATTACCAATTACCCAAAATGAAAATTTTAGTTACAGGTGCGGCAGGCTTTGTCGGCTATCATTTAGCTCAAAGATTATTGTCCCAAGGTCAAGAAGTTTGCGGCATCGACAACTTAAACGACTATTATGATGTCAACCTCAAGAAAGCTCGCTTAGAACAACTTCAGCCGCATTCAAAATTTACTTTCCAGCATTTAGATCTGAGCGATCGCACTGCCATATCCCAGCTTTTCCAAGACCAAAATTTCGACAGAGTTGTACACCTTGCAGCCCAAGCAGGCGTTCGCTATTCCCTGCAAAATCCCCACGCTTATGCAGATAGTAACCTGATGGGATTTATCAATATTTTAGAAGGCTGCCGCCACAGCAAAATCGAGCATTTAGTTTTTGCTTCTTCCAGTTCAGTTTACGGTAACAATACCAAAGTTCCCTTTGCTGTCACCGATAATGTCGATCGACCGATTTCCCTGTACGCCGCCACCAAAAAAGCTAACGAATTGATGGCTCATTCCTACAGCCATTTATACGACTTACCGATAACGGGATTGCGCTTTTTTACAGTTTACGGTCCCTGGGGACGACCGGATATGGCTTATTTCAAATTTGTCAAAGCGATCGCGGAAAACAAGCCGATCGATGTTTACAATTTCGGTAAAATGCAGCGCGATTTTACATACATTGACGATGTAATTGAAGGAGTCGTGCGAGTCACGGAAAAACCGCCTCAATCCAGCGATCGAGACAACACTGCTCCCTATAAAATTTACAATATTGGCAATAATTCCCCTGTAGAGTTGCTGACTTTTATCGAAGTCATCGAAAAAGCAATGGGCAAAACAGCCATTAAAAATATGTTACCAATGCAGCCCGGTGACGTACCCTCTACTTATGCAGATGTAGACGATTTGATGGCAGATGTAGGATTTAAACCCAGCACCCCGATCGAACAAGGAATTCATCAGTTTGTAGAGTGGTATCGAGAATATTACGGCGGTGCGGGCGATAGCTAAACTCAAGTCGCAGTAAAAACTTAAAATAGTAAGGTGCGCGCTGTGACCCTACATCTACATCAGTTTCGTAAGTCTTTTTCTCGTTATTCAGTACGATCGCACCCGCTCAGACAACTGACTTAAATTTATCGATTCCAAAGACTCTTGTTTGACGCGACCCGCCATAGATGCTAACTGCAAACTCATAAAAGCATTCAAATCTTCCAAATCGCACTTGGCTGATGCGAAAAGCTGCTGCATTTGATTTTCTGCTTCCAAACTCAGATAGCCTGCGGTAATAGCTTGTTGTACAACTTCACGAATCAGCACGGTGTAGATTTTCCTTACGAGGTTTGTATAGCAGAAGCAGGAAGAGTTTTTCGGGAGTTTTGAGTTTTAAGTTTTGAGTTTTAAGTTTTGAGTTTTGAGTCGATCGTTGATAGATGAGTAGCGGTTGATGCACGCACAGCAAAGCAACTGCTAGCAAGAAGTCTCAGAGGCTATTTCCGAGAAACTTTCCTGTTTTCTCAACTCGCGAGATTCTTGTTTCACCAAACCCGACATCGCCGCTAGCTGCAGAGTCATAAAAGCATTTAAATCTTCTAAGTCGTATTTTGTGGTGGTTAACATCCGCCGCAGTTGATTTTCGGATTCTAAAGTCAGATAGCCTAAGCTCATAGCTTGTTGGGCGAGATCGCGAATCATTACCATAACACTTAATTGGTTCGAGCAAGTTAACCCTTTCAGTATCGAGGATTTCCCCGATCGAAGCGGTGACGGCTATTGCTGGACTCCGGTGACATTTCCAATCGCCAATCGTGACAGCCCGACTGGCAACTTGTGACTGGCGACAGCTTGAAGTGTGATGGCGATCGCACTGTTCGGGTAGAGTGGTAACGGGAGAGTATGTCAAAATCAGCAAGTCAAATATTTCGGTCAAGACTATGGAACCAGTTCATCAAGATTTATTACAAAAAATAGACCGGCTATCTGAAACTTATCCTAATTTAGCCGATCGCCTGCAGGCTGCAGCCAAACAACTCCAAGACACAGGGCTTCCTCCCGCCGAAAGCTTGCTGCAAGAAACCGCCACCTACGGCCGCAACTTCGCGACAGTACAAAAACAAGCTATCGAACTCAACAAATCGGTCGCACCGGGAGAAATTGCTTCCCTCAAAGACATTCAAAACTTAGTCGAGACAATCGCAGCTTCTGGAGGTAAAGCAGAAAGTCGCAATGCTGCATTGAAAGTGCTCGATAGAGTATTGGCCCTGGTTCACCGCGAACAAAGCGATTTCGGGCCGCTGCAATCGGTACAAGCCAGAGCCCGCGAACTGTATCGCGCGATTTCCGAATCCACCCCGACTCAACTGCATTCCGATGCAGAATCCTTAATCGCCGGCAAACACCCAGTGGCGGCAGTTTTGGCCCTTGTCGAACAGCAAGACAAATTAGACGACGAACAGTGGGTAGTTCTCGAAGAAACAGTCAGCGCTGCTTTTGGAAAACAGCTAGCCGTAGCCATTTCCCGAGGCAAATTAACCATTAACGAGACACTAACGGCCGCACCGGCCAAGCTGGAACCCGCATTCAAAGCTGCGCCGGAACCCAAACTCAGCGCCCAACCCCTGCCCGAAGTTATCGTCATTCCTTCGGGAAATGTCGCGCCGAAACAAGTTGCGGCCGTACCCGACATCAAGATTTTGGAATCGCCTGCGCCCTCAGCCCCCATGCACGAGGTGATTATCGTTCCCAGCATTGAAATACCCAAATCCCTGCAGACTTCCAAATCGGGAAACATTGTTTTCGGCGAACCTCCCCGCACCCAGCAAGCGCCTGCAGAGGGAACTTTGGGACTGAAAGTTTTGGCGCACATTCAGGGCATCGGCGATCGCACTTTTGGTTCTCAAGAATATGCTGGTACAAAAGCTCAAGGGCGTCGCGTTGAAGGATTTCAAATTAATCTCGAACCCCCAATTCCCGGCTTAAAAGTTGAGTACATGGCCCACGTTGAAGGAGTTGGCGACACTCCTTGGATCGGCGAGGGAGAATTAGCAGGTTTTCGCGGTCAAGCAAAACGAATTGAAGGTTTTGCAGTGCGTTTGACGGGTGCGGAAGCTGTTAAATACGATGTATTTTACAGCGCGCACATTCAGAATATCGGCGACACCGAAGTATCTACAAACGGCGCGTATTGCGGCACTCGCGGCAAAGGTTTGAGAGTAGAAGGCATTAAAGTTTGGATCGCGCGATCGACCTCTTTTCAACCCGCAGCACCTGTCAGCTTAAAAGTATTAGCGCACATTCAAGGCATCGGCGATCGCACTTTTGGCGATCGAGAATATGCCGGCACTCGCGCGCAAGGCCGCCGCGTCGAAGGATTTCAAATTAAAATAGATCCGCCGGTTCCCGGTTTGAATTTGCAGTACATGGCCCACGTTGAAGGAGTTGGCGATACTGCTTGGATCGGCGAAGGAGAATTAGCTGGTTTCCGGGGCAAAGCGAAGCGAATTGAAGGATTTGCGGTGCGTTTGACGGGTGCGGAAGCTGATAAATACGACGTATCGTACAGCGCGCACATTCAGAATGTCGGCGACACTCCTACTATTGCTAACGGTCAATATTGCGGCACTCGCGGTAAAGGTTTGAGGGTTGAAGGAATGAAAGTTTGGGTCGATCCTAAAGCGTAAAAATACGAAATGAATGGAAAATTTGACAACGAATTTTCCATTTATTCGATCGGCGTTGCACCTCGAAAGTCTCGCAGTGCCGCACCCTACAACTAGAAATCGATCGATTTTGGTCAGCTTGCTCTTGTTGAGATTGGGCGATAATTGCTGCTACCTCAGCTACAGGCAAGTCAAAGACTGTAACCTACTTTAAATTAGCATTAGGATCGCCCAGACGATCGAGCGGCCAAGAGCGCACAATTGCTTTACCAATAATTCGATCGCGCCCTACAAATCCCCAAAAATGTCCGTCGCAGCTTCGATCGCGATTATCTCCCAACATAAAGTAAGATTTCGGTGGCACCGTTGCAGGCCCCCAATTGTAGTTCGGCGATCGCGCGGGATAAGATTCTTGCAATTGCTGTCCGTTAACGTAAATTTTTCCCGATTTTACCTCAACGCGATCGCCCGGCAATCCGATCGCCCGTTTGATAAAAGGATCGCGAAAATTTAGCGGCAAACCGCAAGCAGTCAATACTGATTCTGACGCTGCAAATACTACAATATCCCCACGCTGCGGGTCTTGAAAATGATAGCTTAATTTATCTACAATCAGGCGATCGTCAATTTCTAATGTTGGCTGCATCGAACCGGAAGCTACATAAAATGATTGCGCTACAGCCGTGCGAATTCCAAAGGCGAAAAATAAACTCAAGCCTATTGTTTTAAACGTTTCGAGTACAAATTCTGATTTCTTTTGCGGTTGATTCGGTCTATCTGACATCGTATTTATCACCCAAAAATAACAAAAATCGATCGGCACCAGCTTATTTTTCAATCTTCCAACTGTTGGGCGGATATTTCAACAGCAGTAACATCGATCGTACCGGGCGGCGTCAAGCGTTTAAATTGACCTTGTTCTATTTTCAAAGGTTCACCGCAGTTAGGACACTGAATTTGAGTTTGATTTAAAGCAGGAAATTCGTACTGACAAACAGGACAACTGCCTTCAATTAAATTGCGTTTCAGCCACCACTGAAGCGCGACAAATGCCACCACTGGTGTTAGCAGCAACAAACCTACTAAAATTAAGATTGATTTAACTATCCAACCCAAACCAATTGATGCCAACAGCCACGCAACGCCCAGCAGAATCAGCCAATTGCTAATAACGGGTAGTTTTAAAGAGAGTTTGGGGTTCCCTGAGTTCACGGCGATCTCCTTATATGTTTCTAGTAACTCTATCCTACTAAGAAATTTAGAACAGCGTGCAGTGTAATTTCCCGATCTTAACCTCAAAAACCGCTCTCTACGGTAAAATTTATTTTGGGGAAGAGTGATGCAATGTCTCTATCAATAACCGACACTGGGATTGAAAACTAAACTTTGCCAGAGTCTGTTCCCTCAAAAAATTGCGATCGCACCTGGGATCGTTTCCTTGCAACATTTCGATACAAGCTAACGCTACTGCTTCTGAGTTTCGGTGAGGTACTCGCCACCCCAGTTTACCATCTTGCAGCGGGTCTGCCGAACCGTCCGCATCCCCAGCAAGTACGGGGATTCCGCAAGCCAAGGCTTCTAAATAAACTATACCGAATCCTTCTTGAGAGGGCATGACGAAAGCATCCGCTAATTGATAGTAGGCAGCTAAATTTTCTGTCGGTACGAAACCTGCAAATATGACTCTTTCAGCTACTCCTAAATCCGCCGCAAGTTGAGCTAATCTCGGTCGATCGTCCCCTCTTCCTACTACTAAGTATTTCACATTCGGAAAGATTTTTGCTATTTGCGGCAAAGCTTGAATTGTAACATCGACACCTTTATAAAAATCGCTCGATCGCAATCTAGCTACTGTCAGTAATATTTTAGCATCATGCAAATTGTATTGTGTTAATAAATCAGAGGATTTAGGGGCGATCGTAAATATTTCTCCATCTACGGTACAGGGGATAATTTGAAATTTGGCAGGATTTAGATTGTTGAGTTGGCAAGTGCGATCGCGCGTGTACCTGCTAATCGTCCAAATAGTGTCAGCTTGTTTCATTGCCCTTCGCTCTCTCGAACTCAGCGGTTCCCAAACTTCTTTACCGTAGGTTAAAATTGTATAGGGAATTCCCAGAAGCTGACAAAAACTTCCAATCAGCGGCGCGAGTTTGATGTGACCGCAAAATACTCGCTGCGGTCGTTTTTGCAGCAAAAAATTTAGCAAGATTGCCGCAAATTTGAGACGCCCCAACCAAGGATTGCCTGTTTTTAAATAATGAAATATGAGATTTCCCCTCTCGTAGGGATTGTTGCAGTCAGGAGAATCGCGCAACAGCAAAACATCAGCTTGTGGCGGAAAATTTGTTGTTTCGGTTATCGATATATAAGCTTTGAAGATGTCTCGAACGTAGGATTGAATACCGCCTTCGCTGGCAAATATTTCCAAAAAACAGAACAAGTAATTTGCCGATCGCATCCTGTATATTTTAGATTTTAGATTTTGGATTTTAGATTGAATGATTTGGGATTGGTAATTGGTAATTGGTAATTGGTAATTGGTAATTGGTCAAATAACTGTCAACTGTCAACTGTCAACCGTCAACTGTCAACTGTCAACTAATATGGTGTGCGATCGGATTCCTTGCGTTAGGGCCCGGTGTTGCATTCGGGTATAAAACCTATCATTTATTACATAGATTATCGCCCGAATGCTTCACCCCTACAAGTATGTACGATCGATGCGATGCGATCGGACAAGCTGTCAACTGTCAACTGTCAACTGTCAACTATCAACTCTCAACAAAAAGCCCCCCGCCATCACTGGCAGAGGGAGAAAATTATCAGGGTGCATCTACTAATGGACATAGTATAGCATCATTTTGTGGGGTGTCACCCCCGATGGGTGACATCCGAGGCGGATTTTTATGAAAATAATTTATATAAAAGATTAAAAAAGTTAGTAAAAATTATGTTTGGAAGAGTTTGGTCACTATTAATGTATAATAAAGGGTTTGAAATCTAAAATCTAAACTCTAAAATCTAAAATCAATCCGTGTTAGACCTCAAATTAATCCGAGAAAATCCGCAAGCCGTACAGGAAAGCCTCAACACTCGCGGCGGCAGCTATGAAATCGAGCCAATTTTGCAACTAGACAAACAGCAGCGGGAATTGGAAGCTGCGAGATCGCAACTGCAAGCCCGCAGCAACGAAATTGCCAAACTCATCGGTAAACAGCGCGCCTCCGGTTTATCGCTAGAATCGCCGGAAATTCAAGCTTTGCAAGCGGAAGGCAACGAAGTCGGTACGCAATCCAACGAATTGCAAGCCCAGGAAAAAGAGCTTAAAACTCAAATAGAAGCTTTATTGTTGCCGCTGCCTAACTTGCCGTCTAAGTCAACTCCGATCGGCAAAAATGAAGATGAAAACGTCGAAATCCGGCGTTGGGGAGACGAATACATTCCCCAAAATCCAAATATTTTGCCGCATTGGGAAATCGGCGAAAAGTTAGGAATTATCAACTTTGAACGGGGGGTAAAAATTGCTCAACCCCGGTTTATCAGCTTATTTGGAGCCGGGGCGGCGCTGGAAAGAGCGATTATTCAATTCATGCTCGATCGACACATCCAAGCAGGTTATGTAGAAGTCATTCCCCCGTTTTTAGTCAATACTGAATCTTTGACAGCTAGCGGCCAACTGCCGAAATTTGCCGAAGAAAGTTTCAAGTGCGATCGAGACGATTTGTGGTTAATTCCGACTTCCGAAGTTCCGGTTGTCAACTTGTATCGAGGAGAAATCCTAACAGCAGAACAGTTGCCAATCAATCACTGTTCCTACACACCTTGTTTTCGGCGGGAAGCGGGAAGTTACGGCAAAGATACGCGGGGATTAATTCGACTGCACCAATTTAATAAAGTTGAATTAATCAAATTCGTGCATCCGAGTACATCGGAACAAGAACACGAAAAATTAGTGCAAGATGCCGAAGGAGTTTTGCAAGCGTTGAAACTGCCTTATCGGACGATCGAACTCTGCACCGGCGATTTAGGTTTTGCAGCAGTAAAAACCTACGATTTAGAAGTTTGGCTGCCTTCAGCGGGCAAATACCGGGAGATTTCCAGTTGTTCCAACGTCGGAGATTTCCAGGCGCGGCGGGCAAATATTCGCTTTAAAGAAGCGGGTAAAAAAGGCACTCAATTCGTGCACGCCCTCAACGGTTCCGGTTTGGCTGTCGGGCGGACAATGGCGGCAATTTTGGAGAATTACCAACAGCCGGATGGAACGATAAAAGTGCCGGAAGTGCTGCAACAATACTTGCATCGCGATGTGTTGTAGTTGCAAGGACACGGCGAGTGCCTAAGTCCCTATAAATGGGATAATCAATATTATCTTTAGGGACACAACATTGTTGTGTCCTTTTATTGCTGGCTATAATAGCGAAGTTGCCGATCGCCAAATTCGCCCGTCAAAAAGAATCGAGGGCTGCCCGCTAGAAGTAAAAGTCTGGAACTGCGCTGAATTTTTACTGCAACCGCATTTAGTAAAACAGTAGGTTCCGCTCGAACCGGCGACTCGTACAAAACCTATTTGTTCGCCAAAAACGGTCAGGCATACAAGTACAAAATCAAAGCGCATCACCTGCGATGTTTTTTCGTCACCATTCAGGTTTTTCAGAACAACTTGAGTGCCAACGGCATAACGCGAGAAATCGATAATTACATCGAAGCGTTCGGCAGGGGCAATCAACAATTTTGTTTGCGGAACCGGGGCAGACAGTAAACCCCCATCGCTGCCAACTTAGATAAACTTTAAGCTGTCCGAGCAGAGGCTTGAAAGGGGGGCAAGTTAAGTCAATACTCTGTACATTTTTTCTGGACGTATTGATTTCAGACCCAACTCATCCAGAAACACGTTTCCCACCAAGGTCATTTTGGAACGGTGTCACTTGGATGCGTAAGAGCAGGATAGCCAGCACCACGACCCATAGCATGTAGGCGAAGATATTAATCCGCTCCCAAACTCCCATCCACGGCGTAGGTAGGTTTGCCTCAAGTCGGGAACCATCCAAACCTGCCAAAACGCCAAACACGACGAATATCAGGATTGTCCCGATCGAATAGAGGCGGAACCACTTTCCAAATGCAGTAGCCGCGCATCCTAGGGCAAGCAGCATGAAGAGAAGACCTACACCCGTGAGAGTTGCGTGCATGGTATCCGTCAGCGTTCCCTCGATTCCACGGAGGTGCATTGGGAAAAATAGCGTCACGACCAAGCCGAGAACCTCCTTTCCGACTAGCCCAACTGCCGCAAAGCGCAGAGCACGCTTTTGACCCGCTGACTGCCAGACACCCACTCCGAATGCGTACACCAAGAGGGAATACAGGATGAAAAGCGGAACGACGAATGGTGTCGTTGGAGCATCGATCGCGATTAGTTCGCTGACGGTTTGAGAGATGGAACTGTAGCCTTCCCATTGCATCGCTGCGAGTACGACAGTGGCAACATAGAGCAGCGAAGACAAAATACCGCAGACGAGTAAGAGCTTTCGTACCATTATTCACCTCTTGTGAGTTTGGGTTCTTCGCTTCAGAAGCTAACGTAGTCCTTCCCACAGTGCCCGCTCTGCGGATCGAGGATCGTCCACGACCTCCGATGTTATATCGA
This sequence comes from Richelia sp. CSU_2_1, assembly GCA_012034575.1. GTDB lineage: Bacteria > Cyanobacteriota > Cyanobacteriia > Cyanobacteriales > Microcoleaceae > Microcoleus. The sequence continues at coordinate 3,452 of JAAUPF010000048.1, read as the reverse complement.
AACGCATGGTTGCCCTGTGGCTCAGATCGTACTTCGGCCAACCGGGATCTCCATTGGTCGCAAAGGAACCCCAGGCGGCGTGCATCGTGTCAGCAAGCTGTTGCGGAGGGTCGGTTCCCCAGAGCGGCTCGGTCTCGTTGCCGAGCGTGTCGAAGACGAAGGGAACTTCAAGCAGATGGCACGCACCGAGGAGTCCGCCGAACTGGGGCGATCGCCAGGCGAACTCGTACATATAGGTGTCCGAGGTGCTATTTGCGTGGGTGTCTGCCAGACGGATAGCGGGGACTCGCCAAAACCAGTCGGTCCGAATGGCCGCGAACAGGTCGCCCGTGCTGGCGTCGGGATGGGCAGCGCGATAGACGGCTAGTGTTGCTTCAACTGGGAGTCCGTAGGCCGTCACAGTTCCGACCAGTGCCGACTCGGCGATGCCAGACACCGCACCCTCAGATGTGATGGTAATTCTCCACTCGTCAACATTTGTGCCGACGATGATGTCAATACCCACACCAGCTCCGGCGGCGATGCGATCGATCGGACGCACGGGAATGATGTCTCCGTCGATCACTGGCTGCCAGGGCAGCATACTGAGCGCCATTTCATCCCCCCAGGACTCAGGGTCAGGATGTGCGAAGAGATCGGCCTTCAACTCCTCCTGCGCCGCAAGTAAGCGATCGAGGGGGACTGCCGCGATCGCCTCTCTGGTTGCTTTAACGCCAAGCTGGTCGGCGAGGTACTGACCCACCCGCTGCGCGCTCGCAGCCGAGATCGCATGATGAGCTGCTCCACTCTGGGCGATCGCTCGGCGGAACAGCCCCTCGGCACGGGGCATGGAAAGCAGGATGCCGATGCTCATGGCACCAGCCGACTCGCCGAAGATAGTGACGTTACCGGGATCGCCACCGAAGGCGGCGATATTCTCCTGCACCCACTCGAGTGCGGCGATCTGGTCGAGCAGTCCACGGTTGGCGTTCCCGTCGCCGAGGTACAGGAAACCATCGGCCCCGACGCGATAATTGATGGTCACGCAGACGATGCCGTCGCGGGCGAAACGACCGCCCTCATACCAGGGCGACGCACCCGTTCCGTGATACTCGAACATACCGCCTGGAATCCACACCATCACGGGTTGCCCAGCCGACCCAAGGTCGGAGGTCCAGATGTTGAGGTTTAAGCAGTCCTCCCCTGCAATGGTCAGCTCTGGCATGATCGCGGCTATTTCCGGGCTATATGGGGCATGGGGTGCTCTGGGGCCATAGGCGATCGCGTCCCGTACGCCGATCCAGGGTTCAACTGGCTGTGGCGGTCGCAGCCGATTGGCACCAAACGGTGGTGCTGCATAGGGAATGCCTTTGAATATGTTCACGCCATCGGCAACGCTGCCACGCACCTCACCATGCCGGGTTTTGACAACTGCATTCATGTGGATATCTCCTTCAAAGTATTTGAGAATTAGCCTTAATCGTTGCCACTCGACGCTTTGCACAGCGGTATCTTTCTGCGCTGTCCATCGTGTTGATTTCCTATCATGAATGAGTTGTGAGTGTAGCCACTGGAGCGGTGTGAGCTTGTTTCTGGGTTGCCTCTTGACGCATGGCTGCCATAATTTTGGGGAATCCCGATCCACCATTACTGCCGCTGCCGCCATGACGCCTCCCCAGACTGCACCGAGAATTCCTGGCCCCAGGGCATCGGCTCCGGTCAGATAGAGATTTTGAATCGGCGTTTTGACACCGATCCAGGGTTGCTGCAACCGCTCTGGGACGAAGGGAATGCCGTAGATCGCACCCCGATCGCTGGCATCGAAATAGGCGATCGTCAATGGAGTCGAGAGATCCGCAAATTCGATCAGATCTTTAAACCCCTGATAATGACGTTCCAAAAAATCAATGATGCTTTGTGCGATCCGATCTTTGAGGGCATAGTAATCGGCATCGCGTTTTCTCCAGGGTTGCTCTTGCCATTGGGCGAAGCACTCATAATCGGCATAGAGCATGACTTCAGCGGTGTGCGATCGCGCCGTCGGGTCGTTGAGCGAGGGGAATGACAGGAAGCAACTATTGATGCCCTGTTCCGGTGAGACTCGTTGCAATTGCCACGCCCTGTCATGGTCGTAGTCACTGTAAACCCAGTGGTGTCCACCCCGGAACCCGATCGTTTGGGGAGACGCTTTCAAGCCTAAAAATAGGAGGAGAACGCTGTGCCCTTTGGGAAACTGCTGGATGGCATCACCATACATTGCCCGCTCCCTGACCGGCAGCAATTTGGTATAGGTGTTGAAAGCTCCAGCATCCGAAATAACTACTGGTGCGTAATATGTTTCGATCGCCGCATCCGGATCGTGGGTTTTGCAAGCTCTGACGCCGATCGCTGCCCCATTTTCGACGATAATTTCAGTCACCTGTCGTTGAGCGATCGCCCCTCCTCCGGCTTGTTCAATCACCGGCAAGATCTGTTTAGCAATTTCCTGCGCCCCACCCACGGGATACCATCCTCCCTTCAGATAACTAGACATAACCAGGGCATGGATCGAGAAAACACTTTCCTTTGGCGGCAGTCCATAGGTGCCCCAGGCGGATGCCAGTAGTGCTTTCAATTGCGGATTGCGGAAGTGTTGGTTGAGATAATCCTTCGTCGTTTGGAGAAAGGTTCTTCCGAAGTAATTCACGAGGGATTGGGCGATCGCTCCCAACCGACCGGGTAAAAAACCAGTGGCTTGACGCAGCCCATGCCATTGGCTAAACCGTCGCAAATCCGCAAAATAACGAAGAATGCCCGCCTTTTCATCGGGAAACTTCTGAATCAGATCGGCTTGATAGCGGTGCGGATCAGAATAGACTTCAAAGGTGAAATCGGGATACACCAATGTTTCAAACGGATCGGGGATTTTTGTCCACTTCAACCTGCTGTCGGTGATGTAGTCGGAGATCAGCCGTCCATTTTCACCCTCTCCCATTTCCCCGACATAGTGAAGTCCAACATCCCATTGAAATTCCTGGCGTTTAAATTCCTGGGTGAAGCCTCCCAAGATGAAGTGTTGTTCCAGAACCAGAACTTTTTGGTGATTGAATTTTGAGAGAATCGCTGCAACGGTTAACCCGCCGATGCCAGAACCAATCACGATCGCGTCATACTGTTGGAGATGAGACATCAGAGTATTCTCCTACGCGCTGTTTGCTAATTTCGGTCAGTTGCTTGGTTTACCCAAGGATCGAAGATTAAATAGCCTATGTAGGTTGGTCCAGGTACATCGCTTGCTTCCCACCGGGTAACCCAACGCCCTGGAGATGATGGGTTTCATCAGAAAAAATGGGTAGAAACCCCGTCCTATAGAACCCATTTGAGATCTAAGAAGCCAGCCTCTTAATCATCAACCTAATAAAACAAAGATTCATCTTGGCAGTTGCATTATCTAAAGTTCTCTCAAAGTTTTTGATGAGAATTTTACACCTTTC
>JAAUPF010000269.1 GCA_012034575.1 Richelia sp. CSU_2_1 | reverse complement strand
CGGGTTTATTAACCTGGAAAGCTACCTTCTGTGGCTGTTGAGAACCCTTTCAAGGTGAGAATCGAATATGCTGCGCTCGTTATTCGATTATCACCTTGAACCCTACAGCCTATTGAGAAAGGTGCAATATCTCAGTTAAAACCGACTGTTAATTATAAGTAATTACAAGGTAAATTATGCTGTATTCCAGTCCTCTTTGAGAGGACTTGCGCTATGAGACAGAGGTTGAAAACCCCTGTCGGACCCTGGGGAAGATCGAACGACTCTCAAAACAATACAACTGCGTTAACCGATTACCAATTACCAATTACCAACTACCGATTACCAATTACCAATTACCAACTACCGATTACCAATTACCAATTACCAATTACCAATTACCAATTACCAATTACCAATTACCAAATTTATGAACTGGTGGCAAAACCTGAAAAATAATCCTCTAGCTCGATTCGGAGCCGTACTACTGATAATGTTTTATACAGTAGCATTACTAGCGAATTTTGTAGCGCCTTACGACCCCTACGACTCTCAATTAAACGGTTCTTTGCTGCCACCGACGCAGATTCATTTAAACACTGCGGACGGGCGATTTATCGGGCCGCACGTTTACCCGACAACTCAGGGGCCAGTGGATGCAAATACTGGGAATCGCGAGGTAATTGTAGACTCGCGCAAACCATCAGCTTTGGGTTTGTTTGTCAAGGCTTCCCCTTATAAAATATTGGGAATTTTGCCGTTCGATCGACACTTGTTCGGTGCGACAGGAGAAGGCAGAATTAACATTTTAGGCACCGACGAACAAGCCCGCGACCAATTCAGCCGTTTAGTACATGGCAGCCGCATTAGCCTCAGCATCGGCTTAGTAGGCATAGCAATTTCTTTTCCTTTAGGACTGTTAATTGGAGGAATATCGGGTTATTTTGGCAGTTGGATTGACAGTATTCTCATGCGATTTGTTGAAGTATTGATGACCATTCCGGGTTTGTATTTATTAGTAGCGCTAGCCGCCGTATTGCCCCCAGGATTGACCAGTACCCAGCGATTCATGCTGATCGTGCTGATTACTTCATTCATTAGTTGGACTGGTTTAGCGCGGGTAATTCGCGGGCAAGTTCTTTCAATTAAAGAGCTAGAATTCGTGCAAGCCGCGCGGGCAATGGGCGCAAATCCAATTTACATTATAGTCCGCCATGTCTTGCCGCAAACTGCAACTTACGTGATTATTTCGGCTACATTATCCGTTCCCAGTTTCATTGTAGCCGAGTCAGTTTTGAGTTTAATCGGCTTGGGAATTCAGCAGCCAGATCCCTCTTGGGGAAATTTGCTATCGCTGTCTACTAATGCTTCAATTCTAGTTTTGCAGCCTTGGTTGGTTTGGCCGCCTGCGACACTAATTATTCTTACCGTATTGGCGTTTAATTTATTGGGAGATGGATTGCGCGACGCCCTCGATCCGCGCAGCATTCAAAGGAATTAAGATCGTTTGCGGTGGGGCGGGAAAGAATGCAACAGTGTTCTTTTTCCCCCCTTTGTAAGGGGGAGTTAGGGGGGGTCAAAGAGTGTTACAACCCACATTCCGCACCCCCAACTGGCACGCACACAGTTGGGGTGCGGAATGTGGGATAAAAGTTTGGTTTCGATCGGCCCGCTTGCGATTTTCCCCGAACGGGCAATTGCTTCAAAGTCGATCGGAATTGAAGAAAGCAATTATCTCAAAGGCTCTCGGAATTTAGATGTTGCTGCCCGAGTGCGGGGAAATATAACAGCAAGAAAACCGCGCCGTCACAGTGGCTTTTGAGTTGAGGTCGGAACTTTGTGGAAAAATATTAACGACCTCGGCAAATAAATAGGAGATCTCTGTCAGCGAGTTCGCCTGTTTTCAATCTGTTCTAAATACAGCATTTCGGTAGGAGTAAGAGCAGTTGTTCTTTCTAACAAGTTCAAAATTTCTATCTCAAACGGATCGAGATTTCCTAATTTGTGAAGTCGAGCGATGCGATCGCAAATTTCTTGAATTTCAGGTTGACTTTCCAGAGACACGACGGTGAGTGCCGAGTGTTTGAAGGTATGCAACTTCACCGTCAGAGTCGGAATGTGCCGCAGCCACACGGTAGCGGTTTTCTCTCCGACTGACTGAACGTGCCCCAACCGGCCGTTAACATCTTCTCGATCGGGCGCGTAAACTTCGACCAAAGAACCAATAGACCTCTCCCAAAAAGAAATGGTTGACCGATAGCTCTTAAATTATAATGGAATTTTACCACCTCTCAACATGAGCAAACTCCGAGAATACCTGGAAAAGCATCCATCCGAGACTCAAAGAATCTTGGGTATAGACTACGAGCAACTAATAGAACTAATTATCAATGCAGAAAATTTGTCCGAGAGTCACAAAAAACAGCAAGAAAGTCAGAAAACTCGGCTCATCAAACCTGGCAGCGGTCGTCCTCCTAAACTAACGATCGCAGACCAAATTCTTTTGACATTAGTTTACCTACATAACTTACCTACTTTTCAAATGCTTGGGGTACAATTTGACATAGGCGAATCAACCGCTAATTATATTTTTCACCGCTGGGTAAAAGTCTTACGAGAGTTATTGCCGGCTTAGTTGTTAGAACAAGTAAAAAAAAATGATTCCGATCGGGCATGGGTTCAAGAATTTTTGGCAGAAGTTGAGTTGATAGTAGATAGCTACGAGCAGCCCATACAAAGACCTCAGAACGATCGAGAGCAGAAAAAGAATTACTCTGGCAAACAGAAGAGACATACTAAAAAGAACCAGGTAATAGTCATGCCCAACGGTAAAGAGATTGTTGACGTAGTAGTAGGAGAAACCGGAGCAACAGCCGATATAAACATTTGGAGAAAGCAGCGATTGTCACTTTTAACTTCACAAAAATTTCAAGGGGATAAAGCTTATGTAGGAGAACCATTAATTAATACTCCTCATAAAAAACCTCGTCAGGGCGTTCTGACTCCAGCTAAAAAAAGAGCGAACAAGTCAAAGGCTCAAAAAAGAATCTTTGTCGAACACTTAATTAGATTACTAAAAATCTTTCGAGTGGCAGCAGAAAGATTCCGCTTAAAAGCGAAAAATTACGACACAGTAATTTTAGTGGTATGTGGATTAATACGCTGGCGAATAGGTGCGATCGCCCGAGTGTCAATAAAAGCCCCTACAAACTGAAAAAAAAACAGTAAAATTTCGGTCATAAAATTGGGCAGTTTTTATCGCTCGACCGTTGAAACCCTTAGATCAGCGTTGGTTTTGAGAGTTGCGCCCCGATCGGGCGCAACTCTCAAAACCAAGCGGGGGAAGGGATTGGAATTATGGGAGAGGTCTATTGCATTTGACGAATTCCTGGCTCGCTTGTTGGATGCAAGAAGTGACCGCACTGGTTCCTGCTATCTGCTGGGGGCAAAGTGCGTGCTGAATTTTCCTCCTGTTATTCAACGATAGCATAGTAACTGTCGATAATTGTCGGGAAGATGCGAAAATAGTTAAAAAAGGAAATGCTATCGATGCCATGCCGCCCAGGAAAGGAATCCACCCCCATCCCAATTCAATAGCCAACCTCAACCGCTCTGGGGGACAACCTCGCTATGAAGAACCCAAGAAGCAAAGGAACATCCAGGTAACGCCGACAGGATGGGAGGGAATTCGCGCGATCGCAATCCAACGGGGATTGAGTCTCAACGAATTGATCGAACAGATTGGCAGGGGGGTAATTCCCCTGGCAGATCCCTTAGAAAGCAGAACCACCGACTCAGAAACCAACGCCGACCGCCAAGTTTGTTAGCGTTTGAGTCGGAACTCGCGATCGCAAAAACCAAGCGTTTTCTGGCGATCGAACCTTCACAAAATCCGATCGGCTCGTCAGCTTAACCAACCCCAGATCCGTGCCATGATTTAGATAAAAAGCAGCAAAATGGTTCAATCACCTCCAAAACTTATAACTGTTGATGAATTTATTACTAACTACGGCGACAGCGATCGTTACGAACTGATTGATGGTGAATTAACAGAAATGGAACCAACAGGGCCGCACGAACAAGTATCCGGTTTTTTGGGACGAAAACTGAATGTAGAAATCGACCGCCTGGATCTGCCCTACTTTATCCCCCCTCGCTGTCTCATCAAATTATTAGGAACAGCAACGGCTTTTCGCCTCGACGTGATGGTATTAGATGAAACTAAATTGATTGATGAGCCTTTGTGGCAGCAAGAACCTGTAATTACATCAGGTTCTTCAATCAAACTGATTGCTGAAGTCGCCAGCAGCAACTGGCAAAATGATTATGCCCGTAAAGTTGAAGATTACGCTTTGCTGGGAGTGCCTGAGTATTGGATTGTTGACTATCTGGGTGTTGGTGGCAGAGAATATATTGGCAAACCGAAACAGCCGACAGTTACGATTTGTACGTTGCGAGGAGATGAGTATCAAAAACAGTTATTTCAAAAGAGCGATCGACTGATTTCCTCAATGTTTCCAGAATTGCAATTATGTGCACAACAAATCTTCGCAGCAGTCAGATCTGCTGCTGGGTAGCTGGCATAATATTTCGCAAGCCAATATTTTAAATATTTTCAATCGCATTAATTGCTCGCTCATCTCCGGCGAAGCTAGCATTTTAGCCCGGTCTATTCTTGAAATCAACAAACACAGGCTACTTAATTTAAGAGAGACTCTACCGTGAAAACACCCAAAACGCTATTTTTGGCTTGGAAAGACCCCATTAGTCCTTATTGGTTTACGATCGGGCGGTTAACATTCGATGGAAGTATCTATCAATTTGTCTATACCCAAGGTGTTAAAGAAGCTGAAGAGAAATGTGCGTTTAAGCCGTTTGCTCCGTTTCCGCGTTTAGATGAGATTTATACATCGACTTATTTATTTTCAGTATTTGCGAATCGGGTCATGTCGCGATCGCGTCCCGATTATTCCAGTTTTATCGAACAGCTCGATCTGCTCGGCGATGACCCCAGTCCGATGGCAATTTTATCTCGCAGCGGCGGCGAACGAGTCACGGATACGTTTGCCGTTTTTCCCTGTCCGGAAGCGGACGAAGCAGGGCAGTACAATCTTTACTTTTTCTCGCAAGGTTTGCGGCATTTGCCCGGCAGCGCGATCGAGCGGATCGATCGGTTGGAGGCTGGAGAAATGTTAGAGTTCGATCGGGAAGTGCCAGATTTATATAGCGATCGCGCTCTTATTACCAGCACGGGCGATCGCTGCATTGTCGGTTATTTTCCGCGATATTTGCTGGCAGAAATTTTTGAGTTACTTCGGCACGATGTTAGCTTAAAGGTGCGAGTCGAGCGAGTTAATCAACCCACAACACCCTTCCAGTTTCGCCTGTTATGTAAAATGAGTATTGAAGAAAACGAGGATTTTCGTCCTTTTTCAAGCGATCGGTATCAACCTCTCATTACTGAGATTGCGGTAAAATCTGCGTAAAGAAGTTAGTTTGATTCGCTCGGGGGATAGAGAGATCGCTTTCCTCAGTCGTATTTCAGCAATAGTTTTGCGATCGCCTATTCAAAGCAATAATCGTCAAATGTTGTTACATTTCCCTTAACAGTCACTCCCAAATCTAACTCTTCTTGATGGATGAGTAGATTGGATAATTGAGCGATTAAGAATTCAACTTCACGGCGGCTCTCAAATGATTTTTGCATGCAGCATTTGCTTAAGGGCGATCGACCCGATCGATCTTCTCTAAATTTGCTGGAAATTAGCGGAGGTTATCGAATTTGCACTCACGCCAATTATCAGACATAATTGTTCTCCTGTCAAGAGGTTTTTGATAATTGTTCCTCGAATATTTTGAACGATTTCCAACTGTGCGAAACTCAAAGAGTTGGTAAGGGCGATCGCATCTTGATTGAGGGTAAAATCGGCGATCGTATCGAATCCCCGACCTGCTTCTAAGACAAATAAATCGTTACCGCTGCCGCCAATTAAACTATCATTGCCTAAATCTCCGTAAAGGCGATCGTCGCCTCGGCCGCCAGTCAAAGTATCGCTGTCTTCCCCTCCATAAATAGTATCATTTCCTTCACACCCAGCCAGAACATCTTCCTGCTCGTTACCGCTAATAAATTCATTGCCAGCCCCGCCGCAGATGGTATCCGAACCTCGATTGCCAAACAGCGAATCCTCACCTTCACTACCAAGCACTACATCATTCCCTTTACCTCCAAATAAAGTGTCATCACCCTTGCCACCATCAATGAAATCATCATTTCTATTGCCATAAACGATGTCATCATCTTCGCGACAATTGATCGAGTCATTACCTTTGCCTCCGAAGATTAAATCGTTACCTAAGTTGCCGAGGATGATATCATTATTTTCATCTCCAAATAAGGTGTCATTGTCGCTGCCACCACTGATTAGATCGTTGCCCGTGTTGCCGTTGAGAATGTCGGTGCGATCGCCACCATATAAGTTATCATCCCCGTCTCTAGCATCCCAGATATTGCCATAATTGCTGCCCAGTAATTCATCGTTTTGAGCAGTACCTCTTTGACTTTCCAATACACCAAGCACGGTATTTTCAACCTCGTTTGGTTGGTTTAAATTGGGATAGGAAATGCGATCGCAGATGCAGTCATCACTAGCAATCGGTGTTGGCGTTGGCGCGGGCGTTAAGGTTGGCGTTGGTGTTGGCGCAGGCGCGGGTGTCGGTGTCTGTAGGGGCGAAGCGTCTAGCGGAGGGGTGCCCCCGTACCAGCCCCGGATGGTGTTGGAGTCGGCGTTGGAGTCGGAGTCGGCGTTGGAGTCGGCGTCGGCGTTGGAGTTGGCGTCGGAGTCGGCGTTGGAGTTGGCGTCGGAGTTGGAGTTGGAGTGGGTGTCGGGGTTGGTGTCGGTACATTCACACTAAAAGTACCCAAACTGCCAGCAGCAGCAAAATTACCAACAGCATCTTTTACCTGTGATGCTTGTAAACTTACCGTGTAAGTACCGTTATCAGCATCATCCCAACTTCCACCTGGAGGAATCAAGGAATAAGTTGCTGTACGCGGCGTACCGTTGCTATTGGCATCGACACTAACAAAGCTAGCAGGAATAGCACCACCTGACCAATTGATAACAAGATCGGAATTATCTAAACTGCCGATATCGATTTCGCTGTTGTCGCTGAAAGTAACTGTCAATATCTGACTGATGCCATCTGCCGTACTAATGTTAGCAATTGCACTTAAGTTAGCCGTAGGTGGGGTGATATCGGCAATGCGAGTTAGTCGATCGGCTGCGGTATTGTTATTACCTGCTGTATCGGTTGCTTTGGCGGCTGGGATATCAACGGTGACATTACCATCAGCAGTGGGAGTCAAATCAAAAGTATAAGTTTTGGCATCAACTCGGACAAAGTTACTGACAGTTGCATTGGCGACGGTGAGGTCAGTATTATCAAAGCCAACGACATCTTCATTGAAGGTGGCAGTGACGCTAAATAAACCTGTTACTGTTGGTGGTGAAGTTGATGTTAGCGTAACATTAGGTGGGATAAGATCGGGTCCGGTAATATTCGCAGTACGGACAAGTTGAGTAGCGACCGTATTGTTATTACCAGCAACATCAATTGCTTTGGCGGCAGGAACATCAACTGTGACATTACCAGTTGCAATGGGAGTGACATCAAATGTGTAGGTTTTGGCATCAACTCGGACAAAGTTACTAACAGTTGCATTGGCGGCGGTGAGGTCGGTATTATCAAAGCCAGTGACATCTTCATTGAAGGTGGCAGTGACGCTAAATAAACCTGTTACTGTTGGTGGTGAATTTGATGTTAAGACAACATTCGGTGCAAGAGTGTCGATAACTATGGCTTTGCTGCCGCCGAGGGACTGTGCTGAAGCTAAGGCGGGGAGGGTTAAGATGGCATCGACTGTCAAGTTATCTTTAATTGTGCCGCCGTTGAGGGTGAGGGCGTTGGTGGCGAGGTATT
>JAAUPF010000047.1 GCA_012034575.1 Richelia sp. CSU_2_1 | reverse complement strand
AGTATCGAATTTGTCGCCAACACAGATAACTGCGCAAAATCCCGCAGTAGTATCGAATTTGTCGCCAACAACAGATAACTGCGCAAAATCCCGCAGCAATATCGAATTTGACACCAACACAGACAACTGTTCAAAATCCAACAGCAGTATCGAATTTGACACCAGTACAGACAACTGTTCAAAATCCAGCAGCAGTATCAAATTTGACACCAGTACAGACAATCGTTCAAAATCCAGCAGCAGTATCAAATTTGACACCAACCCAAACAACTGTGCAAAATCCAGCAACAGTATCGGGTTTGACGACAACACAGACAACTGTGCAAAATTCAACAGCAGTATCGGGTTTGCCAGTACAGACAATTATTCCAATAGTTCAAAATCCAACAGAAGTATCAAATGTGACACCAACTCAGACAACTGTTCAAAATTCAACGATCGTACCAGCAACTGTGTCAACTGAGTCGCCTCCGACAGTTTCGATCGGCCAGATGCCTGCAGTGCCTGCTGCTGAGGCACCAAATCTCGCAACGATACCGACACGAGAACTCGCTACCCCGATCGCACCGAGTCAACCACTCACAACAAATCCTTTATTTTCCCCCAACTCGCAACAGCAAAACGAGATATCCAGTTCCCTGCAACAGGGCAATTCTCCAGCGCCACCGCCGATTGAGGTGTCCGCGCTGCCGCCCAACTTCGGTACGATGATTTTTCCTGCGGAGGAGAGATTTACCAGCGAATTTGTCAATTACCTAAATTTGCCACCAACCAGGACGATCGTCACCATCGAAGAAACCCAAAATACCCTTCGTACAGTCGCGCAATCCACAGGCGTCAAACCCGCCATCGTCTACATCAGGTTTGTTCCCAAAGGTTCGCCAATCGATCGGGCTGACAGCAGTTCCTCCATCTTGCGGGTAGAACAGCAAATTCCAGCCAGCGAGGAATTGGAATTAGTGGTGATAACGCCGGAAGGTGCCCCCCTGCGCGCGCGCATACCGCAAACAGATCGCGCTGTGGTAATGTCAGCAGTTCAGAGATTTCGCAACGAACTGACCAATCCGGTAAAGCGCCACACTCACAGTTATTTGCCTTTAGCCCAGCAGCTTTATCGGTGGATGGTAGAGCCGATCGAAATAGAATTGCAAGCGCGAGGAATTCAGAACTTATCATTTATCTCAGATGCGTGGCTGCGATCGATACCGATGGCCGCACTGCACGACGGCAAAGGCTTTTTGGTAGAACGTTACAGTGTCGGATCGATGCCCAGCCTGAGTTTGACAGATACCACCGCCGCCAATTTCAAAAATACGCAAGTTCTGGCAATGGGGGCGTCGGAATTTGCAGATATGAGTCCCTTGCCGGCAGTGAAAATAGAAGTACCTGCCATCGCGCCACAGGAGTGGCCCGGCAAATCTTTCTTGAATGAAGATTTCACTTTGGCAAATTTGAAAGCGCAGCGTCAGGGGCAGGCGTTTGGGATGATTCACTTGGCCACCCACGCCGATTTTCGATCGGGAAGCCCCAGCCAATCGTTTATTCAGTTGTGGGATACTAAATTGCGTTTGGATCAGTTGCGGCAAATGGGTTGGCACAGCCCGCAAGTTGAATTGTTAGTTTTGAGCGCTTGCAGGACTGCTGTGGGCGATCGGGAGGCTGAGTTGGGCTTTGGCGGGCTAGCGGTGCAAGCTGGGGTAAAATCGGCTGTGGCTACTCTCTGGTATATCAGTGACGAGGGCAGTTTGGGATTGATGGCGGAGTTTTACGCGCAATTGAGAACTGCTCCGATTAAGGCAGAAGCGCTGCGGCAAGCGCAATTAGCGCTGCTGCGCCAAGAGGTGCGGATTGAAGGGGGGATGCTGCGTACTTCTTCTCGCAGTTTGCCGCTGCCGCCGGAATTGGCAAATACCGATATTCAGAATTTTTCTCATCCTTATTATTGGTCGGCTTTTAGAATGATCGGCAATCCTTGGTAAGTAGAAATCAGTTGAGAGTTGAGAGTCGATCGGGAGTAGCGGATTGGGGCAAGTATGTTTTGAGTTTTGAGTGGATAGTGGATAGTTGATAGTTGACTGTTTCCGATTCGATCGATCGACCGTGAAAAGTTCAGTTTGTAGTGATGACTGAAGTCCTCAAAAAGCAGGACTAAAGTCTTCACTACGAACATTCAAAATCGCGGGCGATCGTCCAAAAAAAGGGGGGTCCTATATTCTGGACGTTATTAGATCGACGAGGGGCTTCAAGTTTAGCCGAACGACAACAAGTGTTTCGTCTAGTAATTCACCTGTTCAAAAGCTATAAATTAGTAATTGTTAACGCTAGTGAATTTCATACCCAAAAAGTACGCAATGTACAGATATGTTAAACAATTAAGTTACAGTTCCTTACCCCTTTATTTTACCGAGAGTTCAGCCTTGTGGCTGGAGGAGTATCTGGTAACTCAAAACTCAAAACTCAAAACTCCTCGTTTTTCCTTCTTCCTTCTTCCTTCCCCTGAGGCTATCTTAGAGAAGACGCTAGCGCAAGCAATGTCATGGCATCTCCAAACGATCGAAATTCGGCGAATTCATCTGTGAAACAGTCTCTGGAGGCTGGCTTAGCAGCTTTAAAACAACAAGAGTACGATCGGGCGATCGCCCTTTTGACCTCTGTTGCTGAAGCAGAAGCCGATCGGCCCGAAGGCGCGCGCGCGCAGATGGGCTTGGTGGCTGCCTACAAAGCAACCGGTAATCTCAAAGGTGCGATCGCCCTGTGCTCCACTCTGACAAAAAATCCCAATTCTCAAGTTAAAGCTTGGGCCGATCGGGCTTTGCAAAAATTAACCAAGTTGCGCCCGCCACAACCGCCGGCAACTTCAGAACAACCGCCAGAAATTCCCCCCGCCAATAATTCCCAAACTCCACCAGAAACAGGCTTTGTACCCTTCAGCGAGGAAACGCCAAAACCCGAAATACTGCCCGCTACCGAGAAATTCCCCGCAGGCAACGCTACCGGATTTGTAGCGTTTGAACCGGATGGTTTGCCTGAAAAAAACAAAATCGCAACGCCACAAAGTCCTAAATTACCAACAGTTAAGGCTTCTGAATTCACATCAGACACTTCTGCAACAAGCGAATTCACCACCGAGGATACAGATGTTAGTGGCGAAAACAGTGCTGATTTTCCTGCCGATTTTACCGAGTTTTTCAATGCAGATACAGCCGAACACACTTGGCAGCAAGCGGGGCGGGCTAAAGGGTGGCGGCCTCTCAAGCCTCTAAAATTGATGGGTTTGCGGATCGAAGCCATTATCTCGATCGTCGCCCTATTTTATGCCAGCCGATTTGTCCTGCGATTCCTGATGGGGGCAGTTAATTCATTTTTGGTTCAGCTTTACATCTACCTCAGGCTGCCTTTTATCAAACCAATTCAGCTTTTTTACCGCGATCCGACTTTATTTCTGCAAATTCTTTTCGTGTTGCTGTTGGCGGCATCTCCGTGGCTGATAGATTTACTGCTGAAATTGTTTTGCGGCATCGCACCGCTGCGGGCGACAGTATTATCAAAACACAGCAAAGAAGCCGGTCGGGTAATGCGGAGTTTTGCAAAAAACAAGGGATGCGGGAACCGCTGCTGCAACTTTTGCCGATCGATCTTCCCGTTGCTTTCAGTTACGGCGGATTGCCTCGATTTGCGCGAATTGCTGTCAGTCAAGGGCTGTTGGAGGAGTTGGCGGAAGATGAAATTGCTGCGATTTTTGCTCGGGAATTGGGGCATATCGCCCACTGGGATTTTGCACCGATGTCTTTGGCTGTATTGGTTTTGCAAATTCCTTATCTAATTTACTGGCAGGTGGCGCACTGGGGAGAAAGACTGTCGGATTTAATGACAGTTCCATTTTTGCGTTCTGCTGTCAAGTTGGCGGCGGGCGCAATTTCTGCTTGCAGTTACGGAATTTATAAATTGTTGAAATGGCCGATGTTGTGGCTGTCGCGCCGGAGGGTATTTTTTAGCGATCGAACTGCTGCAGAAATTACCGGCAATCCCAACGGTTTGACGCGGGCGATGGGAAAAATCGCGATCGATACTGCTATTTGTATCGAACAAGAGAAACAAACCAGCTATTTTTTGGAAAGTTTCGATTTGTTGCTGCCGGTGAGCCCGCTGCAGGCGGTAACGCTGGGTTCGGCGGCCCAACATTCATCTCTGGAACCGATTTTGCAGTGGGATCTGGCGAATCCTTTGCGCAACTGGCTGACGGTTAACAGCACGCATCCTTTACTGGGAGAACGTTTAAAATTATTGGCACTCTACGCTCAATTCTGGAAATTGGAGACAGAGTTAGATTTGGCAAGTTTATCGGAGCCGGAAGCATCTAATAAGGGGAAATTGTCATTTTTTAAGTCAATTCTCAAACTGCAAAAATCCAAACTATTTTTACAAGGCGCGCCGTTTTTGGGAATTCCGATGAGTTTGGCGATCGTAGGCGTTTTGTGGTCGATCGGGGCAATTTTGTCAAGGACGAGTATTTGGCAGTTTGATTGGTTGTTGGGCGATCGATCGATTTTGTGGGGCTGTTTGCCGATCGGATTTAGCCTCGGTACTTTGGCGCGGATCAATTATTTTTTCCCGGATATTCCGGCGCGACAAGTTGCGCCGCCGAGTTTGCCGGAAATTTTATCCAATCCCGAGACTTTGCCGCTGGATGCTAAGCCTGTGAAACTGGAAGGGAAACTTTTAGGTCGATCGGGTATCAGCAATTGGCTGGGACAAGATTTAATTTTGCAAACTGATTCGGGATTGGTGAGGTTGCATTATGTTTCGAGATTTGGGCCGATCGGATCTTGGTGGCCCGTACCGGTGCGCCCGATCGACTTGTTGGGAAAATCCGTAACAGCTACCGGCTGGCTGCGGCGGGGGGCGATAGTGGCGATCGACCTCGAAACCCTGCGCGCCCCCGGAGGCAAAACCAGCAACAGCGGACACCCTATTTGGTCGGCAATTTTAGCCTTTGCAGCAGCCTTTTGGGGCGCTTACACCATCGTTCAAGGCGGAAGATAGGGAGAGTGGGAGAGTGGGAAAATTACAAACTGTCAACTGTCAACTGTCAACTGTCAACTTCTTTCGTAAACAAAAGTTGCTTTTCTGCCGACAGAGCGTTATATTAATTTACATGAATCTGCTTGACAAAAAGAGTGCTGCAACCTTGGTAGGCCAAAACCGTTAAGGTAGCGCGTACAACTTGTCAACCTCCCAACACAGCAAGTTCGGCCAGCCGCTAGTCGGCTGTTTTTTTCGGCAACCTGTTTCGGGAAGTGAATTCAGAACAGTCATTAAATATGCTTGCAGTTAAGTTAAGAGCGAAATATTCCTAAATAACTAGCTGTGTTACCGAGGCTGTGATACCGTTAAAGAACGGTTAAACGCAGCCCGCCCCAATTTAAGGGATGCAAGGGTGACTAAAAAGTTCTCAGAATGAAGAGCGAGGTAAAGTTGCAGGTTAAAAAATGTTAGCCATTTTATCCATCACCGTATTAAACTGAATACTGGTATCTCGAACGCCTGAAATTGGCATCCTTGGAAATAAATTTCTACAGTGCTGGCTATAAACATTCTGAATCAAAACCGAAAGCAAGCAATACAGAATAGCCAATAGCCTCAACAATTAAGTGATGACTAAAAGTTTGCACAACAACCTTAGATTTAAGAGTTCTCTGCACCGGCGGCCAAGTTCCGACCTCGTGAGAGCAGATCGTCTTTTTCTAAAAGGTGGCGGGAGCTGTTGGGGTTGGTCGGATGAACGCGCATATTTTGCGTTTAATTCGTCTTGCGCTGCGGTCAACATTCGGTTGACTTCAGGTAATTGGGTTCGAGCAAATTAATTAAAATTCAAGTCTGGAGGACTCTTTCATGTCTATTCGTTTATATGTCGGCAACCTACCGAAAGAACTCGATCGCCAAGAATTGCAAGAAGTTTTTGCACCGGAAGGCGAATCTGTTACCACAAAGGTAATTACCGATCGCAAAACCGGCAAATGCAGGGGATTTGGTTTCGTAACGGTGCTGACAGACGAACAAGCCGACCAAATTATTGAGAAATATAACGGCTTGATGTTCAAAGAAAACCCGCTCAAGATCGAGAAAGCTCTACCTCGCACTAAGGGTAAATCTGACAAGGGCGATGAAGAACAGCAGCCGCAATCGGCGACTCCTTCACCGGTACAATCGCAGCCCCAACAGCGCTCGGCTCCGGTTCCAGGAGGAGGTGGCGGCGGCAGCGGGAAGAGCAATCGCCGTCGGGGAGGCGACAAATCCCGTCGCAATACAGCAACATCAACCTCTTCCAACAACGATTCCGGCTCGGTGCAGCCAGATCCGCGCTGGGCGAGCGCTCTGGAAGAGCTCAAGCAAAGATTGCAGGAAGCTCAGACTACTAATTCCTAGTCACGATCGAGCTTGCTTAATTGATATCTGGAAATTGGTATCTGGAAGGGCGATCGAAAATTGGCAAACAGCTAATTCTCGATCGCTCTTTTTGCTGTCAAAAATGTTTGAGGTAGGGTTGTTCGATCGCACATTTCCAGGGTGAAGCATTCGGGTTTCGATCGTAAAATTTATTGCACAAATTATCGCCCGAATGCTTCACCCCTACAGGTATCAACTGTCAACTGTCAACTGTCAACTTTTTACCAAGGGCTGCCGATTACGGTGAATCCAGCCCAAAAATGCGGGTGAGATAAATCTGAATCGCGCGTTTGTCCGGATTGTGGCAAATCGATCGCACCGCCATTTCCCCGCAATTGATTGTTGGCAATTACTAACTGTTTGCGCAGCATTTCTAATTGCGCTTTTCTCAACGCTTCTGCTTTAATTGGTTCCGATCGCAAATAGCGGTAAAACTCAGTCATTAACCCCAAAGTTCCCGTATCCTTAACTTTCCACAAACTCGCCACAGCCGATTTGACGCCGCTGCGGACAGCTAATCCGGCAAATCCCATTTCCGCACTGCTGTCGCCGATCGCAGTTTCGCAAGCACTCAATACCAATAACTCGACTCCAGAGCGATCGTACCATTGAGCCTGCCTGAATTCATCTAAGCTTAAAGAGCGATTCCAAAAATCGATTTCTGCTTCTTTCCGTCCGTTTTCTACTTGGGGAAAACTTGCGTGAGTTGCTAAATGCACGATTTGAAATTGCTGCTGTTCTCGCTGTTTTCGGAGATTTTCTAGGGTGAATTCTTGATTAAGAAAAGAGCGACCCGGCCACAGCGGTAATTGGGAAATATTGTTAGCAGCAATCTCATCTCTACGCGATGATATCGAGTTTTGCTGGCCGGCGATCGCGGATAGTTCGATCGGTACTGCGGGCAACTCGCGTTTATTAGTGTGGGGAAATATTGAAGCACCCATTGCTAAAACTCGGGAGTCGCGCAAACTTTGATAATTCGTATCAGTCAAGCTGACACTGGGAATTGAACCGAGGCTGTATTTTTCAATTAAAAATTGCTTGCCGTCGTGCAAAGCTGCTAGCGGCAATTGACGCAAACCTGTATCTAATGAAAAAACTAGAGTATCGATATTTAAGGATGCTAAATTGGCAGCGATCGGCTCAATTAACCAACTGTAAAGTTGCTGTGCGTTTGGCAAATATCTTCGATCTTGCAAACTATTTATGTGTGCAAGGTATTTTTGAAAGCTCGTCGCAGTATTATTTAACTCTTGCCTGGTAACGGGGATGTTTTTGAGAATCGGAGGGCCGTCGGGAACTACTAAGATTAACGACAATCCTTCGAGGCGGGCGATCGCGTAAACAATTACTGCTTTTTTTCCGGTTTCTGCCTCGATTTTTTTCAAGGTTTGTCTCAGATATTCAACGGTTATTTTGATCTCGGTTAAATTTTCACCGAAGTAGTTTTCGTAGTCTTGTTCAAACAGTCGATCGATCTGAGCGACAGCTTCATCAGCATTATTTTGCGCGATAGTTTGTTCGACGAGCGATCGAGTGATGATTTCTGGAGGAATCAGATTGGGAATATTAGAAACATTGGGAGTTTCCACTTTGGGATCGGGTGCGGGGGTTGGAGATGGTGTTGGAGCTGGACTTGGTACGGATGCGGGAGTTGGATTGGGAATTGGTGCTGGAGTTGGTGCGGGTGCGGGACTATTAGATATATTTGGCTGCTGTGCTGTATTTATGGCATCGATTCTCCGCCCCAATTCAGTAAGCCAGTCAGTAAGATTGTTGTCAACTGTCTCAATATTCGACGGTGGTGGAGTTGGAGTTGGCGCGATTATTTCAGGAGGATTGTCTACTGCATTAACAGTTAAATTATCCCCAGATGTGGGACTGGGAATCACGCGATCGGTATCGGCTCCGGCAATGGTATTAACTGATGGGCTGTAAGGAAGTTCGAGGGAGATAATTGTTTCGTTGTTGCGCCTCCAATTTAATTCGGTATTTCCAGTTTCAGGATTTTGATTAACAGAAGTTTCAGCACCTAATAAGTTGCCAATTAAAAAAGCTAAATCTTGTTGCGGATTCGAGCTGGTTGTCGGCGCGGGCGCGGGGGTAAGGGTAGGAGCGATCGCGCTTGCAGGTGCTGGTTGAATTGGCACTACCGAGGTGTTTTCAGGGGCTGGAAAGGCTGTGGGCGCTGGATTTGGCGCGATCGAAGGTGGAGGGGCGATCGGGCCACCAGGCGCGTTATTTTGGGGGATTCCAAAGGCTGGCGGAATGTTAGGGCCTGGCAGGAGTCTTGTGTTTGCAGGGGGTATAGTGGCTCCTGAGGGCGATCGGGGACGCGGTGTAGGTAAGGGCGGTGTCCCAGTATTTGTCCCTGGCGACTCTGGTTCTGACGACCCATTAGTAACCGGCTCTGACGGCCCGGCAGTAATCGGCTCTGACCCATTAGTAACCGGCTCTGACGGCGCAGGAGTCGCTGCAGGCGTTGGAGTGGGTGCAGGTGCTGAAGTAGTAGCAGGTTCTGGAATCGGTGTAGGTGCCGGAGTCGGCGCGGGTGCGGGAGTTGGCACAGGTGCTGGAGTCGGTGCAGGTGCCGAAGTTGGCGCGGGTGCGGGTGCTGGCGTAAGTGCGGGAGTCGGCGCAGGCGTTGGAGTTGGCGCAGGGCGCGATTGAATTTCAATCTTTTCCCCATCCTGTTTGTATGTATGAAGATACCTATTACCAGATAAAATTGTTGACTGCGCACCATTTCCTCTAGTAATAGCAGCCTTGGTGCCGTTAATTGCTGGTCCGTCAACAATAAAATATGTCTGTCCATTACCGCCGTGACGCAGAAAAATTGTACCGCCATTATCCGCCGTACTTCCGGCTGTGGAAATGCTAGCATCAACTTGATTTCTATCTATAAAAGAGCCGATCGATCGAAAAAACTGTTTGTTCCAAATCGAAACATTTCCACCTCTTCCGTTAACGAGGCTTTGAGCGTTAATGTAATTCAGAGTGGTATTGCCCGAAGAGCTGCGGCGGTTATCAATGGTCACATTCCCAGCATTCCCCGTGGCTGAAGAGTTAATCGTACCGACATTAATATTTCCGATCGCATCGATCGAGATATCGCCTCCGTTACCGCTAGCAGAATTGCCGATCGCAGAAGTGCTGATATTGCCCGCAGTAATATTAGTTCCAGCATTCAAATCTATAGGACCGCCATTATTAGGGGAAGTCAGATTCAGAGGGCTAGTATCGAGATTGCCAGCTTTGATTTCTCCATTGTAGCTGTACAAAGAGATTCCGGCTGGGGAAGTAATGTTGCCAACGCTAATGTTATTCGTTGTAATAAAGTTAATAGCGACGGGATTGTTGGGGATGTTGCCTTCTATTTTGATGCTTTCGATCGGGTTGCTGGGACTGCCAACGGCCCCGTTAAACTGAACTATTCCCTCCTTGGCAGGTATGACAGTCAGATTGTAAGGACCGTTAACAGTAGAATTAAAGTTAATATTGCCAGTAAAGTTAAGATTGCCAGTGTTTAAAATGCTGACAGAGAGCTTATCAGCTAACGTTACCGGAGCGGCAAATGTAATATCATTGCGGTTAGTTACAATCTCGCCACCAGCAGTGATACTACTTGCTCGGATATCGATTTTTCCACCAGTTAGAGCAGCGTTGTTAGAGAATGTTTGCGAATTAATATCCGATGTTGCAGCATTCCCTTTAGCATCGATCGTCACATTTCCGCCCGTACCGCGGGCAGCAGCAGTAATAATCGGGCCGGCGGTGGTGTCGATATTAGCGCCGCTTTCAATGCGCAGAGTGCCACTATTTTCGTTGAAACCACTTAATAACACAGCGCTGCCAATTCCTGCTGTATTGATGTTACCAGTTGCTTGGAGGGAAATATTGCCACCGTTGTTGCCACCCATTGCGTTGATAATTCCGGAAGTAGTGTCGATCGAAGTGCCAGCTTGCAGAGTAATATTACCGCCGTTGTTACTTCCCGTTGTGTCGATAACTCCGTTAGCGGTACTTATGGAACCGACAGCTTGCAGAAAAAGATTGCCACCATTATTTCCTGATGTCAGGATAGCTCCAGTATTTATAGAGCCACCACTATTAAAGGTTATTGTACCGCCTTGTTGTTGCGCTTGCGAACCGACGATCGTCGTGGTAATATTGCTACCAGCCGTTACATTAATATTGCCACCCTGAGCAGTCTTGAATGGTGTAGCTCCTCCAGAAATCTCAGATCCTGCAACTAATTGATCTGTATTGACGCTGCCATTTGTATTGGTAATATTAATATCTCCCCCTTGAGATTTAGATTCGGCTCTCACGCTACCGATCTGGATGTTGCCATTAACATTAGATAGGGTAATATCGCCACCATTACCGCCATTCGATCGAGAAAAAATTGGATTAGCAGGTGCTACTTGAATGCCATTTTGCGATCGAACTGTGATGTTTCCACCTTGCTTGTTTTCACCATCAGCATTGAGGGATTCCAGATTGATTGTACCGCCACTATTAAGAGTTATTGCACCACCTTCTTGCTTGCCAGTTGAACTGATTTCAGTGGCAGTAATATTGCCAGCAGCATTAACACTAATTGCACCACCTGTGTCATTGTCAGCCAGCGTTGACATAATTCCAGCAATATTAATATTTCCGGCTGTACTTGTAATTGAAATATTACCACTGACCCCAACGCCATTATTTGTAACGCGAGTGTATACATTGTTAAGCAAAATATTATTTTTAGCGTTGAGTAAGATAGATCCTCCATTCCCAAATGTAACACCAGTATCTAAAACATTCAAAATATCGATCGCGCCCTCTGTACTGGTAATATTAATATTGCCACTATTCCCTGAACCAGTTGCGTACAAAAGAGGTGTTACATTACGCGCGGTAATATTATCTCTAGCTTGAAGAGTAATAGAACCGGCATTACCATTATTGGTTCTACTATCTAAATCTCCTGCTCTGGTATCGATTGAACCTGCCCTGCTAGTAATCGAAATATTGCCGGAGTCTCCGCTAGCAGGTCGGTCGAATAAATATTGATTTACAGCCGATTTTAAGGTAGCAGTCAAAATATTTTGTTGAGCATTAAGTGTAATATTGCCACCATTGCCATTATCTGAAAAAGCAGATAAATTGCCAGCAGTAGTATTAATACCTCCTCCAGTGCTAAATAGCGTGATGTTGCCAGCATTACCATTACCTGATAAGCCTTGCCAATTAGTATCAGTATCAATACCTGCCGTGATAATGTTCCCGACAGCGTGTAAAAGTACAGATCCGCTATTAACCCCATCGAATTCAGATGAGGTTTCGATACTTCCTGTAGAAACAATATCTCCGTTGTTTACCAAATTACCAGAAGTTAATACTACTTCTCCTCGCTCGTTAACTTTCACCCCTGTTGCATTTCCCCCTGCACGAGTCAATAATTCTGGTAAAGATGTAACTGGTACTACCGAATTTTGAGCCAAATTACTAGCTGTTGATGGCGGTTGAATTTCCAAACTTAATAAATTTCCTGGCTGGCTAATTCTGACTAAATTTTGACCGGGTACAGCAGCAACAGTAATATTTCCTCCCGGTGCTGAAAGTTTTCCGGTATTCAAAATCGTGCCGCCCAATAAAGTTAAATTTTGTCCTTCCCGCACCGCCAAATTTCCTAGATTGACAATTGCTCCCGGTTGCGTATTTGTAAAAGCAAAAGTGTTAGGATTACCTACTAAAGTTGCGTAATCATTTAAGCCAACTGCATTAAACCAACCATTGTTAAAACCGATGCCTGTAGCAGTAGTTGCAGTGAAAGCGCCGGGAATATTTAAACTCGCATTTTGTCCGAAAACAATCCCGGCAGGATTCATTAACAACAAATTGGCATTACCCGTTACTTGAATTGTGCCGTTAATTATTGAAGCCTCCCCACCGACAACGCGCCCTAAAATATTGCGAATAGTCGGATCTACATTAAAAATGGCAGTTTGTTCTGACCTTAAACCGAATTGTTGGAAACTGTGAAAAAGATTTGTGCCAGATGGTGTGCCACCTGTGATATTTACGTTATTGTTTTGTATCCGAGTTACAGTATTAGTTCCATCAGGAGCCTCATTGATTTGAGCTTTGGTTATTTGGGATGGAACAACACAACCTAATTCCCAAATAGCTAAGCTGGTAAAGGAAAGTAAAAAAAGTAAAAAAAACTGATTTATATTTGCTAATTTCATAATATCTTACGCAAACTATTTATGATGATTTTTCTGAATTATGACTTGCGACTCTCGAAGTTAATGAGTTAATTGAGAGCATCCACACATTTAAAAATGAGTTTAAATGTCATTTTTATATCTAGCCTTATCAAGGATTTTCTTCTTTTTTTTGTATGCAACACCCAAACCACAAATACCGATTCCCATTCCAAATATTGTGATTGGTTCAGGAGCGCGCTCGCATGAAATTGAATCTGTACATGGAGGCGGCGTACATGGAGTCAAAGATGTACATGGAGGCGGTGGTGGTCGAAATCTCCAATCAGGAGGCCAGGGAATTTGGCAAATATTTCCTACGTTAGGAGATGGTCGCAAGTATTGCCAAGACTTGGATTGACTGGATTTTATTCCTAATAAATTCTGAGTAGCTGAATCGAAAGCTAAAGATATGTCGATCGAAGTTCCTTTAATTTCTTTGTCATTACTCTGAATTGTAAATTGTCTTAAAGCACTGATGTTGATAGGAACCAATTTCATTTCACACTGACCAGATTGAATACCCGATGATGGTAAACCGGCAAGTGTCGCAAGCTTAAAACATGGTGATGGAGGTTCTGGTCTAACAGGTGTTTTAGGGGGTGGCTGATGTCGGCAAACTAAAACCGGAGTTAATTGAGTTCCTGGCGGAGTTGGTGCAGGTATTGGGTAGTTTGGTAGAGATTCTCCTAGAGAATCGGGTGTAATAGAAGGGCTAGGAAGAAAGTTTGTTCGGTTGAAAAGTGGGGTTACTAAAACTGTGCTATCAAAGTTTTCTGTGTCGCCAAAAAATATGATATCAGATCGATCTACGCTGGTCGTAGTTGGCGTCGGACTTGGAGTTGTTTGAGGCGAATTTTGAGCTTTTGCAGGATCGATCGCCCCCACAATTAATACAAAACTCCCAATAGTTATTCTTAACAACAGATTTAATTTCAACACCATAATACCCTGTTTTTTTAACTACAGAATAATTAATACTATCCGGACAGGAAAACCCTCATTTTAGTAATCTGAAATTTGAATCCCATAACTTCCTCATGCTCGATGTTGCTTCCGAAAATTCGATGAAAAGCCGATCGCATTCTCGATCGAGATCTTGTCTATCTTGAGGGCTCAATTAACCTGCAACACCAACAGCAGCAGATTCCTCCGACAAACAGCCCTCCTCTGCGGGAAGGTAGCAAGTAACAGCATCAGTTTCAGTGGATAGTCAGATTCCCCTGTGGAGGGGGATGCTCACGTTCTTGTGGCTGGAACTTTCTTGCTACATTTACTTATCAGGAGAAACGGCCAAGTTTTATGCAAAATTTGCCAACTTTTTTTGCTGTGATGCTGCAAACTCTTGCTGTACGGTCGATCGAGGGCTATTCCAAAAGGATAAGTTTTGTAACTAACGCTCGATCGTAGTGTCCCGCACCGAGATACATACAATATGTAATACATATTTAGGATGTTGTCCTCAAAGATCGAAAGTGGCAGTTTTTCCTGGAGTTAAATTAAATTTTTCCAAGCTGCGATCGGACTTACGCAACATAGAGATTTAAGATACTATTTATAGCAGTTGCGGTGCGCAGTGCGCACCCTACATATAGAGTTTTTGTGTAAGTCTAGTGTGAAATAGATTTGTGCCGCTGTTAGATATTTTGCCGCCTGGGATATTAAATGGGTTGTCATTGGGAGTAATTAGAATATTAGTGTTTACCGCAATACATGACACGCAGCGATCGATACAAAAAGGTTAACGATTTATTAAATTTAAGGGCGCGATCGAGATGTGGTTCGGCGCTATTTGTTATATAATACATCTTACTTATGCAGATTATTATGCAGATTATCATCATTGCTGCTGCCGATGCAAATTACTTTGAACTGGTACGAGGTACTATTTTATCAGTGCGGGAAAAACCCGAGGGAAAAAATGTCGCGATCGGCTTTTTCGATCTCGGCTGCACTCCCGAACAATTGCAGTGGCTGGAAACGCAAGTTAATTTTATTCAAAAGCCAGATTGGAATTTTGATTTTCCTGGCAAACAAGAAGCACCTCACTACCTCAAAGGATTGTTAGCGCGTCCGTTTCTGCGCAGTTACTTTCCCGATTTTGACATCTACCTGTGGATAGATGCCGATGCTTGGGTGCAAGATTGGAGCGCTGTGGAACTATTAGTTAAAGGCGCGACGAAGCGCGGTTTAGCAGTGGTTCCAGAATTAGATAGATGTTATTATTTAGCTTACGGCAAACTGCCTTGGTACTGGCAATTTGTTTACCGCGATTATCAAGCAGTTTTTGGGGAAGAAGTAGCCCAGCAGTTGCACAGCTATCCAACGATCAATGCCGGGATTTTCGCACTGCACAAATCCGCGCCGCATTGGGAAATTTGGGCGCAATATCTGGAGCAAGGGTTGCAGCAGCACGTTTCTTTAATGACCGATCAAATCGCCTTAAATCGATTAGTTTACGGCACCGAAATGTTTGACAAAACAGAGATGTTACCCGCTCGCTGTAACTGGAGTTGCAACTTCGGTTTGCCAGTTTGGGACAAGCAGCAAGCTTGTTTTGTCGAGCCGTATTTGCCCCACGAGCCGATCGGCATCCTACACCTCACCGGCCACAAACACGATGCGGTAAAATTAGCAACAACTGACGGAGATACAATCGAAATCAGCCTGCGATACCAACCGATTCAATCTAAAACAATGATAACACCAGCACAGCCTGAAATTCCAAACAATAATGTATTGCCTGCCGGAGATTACGTTTCCCCTGGCTTGCAAATTATGCTGCCAGACGCGCACTTTACCAATATGATAGTCGGGGATACTAATAGTTGTCCGTGGCCTTACCTGCGCCGAGGAATTCCGCACAATTGGTATGTCGATCGGCGCGCTAATACTGTCGGTTTTCTCAGCCGCGACGAAGCGCACATCCTCTACAATACTGCCTTGAAATTTACCGGAAAAAAAGCCTTAGAAATCGGCTGCTGGCTGGGTTGGTCTGCGTGTCATTTAGCCCTCGCCGGAGTAGAATTAGATGTGGTCGATCCGCTGCTAGCAAGAGAGGATATCAGGCAAAGCGTTATCGATTCAATTCAAGGCGCTCTCAATGCGTCGGGAGTGCAAACTTCCGTCGAGTTAATCCCCGGATACAGCCCCCAAAGAGTAGAGGAATTTGCCACTCAATTCAACCGCAAATGGTCGTTAATTTTTATTGACGGAGAACACGAAGGTGATGGGCCTTTAAATGATGCGATCGCCTGCGAAAAGTTAGCCGAAAAAGATGCAATAATTTTATTTCATGATTTAACATCTCCCGATGTTGCTAAAGGTTTAGATTACTTGAAACAAAAAGGTTGGCATACTGTAATTTATCAAACTATGCAAATTATGGGTGCAGCTTGGCGGGGAAATGTCGAACCAGTAAAACACCAGCCAGATCCCAATATTTCCTGGGAGTTACCAACACATTTGCAAGGTTATCATGTTAGCAGCAATTCTCAAACTACTAGCTCGCAAACACAAAATATACAGTCATCTTATACCAAAGACTTTTATGAATTAATCGGTGCAGGAACTCGCAGTTCAGCTATAGAAATT
The DNA here is from genome assembly GCA_012034575.1 of Richelia sp. CSU_2_1. GTDB lineage: Bacteria > Cyanobacteriota > Cyanobacteriia > Cyanobacteriales > Microcoleaceae > Microcoleus. The sequence continues at coordinate 23,972 of JAAUPF010000047.1, read as the reverse complement.
ATTCCTTTATTGTTAAAGTTGATGCAGCCAGTTTTTCCTCAAAGCGTTGTCGATGTCGGCTGCGGTACGGGAGGTTGGCTGGCGGCGTTTCAACAGTTGGGAATTGCCGACTGTTTGGGCATAGATGGCGATTATGTCGATCGCACCCTATTACAAATTCCTTTAGATCGGTTTCATGCTGCTGATTTAAAACACCCGCTGCAAATAAACAGAAAATTTGACTTAGCAATTTCTCTAGAAGTTGCCGAACATTTGCCCAGCATCTGTGCAGAAAACTTTGTTTTTTCCCTAACGAAACTAGCACCAGTAATTTTATTTTCGGCTGCAATCCCGTTTCAAGGCGGTGTCGAACACGTTAACGAACAATGGCCGCAGTATTGGGTTTATTATTTTCAGAAACAAGGTTTTACAGTTGTCGATTGCTTGAGAAAACAAGTCTGGAACAATGATAAAGTCGAGCCGTGGTACGCTCAGAATATGTTAATCTTTGTCCAACAAGAACATTTATCGAGATATCCCAAGTTGGCAAATGAATATCAAAATACCGATGTGAATCAATTGGCGATCGTCCATCCCAAGATTTATTTTTACAGCTTGCAATCGGCGAGAAATTCAGTGCAAAATTCTCCATCGCAAAATATTGATCGAGTTGCAATACCCCAGGATAAAGGGCCGTTAATTTCTGTAGTAATTCCTTGCTACAATCAATCTCACTTTTTGCCGCAAGCAGTAAATAGTGTCATCAATCAAACGTATAAAAATTGGGAAATTATCATCGTTAATGACGGCAGTTTGGATACTACTAGCACGGTCGCTAAGAATTTAATAGCAGCACATCCCCAGCATAAAATCAAGCTAGTAGAACAAACAAATCAAGGGCTGTCAAGGGCGAGAAATGCCGGAATCGCAGCAGCCGAAGGCGAATATATTTTGCCTTTAGATGCTGATGACATCTTAGCCGATCGTGCTGTAAAAGAGCTGTTAGAAATATGTTTGAAATCCCAGGAACCTTGCGTAGCATTTGGTTCTTATCAAATGTTCGGCACCGAAAACCGGATCGTACCCAGTGCAGATTTGTATTCGCCAGAAAACATCAAGCAATCTAACACGATCCATCCATCTTCGCTGTATGCAAAATCTATTTTCGATCGAGTCGGTGGTTACAAACTTGAGATGAAAGAAGGTTACGAAGATTGGGAATTTTGGGTAAATTGCCACAAGCACGGAATTCCATTTTTTGGAACTAGAGAAGTAGTTGTTAACTATCGACGCTATCAAGGTTCCATGCTAGAAAATGCTCAAAGTTACCATCATAAATTGGTAGCGCAAATTGTTTGTTATAACCCGGAAATTTACGAGCTTGAAACAGTTAAAAATGCTGAGAAATTCTTGGCAGCGATCGCAAGTTAAGAGAAAATGAGATCGGAAAGCATGGCTGAAGTCATTTAACTGGCAGAACGAGATGCTAAAATTAAACCGTACCATCGATCGATCGGGACTTGTTTTCTCACTTTAAATCCTAAACTTTCGACAACTTGTCGGGTTTGTGCGTGAGTGTGACCGAGCCACAAATGATATTCTAAAGAAAGGTGTTGCACGAACTGCCAAGTATCGGGATCTTCAAACAGCAACCATTCTGCACCTTCGCAATCTACTTTAGCTAAATCGACTCTGCCACCAATGCGATCGATCGCCCTGCGCAGCGATACCATCGGAATGCTGCCGCTGTCGCTAACGGTCGATCGAGTTTTTCCCGATACTTCCCGAATGTCGATCGTTACTTTTCCGCCTGTCGATCCTACAGCTTCCATGAAATAGGTAAAATTTGCGATTTGAGATTGATTTTTGAGATAAAATTCGAGGTGGGAATTGGGTTCGTAGGCGTGAATCACTGCTGCGGGAAATCTATTGCGGGCGGCGATTCCAAACAAGCCGACATTTGCTCCAATATCGAGAATTGTTAGCAAAGAAGGCGGTAATTGTTCGACTCCGTAACAGTCGTCAAGCAGCACTTCGATAAATTCGCCATCCATGCCTTTCTCAACGGGCAAACTTAACTGCTGGCGCTGTCTGCAGACGATCGCACTTGCCGGCAAATTAAAAGTAGCAACTCGATCGAACTTAATTCCCAACCTTCGAGCCCGAATTTTTCGTTGCAGCAATCGAACAACTTTAGCAAACAGCATAAAAAAATTACCAAATACTAATTTAAGGAAGGAAGAAGGAAGAAGGCAGAAGGAAGAAGGCAGAAGGCAGAAGGAAGAGGGAAGAAGGCAGAAGGAAGAGGGAAGAAGGAAGAGGGAAGAAGGAAGAAGGAAGAGGGAAGAAGGAGAAAATTACCAACTGTCAACTGTCAACTGTCAACTGTCAACTGTCAACTGTCAACTGTCAACTCTCTCTCTGCGCCCTCTGCGCTCTCTGCGGTAAAAAAACAATCCTGTTGGTTCATGAAATCAAATTATTATTTGTATATTAACCGAAACTTGCAGAGGCAAAATAAAAAATGTTAGAGTTCGATCGACTGTTCAAAAACATCGAAGAATTAGTCATGTTGCACTCTCCCAGCGGTGCCGAGTCCGAAATCAATCAGCGGTTGATGGAAAAATTCGCAACTCTAGGAGTCAACGCTTGGCTGGATAGTGCGGATAACGCTATCGCCCTAATTCCGGGGCGCGATCGGGAAAAGTCGATCGCCATTACCGCCCACAAAGATGAAATTGGCGCGCTAGTCAAAACTGTCGGTACTCGGGGGCGAGTGGAAGTCCGCAAATTGGGCGGCGCGTTTCCGTGGGTGTACGGCGAAGGTGTGGTGGATTTGCTGGGAGACAAGCAAACAATTAGTGGCATTCTCAGCTTCGGAAGCCGCCATGTTTCCCACGAAAGCCCGCAAAAAGCCCAGCAGGAAAAAACTCCGCTGAATTGGGAAAATGCCTGGATTGAAACCAAGTGTACTGCTGCAGAATTAGCCGAGGCGGGAGTGCGGCCGGGGACGCGGATGGTGGTGGGAAAGCACCGGAAACGGCCGCTGCGGTTAAAAGATTGGATCGCAAGCTACACCCTGGACAACAAGGCTTCCGTCGCGATTTTGCTGGATTTGGCGGAACGTTTGCAACAGCCTGCAGTAAATGTTTATTTAGTAGCTTCGGCGAAGGAAGAAGTAGGGGCGATCGGGGCTTTGTATTTCACGCAGCGGCAGCCGTTGGAGGCGCTGATTGCTTTGGAAATTTGCCCCTTAGCGCCGGAATACCCGATCGCAGACGGCGAAAATCCGGTTTTGCTGTCTCAGGATGGCTACGGGATTTATGATGAAGGGTTGAACGGCCAATTGCGCGCGGCGGCCGATCGCGCGGGCGTGGAGGTACAATTAGCGGCGATTAGCGGTTTTGGCAGCGACGCTTCGATCGCGATGAAATTCGGTCATGTCGCCCGCGCCGCTTGTTTGGCTTTCCCGACACAAAACACCCACGGATTTGAAATCGCGCATTTAGGGGCGATCGGCAACTGCACGCGCATTCTGGAAGCTTATTGCAACGAGTTTTCCGATCGATAGTAGGGTGCGCACTGCGCACCAGGAAAATCCCCAGTAGTAGGGTGCGCACTGCGCACCAGGAAAATCCCCAATCCCCAACCCAAAATCTAAAATAAAAAAAATTTCCCAAAGTAGTTGACAGACTTGGAAAGGTTCGTTATAGTAATAAAGGTGCGAAACCCAAGCGCCCCCATCGTCTAGAGGCCTAGGACACATCCCTTTCACGGATGCGACGGGGATTCGAATTCCCCTGGGGGTATCTAAAATTTAAATATGTAATTAACTCTGATATTGAATAGATATCTAGTTTGTGGGGCTGGCAGGATGTCAGCCCCAACTGCTTTGGAGTTATTCGCGATCGGGCAGAAACCGGGTTTTTGTCGAAAACCCCCGAAGAAAATCAATAGATGCGGCAAAAAAATCGGTTGCTTTAGTCAGCGCGCGTCGATAATGTTAATAATTTCTGCTATAATTAAATTCTAATTTTTAACCTCAGCTTTAACTATGCCAACTTTAACTGATATTGGCACACTGATTATTTCCACACCCGAAACCTGTGGAAATCGCCCCGCATAGCAGGAACTAGAATCACAGTTCAACGAATCGCCATTTGGTACAAAATGGGGATAAAACCAGAAGAAATCATTGCAGAAATTCCTCACTTAAATTTAGCACAAGTTCATGCAGCACTAGCTTACTACTACGCCAACAAAGAACAGATAGATGCTGATATTGCTGCTGAAGAGGCTGAGTGCGATCGCTTAGCCACTGAAGGTAAAGCGAGGAGTTAATCTTGAGCAAAATTAGTTTATACTTAGATGAAGATATTTTGGAACGTTCCTTAGTCAAAGCGCTCCGAAACGCAGGTATTGATGTAGCGACAACTACTGAAGCTAATAATCTCAGTTGCACGGATGAAGAACAATTAATATGGGCAACTTCCCAAGGGCGAGTTATCTATACTTTGAATGTGGGGGACTTTTGTCGCTTGCATAAAATTTATATGGAACAAGGTCGAGAACATTCAGGAATTGTGACGGGCAGACAAAGTTATTCGGTTGGGGAACAATTGCGAGGATTTTTGAGATTAATTTCTGAAAAATCAGCAGAAGAGATGATTTCTCAGCAGGAGTTTCTGGGCAATTATATAGACTAGCAATTTTAAGATGTCAGAGTAATAATTTAATCTTGTTGGCGGCATCGATCGAGATAAATTGCAGCTACTTTATCCACCGAATTTTGCGACAGACAATCTTCAAACAGTTTGGCTGCTTCGTCGAAATCTCCATTGCGGTAAAGCATCCAGGCTTTTTCAAAAACTGCTTTTGTTGCTGACTTAGCCGATCGAACTTCCGGCGGATCGGCATCAAATACTTCATAAACAGTCACTAACTCAGATTTTCCCTTAACTTTAACACGATCGATCGGGCGAATTTGATAATTGCCGGGAACCGTCAGAGAGGAAAAAGTATGGTGGCTGATTAATAGCGGTACGCCGTAATTTTTAGTCAACCCTTCCAAGCGAGATGCTAAATTAACAGCATCCCCGATCGCAGTTCCATCCATCCGATTTTCTCCGCCCACCGTACCCAACATCAAAGAACCTGTATTGATACCGATACCAATTTCGATCGGCCCGTAACCCCGTTCTTCCCGAGTTAAATTGTACTCAGCAAGATTTTCCAGAATAGCGATTCCGGCTTTAACAGCATCGTCAGCAATGCCATCAAACAAAGCCATAATTCCGTCACCAATATATTTATCAATAAATCCATTATTCGCAGTAATGCAAGGTTCCGTCCGCATTAAATAATGATTGATAAATTTAAAATTTTCGTGCGGCGTCATCCTCTCAGACAGCGATGTAAAGTCGCGAATATCGGCAAATAGTACCGACATCGTTTTCTGTACCCGATCGCCCAATTTAACATCCACAATACTTTCATATCCCAGCAAATCCAGAAATTGATGGGGTACAAATCTACCGTAAGCATGGGTTAGCTGTAATTGAGCATCCAGCGCTTTTTTTAAATCGCGGTTGAGTTGCGATAGTTCCTCAGTAAACTTCTCGCGATCGGCCTCAATTGTCCGGCGTTCCGAAATATCTTGAAATGCAATAATAGTATACGCAATCTTACCCCGATCGTCAAAAATCGGCGTTCCCCAAGCTTCTATGGGAATCACCCTGTCAGGACGGCGAATTTCGATATTGTCAGCATTAGCACTTTCCCCCCTCAAAAGTTTCGGAATCGTAAAAATTTCCAAGTTATAATTTTGCTGAGTTCCCGCTATATAAATTTGGTAAACTGCTACCAATTTTTCAATAGTATCTGCCGGTACAACTCCTTTTCCTAGCAACTGCTGGCCGATGCGGTTGACGTAGTAAGGTTGACCTTGGCTGTCAGTGACAAACACGCCGACAGGCATTGCTTCTAACAATTTAGAAAGCCTGCTTTCACTGTCGCGCAACTGCGCTTCTGCGGACAACAAAGCTGCATTTTTTTGTTCCAAACTTTCGGTATAATCTTGCAATCTTTCAATCATTTTATTGAAGGTATCTGCCAAATTTCCCACTTCATCTTTCGATTCGATCGGCACCCGATAATTCAAATTTTCCGACTTAAATTGGGCGACTCTTTTAGTTAAACTAAGAATCGGTTTAGTTAAACTTTGCACCAGCAATAGGGCTACTAAAGTTACGACGCTAGCAATAACTAAGGATAGCAAAAGTGCGGTGCGGGTTTGGGCTTCTATCGGGGCGAGAAAGGCAGATTGCGGCTGCACGAACAACACGTACCAAGGCTGGTTTTCCAAAGGCGCGATCGCCACTGCACTCAATCGATCGTTCGTTCCTATCAGTCGCAGCATCACAAAAGGTCGAACTCTAGCATTATCCAAAGCCTGTTTGAGGGTCGGCAAATTAGTTGACAGTTCGTCAATTGGTAAGTTTGGCAAACGTTCCTCAGCTTGCAATTTTTTTGCCAACAGCGGATCTAGCGGCACTACAGATTTAAAATTCAATTCCGGTAATGTTCCGTGCGCTAAGCGAATGTAATGTTCGTCTAATAAAATAGCAAAAGATTCCGGGCCGGCTAAACCAGTTTGTTGGACGATCGCTCGCTCCAAAGCAGTAGCATTGTAACAGAATCGCAAAATCCCCACCACAACTCCTTTACTGTTGCGAACTGGACTGCTAAAATAGATTTTAATTAAACCGGGAGATTGGGAGGAAAGCTTTAAGCTGGAGACATAGGGCAAGCCAGTTTTTAAAGGTTGTTGAAAGTAATCGCTGCTCGATTCATCCGTACCGATGTTTCGTGTATAAGTATCTAAAACATTTTGCCCTTTGGGATCTAAAAGTGCGTAGGAAAAGATATTCACGTTATCTCGGCGGCTCAAACTCCGCAAAGTATCTCTAGCGATTTTTTGTTCGGCACTTGTCTCCCTGGTTTCTGGAGGTAAATTCAAGTATTTCGCCAGTCCCGGCAAAATGCCTTCAACTCGGACATTGTTGAGATTAAAAGTGAGAAAAGTGTCGATACTCAAAGCTGTTTGAGAGGCGACAGCTAACAAAGATTGTTGGGCATTTTTTGTTAAAATCTGTTGAGTATTGTAGCGGTCGATCGCCGCCAGCAACATCAGCGGAATCAGCGCCACTATTAAAAAAGAGACGATTAATTTTTTGCGTAACGTGTAAAGTTTGGGGAGTGACATACTCAAATCGATTTTCGATTTTAGATTTTAGATTCTCGATTGAAAATTTTCATATTTTCGATTTTACGATTGGAGATTTGAGATTTGCAATTTTAGATTAATTGTTGATTTGGGATTTAAGATTTTAGAAAAGAAGGATCGAGCAATTTATCGATATCAGGCGGGCGAGTTACACCTCCACTGCGGACAAAGAAATCGGCATACAACCTAGCAGTATAATACAGCGACGTGGTATCATTACCTGGGGTAAATGCTTTCACATTATCGCTCAAACTAAATAATTTTATACCTTCTAGAGAAATGGTATCCGCTTTTACATTCAGCAACTTAGCAATAATAGCATTTCCTTCAGCAGGATGAGTTTTCCAGTATTCAGCAGCTTGAAACCAAGCTCGGACAAATGCTTTAATATCATCAGGTCGATCGCGCAGCACCGAGCTTTGAAACGCCACCACGTCGGGAATCAAGCCCGGAGTTCGATCGCTCGAAAACAACACTCGCGCCCCAGATTTTGCAGCTTGAGACACGTAAGGTTCCCAAGTTTGTCCCGCTTGAATGTCGCCTTTTTTTAATCGCGCCGGCACTTGCTCTCCATCCATGTTGACAAGAGTGACATCTTCAGAAGTAAGGTTAGCAGTTTCTAACATTTTGACGGCAAACAATTCGCCAAATCCGCCAATCCCCGTTCCCAAGGCTTTGCCTTTTAAATCTTGGATTTTACCAATAGAGGGCGAAGCAACTACAGCATCAGCCCCCGCAGATTCGTCGCTGGCGAAGATAATCCGCAAATCGTGATTTTTGCTGCTGATAATAACAATGCTGCCTAAAGCTAAAGTAGCTCCGTCGTATTTGCCTGCACCCAAGTCTGCCATTTGCAATTGAGTATCTTCTACATAAAAAATCTCTACGTTGACTCCTTGTTTGGTAAAAAAGCCTTTTTCTTTAGCAATGACTAGCGGCAAGAATCCGGGCCAAGGATTGTAGGTAATTTTGAGCGGAGTTTTTTCTATTTGGGCTGGCACTATAAGATTGCAGGCTGCGAGAATTAGAGAGAGAAACAAGCAAATACACGCACGAAATAAGTGTTGTAAATTCATAGTTTTTTTACTTGCTAGCCATCAGTCATTTAGATTTTAGATTGGAGATTGAGAAATTGTTAGATTGAGAAATTGTTAGATTGGGAGAATTACCAATTACCAATTCCCTCCGCTACGCTTCGCCCATTACCAATTACCAATTCCCAATTCCCAATTCCCAACTGTCAACTGTCAACTGTCAACTGTCAACTGCTTATTTTTCCACCATCCGATCGAGCTTTTCCCTCACTAACAAATCTAACAAAGAACGCAACACAAATAAACCGCCAAATCCCGACAGCACAAAAACTACGATCGCCCCCGTTTTGTAACCTCCAATCAGCAGTAACGCACCTGACACCAGTACCAAACCTGTGATGCAAGCATAAATTAAAGTTTTTAAAGCTAAATTAATGCGTTTTAAGGCTCGATCGCTCTCCATATTCCGCACTCTAATTTGCAATTCCCCATCTTCGATTCGCTTCTCCAAACTCCTGAGAATAACTTCCGATCGACTCGGCTGCTGCAACTTGTACTGCAAAAAACTTCGCGCTTGTTTTGCCAATTCTCCCACTGCATTTCTGCGCCCTTTACTAACCACCAGACTCTTGACAAACGGCTTAGCTGATGATAAGAAATTATAGTGCGGGTCGAGAGTTCTCGCAATCCCGTCGAGAGTCGTCAGAGACTTCACAATAAACATCATTTGCGCCGGCAAGCGAAACGGTTGCTGCTCGAACATGATGTAAAGTTCGTTCTTAATTTCATTAAAAGCTTGAAAGTCGATCGGCTTGTCAATAAACTTATCCAACAGAAAAGAAATCAACCTGCGCACCGGCATCATATCCGGCATCCGTTCCACCAAGCCGATCGAGATTAAAGTCTCGATTACCGCATCAGTATCCTTTCTGAGCACGGCAAAAAAAGTCTTTACCATTTGGTCTTTATCCAGAGACTTAACCTCTGCCATCATCCCAAAATCGTAAAAAATCAATCTGCCATCTTCAGTTACAGCCAAATTTCCCGGATGCGGATCTGCCTGAAAAAATCCATCAACTAACAACTGCTTCAAATAACAAGTAATTCCGAGTTGATTGAGTTTGGCAATATCGACTCCGATCGCCTCTAAACTGATGCGATCGTCCACCTTAATTCCGGGAACGTATTCTACAGTCAAAACCTTTTGAGTAGTATACTGCCAGTAAACTTTTGGAACAATAATCTGAGAGTGTCCTTGAAAATTTCGAGCAAAGCGATCGGCATTTTTCCCTTCTTGCACGTAATCGATTTCTTGAAATAAAATCTTAAAAAACTCGCGATAAATAGATTCCAAATCGTACTTGCGCGTCCCAGGAAAATAATGCTCGCAAAATCGCATTACTTGGTGAACCGCCTTCACATCCAAATCGAATAACCTTTGCAATCCGGGGCGTTGTACCTTAACAATTACATCTTCCCCAGTGTGCAGCCGCGCTTTGTGAACCTGTCCCAAACTCGCAGCAGCGATCGGAAACGGGTCAAAATCGCGGTACAAAGCATAAATATCCTTGCCCAACTCAGATTCTATCAGCGCGATCGCCTCTTCCGAACTGAATTCAGGCACCCGATCCTGCAACTGTCCCAACTCCTTGATATATTCCAGCGGCAGCAAATCCGCGCGAGTCGAGAGAGACTGTCCGATTTTAATAAAAGTCGGGCCCAAATTCAGCAAAGTATTGACCAACCAGTGAGCGCGCAGCCTTCTAGTATGAGGCGAATGATTCTGCAGCAGTCCGTCCCACCACAAATAAAACAGAAACCTGCCCGCCGCTGCAAAAACATCTATTTGTCTGGCAAGTGGAGAATATTGAGAACGTTGCCAGCGCAGGGGTTTGGGTGCAGCCTTTATGAGCATAGTGTTCGTCGCGATCGATTTTCGTGCACCGCAACGATTTTAACCGGAAATTGGAGCAAGCGATCGTTTGGAGAGAACTATTCCTTTTGATACATCTTACTTCCAGCGTGTCAGGGGCAGTCTGGCTTCGAGTTCTAAGGCTTATTGCGCTTGTGTAGGAGCCTGCCGGTTGTTGGCGGCGGGTATTATAGCTGTTACAAACTGTCAGATCCCGTCCGATCGAATAACCGCACTACTAATCGCACTACGAAATGTTTTTATAAAGTCAAATTTCGCCAATCGTGAAAACAAGATGGCGATCGCGAGCATTAAATATCGCATCAAAACACCTCAGAAAGGCGAGTAATTAGCAGCAAATGCTAGCTAGCAAAATTTTTGCTGTCGATCGGCCTTCTTGCTCCTCAAGTTAAATATTCCTCCCGCTCCGAGATTTCTTCTCCAAATTGAGGCAAAGTCAAAGTAAAACAGGTGAGCCACAGATCTTCATTTTCACAATTTTCCGACGGACTGCTGGAAACCTCAATACTACCGTTTAAATGCTGTACCAAACACTTTACCAAAGCCAACCCCAAACCAGTGCCGGGAATAGCTCGATCGGTAACGCCTTTGCCGCGGCGGAACTTTTCAAAGATGTGGTCCAAATCCTCAGCAGCAATACCCAGTCCGAAATTAGTGATTGTCACAACAATTTTGCCGCCCGTTTCCGACAGATCCAAAACTACTGAATTCCCAGCAGCCGAGAATTTACCAGCATTCGCCAGCAACTCCTGCAAAATGCGTTGGAGGCTGTCAAAATCGGTTTCCAACGAGAGCGATCGCTTCGGTAATTTCGCCTGCAGAGTTAATCCGCTATCGGCCCATTTTTCCTCAAAATTTTGAGCTAAATCCTGGATTAAAGGCTTGAGTTCAATCTTGAGGCGAGAGTTCGGCGCTTGCTGGGACTCTAACTCTTTTAGCTTCAGCAAATCATCAATCAGGTTGATTTCTTGAGTGCATTTGAGGTCCAGAATATCCAAATACTTAACTCGCTGGGCCGGCGATAAATCAAATTCTCGCAAATTCCGCACCGCCATCCTGATAATTGTTAGAGGAGTTTTCAATTCGTGGCCAACAGTGTCGAGAAATTCATCTTTGAGCTGATTTAATCGCTGCAGTTGCTCTACTTGCCTGCGAGATTGTTCGTACAATTTTGCCTGTACTTCGAGACTTTGTTTCAACTGAGCTGTTCTGTCTTCAACCAGACTTTGCACTTGCTTGAGAGTCTGAGTTTGGATGATCGCCGTACTCAATTGAGTTGCAACTAATTCCACAACTTCTAATTCTTCAGGCTGCCATTGACGGGGTGAAGAATGCTGCAAAACTAAAAATCCCAACACAGTTCCCTGTCCGTTGGTCCCTACCAAGGGAACCCACAAAACGGCACTGATGTCTTGCAGCTTCAAAATTTGTTTGACCTGTTCTTGCTGTTGGGCGAGGAGTTCGCGAGCGTCAGCAACAGCAAGAGATTGGGGAGCCTGATGGAATGCTGTCTCGCACAAACTAGATTCCGACATCCAAAAAGTCGGGAAGCGGTCGGATTTTGACTGGGATGTTTTGGAGCGAGAATTCGCAGTTTTTTCCTTGTTTTTTGTTTTGGATGTCGAGCTTTTTTTTCGCCCTTCGATCGGTTCTATTGCTGGTCGATTGGCATATCTTTGGAGGGGGGATTCGCAAACCAATTCGACTTTTGCTTTGGGAATTCGATTGGGAGAGCGAGTTTTAAATAGAGGGTCTGTATATTTCAACAGCAATATTTGACCTCTATTTACTTGCAAGGTATCGGTCGTTGTTTCAATTACTCGCTGCAAAATTAGATCGATTTCTGAGTTAGTGTCGATCGAAGCTGCAACTTTGTTGAGGAGATTTTTGCAGTCAGCTTGCCGCTGCAACAGTTGGTTTAACTCGGCAATTTCTCGATCTTTTTGAATGCTAGCAATCGCTGAAGCGATCGCATCGGATACTGCTTCTAGGCGCTGCAGGTCGGCTTCCAACCATTCGTGGGGTTGTGACTTGCCGATAACGATCGTGCCATTTACAGCACCCCCAAATCTGGTCGATACCGCCAATATCGCGCGGCAGGAAAGTGCAGTTAAAAAAGAAGCCGGCGCGTTGGTCTCTGGAAAATTTTGAATGTCAGAAATCGCGATCGCCCTGTCGCTTGCCAGTACCTCAATTAAAACCGGATGTTCGAGGGCAATTGCAGGCAAATCTGGTGTTGTAATTTGAGAAAATTTTGATGTTGGAGTCAAATTTGCTGGGGAATCGAGATGGTTTGCCCGATCGCTCTGATTGTGCCAGCAAGCCTTCGGATTTACTACTTTTCGGTCAGCCACGGCCGCAACTAAACAGAAATCTGCTTGACAAGCAACGCCCAAAGTATTTGCTATCTGCTGCAGTATTTCTCGATCGGAGTTAGTCGCGATAATTTGGCAAATTTGTCGCCCGATTTGGGCAGGATCGACCTGGTGCTGCATTATTCGATCCAGAAATTTTTGAACTGATACGGTTTCTGCTAGCTGCGGTAGATGCAATTTGTCCGACTCTAACCGCAAACGGTCGATTTGAACAAAGTCTTGATTTCCCTGGTAATTTATCATCAGAAAAAATGGGCGTAGTGTTAACGGAGGGTTGAAACCCCGTCCTTTCGGGAGTTTTTAGTTTTGAATGCGTGAATTTTGAATTAAGAAAGATCCGTAACTCAAAACTCAAAACTTAGCACTCAAAACTCCCAAGGGGTCAGTGACGGCAGCTAAGCGTTGATTTTCAGATAGTTCAGTCTGCTAGCGGTACTTAAGTTCCCGAAAAGCTGGCTATTTGCTTTTTTTCATCAAAAGTGCTGTAGCTGTGGCAGGCAAACTTGCCATTTTGAGCCAACCAGCTAGATCAGTATCTAGCTGTTCGCGAGACTGCTTGGTGATACCCCTCTCTCGAATCCGTGATGTTTCTTATTTCAGTTTGCGATCGCAAGCATTTTATTTTGTGATGCAAGTACGTGAAGTGTGTGACCCCGATCGCAAAAAGTGGTATGGGGTAGTAAGGGGGAGAGCGGGTAAGTGGGAAAAGGAGGAAAATCGATCGTCCGGTCTTGCTTACTTATTTTGAGCTTCTTTTTGGGCTTTTTCGCTATTTTCGCGGTAAAGTGCCGATCGGTTTGCAGCAGTGGCGTAGCGGGGGTGTGAGGCCGGCACCGCTGCCATCAAATCTGCAGCTTGCTGCCACTTAACAGCTACCACCAACCAATCTTCGCGCGATCGAGCTGTTTTTCCGCTACTTACTGCTTGTTCGGCAAGCCGCACTGCTTGGGCGAAAGAGTCTGAAGTTTTGGAAGTTGGCGCAGCAGTCTGCTGGGAAATTTTTTGTGTTGTTGTTTTTGTCTCGGAAGTGGAAGTTACAACAGCTTGGTTTGTCCTGCTGTTTGGGACTGAGGAGAAATTGATGCCCCTGTAAATGGCTGTCACGGCTGCAAGCAATACCGCGCTGAGGGTGACACCGCCTGCAATCCCTCGCTGAAATTGCCGCTGTTCGCGGAGGGGGCGAGGTGGGGCTGTTCTGGGTAACACCAGTTTACCCGATCGACGAGCTTGGCCGTCTTTGCGAGCGAGGGCGAGACGCTTGAAAATATTCGGCTTTCTGAGCTTAATTTCTTGAGACCACAGCAGTTGATTTTCCGGGTCCCGGCTAATTTCTTCGAGCCACAAAAGTTGGTGTTCTCTGACAAGCCGGCTGTTGATGTTGACTCGGCGAATGTTGCGGGGCGAAATTCCCTCCAAAATTTGCCGGAGGCGATCGACCAAACTCGACTGTTCTAGCAACTCGACACTGGCTGCTTCGCACAGCAATTGCAGCACCCCGCCGGCAAATACAGCCCTAGTTCTGACACCTACTTCTGCCAGTTTGTCATTGAGGATTTGAATAATGGCTGCAACAGAACCCTCGCGAGCTTGTCGGTCAATGTCATCTATTGGATTTGCCATAGGAATATCTGGACGCTTAGCAAACTGTTAATGGTTAATCTAGATGCTCAAAGCTGATTTTTACAGAAGACTGCAATTCTCTTGCCTTCACGCATGAAATTGTCAGCCCTGTCAACTATACAGATATACAGATTATCGCTGACATTCCCAGGTTAAAATGGATAATTGCCAATCTTGCACCGCAAATCCGACAGTCTAGAACAGATCGACAGATTGCGGCAGCATCTGAGAAACCAACAGGAAATAAATTATGGGTAAAGTAATTAGCGGTAAAGTTTTTGTTGTAGACGACAACATCGATACAGATCAAATTATTCCTGCTGAATACCTGACTTTGGTTCCCTCAAAGCCGGACGAGTACGAGAAACTCGGCAGTTACGCGATGGTTGGATTGCCCGATCGCTACGGAACATTTATCAAACCGGGTGAAATGAAAACTCGCTATCCAATTATCATTGCTGGCGAAAATTTTGGCTGCGGTTCTTCCCGCGAGCACGCGCCGATCGCCCTGGGGGCTGCGGGAGTCGAGGCGGTGGTGGCCCTGTCTTACGCCCGGATCTTTTTCCGCAACTGTTCGGCGACGGGGGAATTGTACCCGATCGAATCGGTCTATCGGCTCTGCGATGTGTTTGCTACCGGTCAAGAAGTGACGCTGGATTTGGAAAATAATCGCTTGGTCAACCACACTCTCGATCGAACTTGGGAATTTAAATCTTTGGGAGAAGTCGGCCCGGTAATTGATGCTGGAGGGCTGTTTGCTTACGCCCGCCAAACGGGAATGATTGAGGCCCGCTAAGCAGAATCGAGATCGAAGATCGATCGCTATTAAGATTTAGTTTGTAGTGCGGACTTTAGTCCGCTTTATGCGGCCCGAGGGAGTCCGCACTACAAACCTTTTTTTGCGATCGCAATTGATCGGCTCAAACTGCGGCTTCAGCTAGCAAAGGATCTAACTTTCCTTCTGCATCAAGGTGGTGAATATCATCGCAGCCGCCCACGTGTTGGTTGTTGATAAAAATTTGCGGTACGCTGCGTTTTCCGTTAGCGCGATCGGCCATCCGATTTCTCGCCTCTGCATCGCCATCAATTTTGTATTCCGTATAATTAGCTCCCTTCCACCACAGCAGCAATTTGGCTCGAATGCAGTAGGGACAAGTTTGCCAAGTGTAAATTTCTACATTGGCTTTGACTCGATCGGGCGATCGACCCAGGAGGGGATTGAGAAAATCAAGCATTTTCAGTACCGGCCTCAGAATTTAAAGTTTTTGTACAGTCAGTTTCGGAAGAATCATATCATTTTCGATCGAATGATTGCAGTTAAGCTTCTGTAGCAACAGCTCGGGAATTGATATTTTCAACTTCGCTTTGGCAAAGCACTAGAAGGATCTCAATCTCAAGCAGAAGTGCAAACATTATCTTTATGCTGGCGATCTTAACTGAAAGTATTATGACTTAAAAATAGAATCTGCTGTGACTTCGATCGCAGTTTGATTGCGATCGGACCGCGTGTTTTCTGCTTAAACAATCACCGGGAGAACACATTAATGTCACGGATCTTTTCGGAAAATACGGAGAAGATAAAGATATCGAATTCAACCCCACTGCTATGAATCCCGTACAACTTCTCCCCGGCGCTATCTGTGAAATCCTAGCTTCTACAACCGAAACAGGCGTTTTAACTCTAGCCGATCGCTACGGTTTGATGGCTGCAACTTTCGACGAGTCGCTGAATGAGGAAGATAGAGGCTGTGTCAACCGACTGCTGCGGGCTGTGGTTAAAGGTCGAGTAAAAATAGTCAACGAACTTTCAGCAGCCTAAGGGGAATTTGAAGTTTCTTTCTGATGGTAAGTACGATTCGCAGTAGATAAAAAAATAGTGGCGAAGCTGGCTGATGCCGGGTCGGAGTCACAGGGATGTGGAACAACGGAAATTTGAATTCGATCGCAAGTTTTCTCCTACTAACTCAACAACGGTTTTTTGACAGCAGCCTGCTACAGGCTGCTTTTTCTTTGTCAAGACTTTCGATTTTAGATTTTAGATTGACGATTTTCGATTTTAGGTTTTAGATCGATGGTTTATTCGCGGATCGTAACTGTCAACTGTCAACTGTCAACTGTCAACTGCTATATTTGCAGCCCAAACTTTCTCGCGTAGAAACTCCTGTCAGTGGATTGACGCCCTCTGCTTTTTCGCACAGGAGAGTGACTTGATAGGGATCGATAATTGCATCGGTAAAATCAGCGCCGGAAATAGTAGCGTCAAAAAATCGAGTTCGAGTCAAAATAGCCTCAGTAAAATTGGCATTAGTTAAATTAGCACCGTCAAATGTCACTCTATCGGCCAAAGCGCCCGCGAGATTTGCACCTGATAAATTGGCATTCAGCAAAACTCCCTTGGTGAAAATTGCATTAGTTAAATTTGCACCTTGAAAATTTGTCTCCCGCATTTCGGCAGCGACAAAGGTTCCGCCCGCTAAGTCGGCGTTAGAAAAATCGCGATTTGACAAGTTAATATTTGTGTAATTACTATTGGTTTTTGGCAGCGCCAATGCGGGAGACGCGCTCAGCAGCACCCACCCACAAGCTAAAATTAAGCTGAAAATTAAACTTAATAAAATTCTGAAGATTTTTTTCATGTTTTTTTTGTGATTTTTTTGGTGATTTTTTTCTATTATGCTGTGTTGGGTCGATCGACATCGGAGTTCGATCGGGACTGGTTCATGTGTAATTTATCTGTGGGTAATTTATCTGTACTGGATCTCCTATTTGGAGTTGCAAGACAGATTGAGCGCTGCCGCCGTTAACGGCAATTTCCAGCCAACCATCAGAGCCAATTATAGCAATTAAATCGCCTGGTTTGGTGTTGCTGTAGGTTTGCCCCCTAGGGATGGAAAGTATGTGAGAAATATTGCTAATTGCCACCGACCAATTTTTGCCGGCAACCAGCTCGTTTGGTATATTAGTAATTAGATTTCCGAAGCGATCGATATATTGAATCGAGCCTGCTATGCCTGTTGCTGTTTGGGTGTAATTAGGTACCTGCAACTGCACTAAAGTTTTGGGGTCGATCGACTGTCCCAAGTCTGTCAAAGCTACTCCATTAGCCAAATGAGCGCCTGCCGGAGCAAAGATATCTCGCCCGTGAAATGTCGCGCTGGGTTGGGCCG
Source organism: Richelia sp. CSU_2_1 (assembly GCA_012034575.1). Taxonomy (GTDB): domain Bacteria; phylum Cyanobacteriota; class Cyanobacteriia; order Cyanobacteriales; family Microcoleaceae; genus Microcoleus. The sequence goes on along the minus strand of JAAUPF010000047.1, from coordinate 6,579 downwards.
ATCGCCAGTATTTAGAATTAGTAAGTTCGACGGCGGCGATCGCATTTCCCCGGCTTAAAACTCCGCTAAATAACCCGTTATCCGGCCCGACCAGAAAGCTATTAGCCCATTGCACTGCTATACAGCGTCTCCTGCTACCCACGCCCGGATCGACTACAGCAATATGTACTGTTTCCGCTGGGAAATAAGCGACAGAGTTCATCAAACAAAACCGCGCGGCAGCAATATTTTGAGCTGGGATTTCGTGAGTGAGGTCGATAATTTTCAACTCTGGGTTAATGCGGGCGATCGCGCCTTTCATTACCCCTACATAAACATCGCTCAAGCCAAAATCTGTCAGCAGAGTTATAATTCTAGTCTTAGACATATCTCTTGAGGTAAAATATGGCATCGCAGTGGGAAAACTTTCTCAAAAACTTGGGAGAATGGCACGGTTCCTTTACTCAATTATCGCCGAGGGGAGAGGTAGTTAAAGATACTCCCAGCATAATCTCTCTGGAAGGACTCAACGACAACAAAACCGTGCGGTTGAGATTGCGGCGTTTTTCCCCAAATCCCAGCGGTGTTGGCGAACCGGAAGTTAACGAACTGGTTCGAGAATATCAGACTTTGGGACGGGATATCCTGTTTTTTGAAAATGGCTCTTTTTGTCAGGGAAATATTCAATTAGCTCCTTATTCTGAGTGCGGTGCTGAGTTTGGTTTTATCTACAATTATCGCCGCTTGCGCTTCGTTCAGCTTTACAATACTAGCGGCAATTTGTCCAATCTGACGTTGATTCGGGAAAAACTGCCTCAGAAAAATGTACCGGAACGTCCGCCTTTAACGGTTAATGATTTGCTAGGAAAATGGCAGGGCGAAGCGGTGACAATGTATCCAGATTGGCGCAATCCCGACTTTTATTCTACCTCGCTAGAACTGCATTTAGACGGGGGCGATCGACTGGTGCAAAAAATTACTTTTGGCAGCGATTCGGCTCCGAAAATTATCAGTTCTACCGCTACTATTGACGGGTCGGTTCTCAACTTTAATGAAAGTGCAACCCCGGTGCAAGTTTTGCTGCTTCCCGATGGGGGTTCTTGCACTTGTCCGGTAAAAATTGAATTGAGAAAGCCGACTTTTTTTGAGGCCGGTTGGTTGGTGGAACCTGACTTGCGATTTCGGATGATTCGCAGTTACAGCGATAAAGGCGAATGGGTGAGTTTGACTTTAGTTACTGAGCGAAAAGTTAGTTATTAGTCATCAGTCATCAGTCATTAGCCTCCCCTAATAGCTATTTACCGAGATTTGGTGTTGCTTGTATGATTAACAATTTGTTACACAGCTCGATCGACCGCCCAGCAAGGATTTTCAGTATTTGAGCCAAAAAATTTTGGGAATTTTGCAAAAAACTTCCCAAATTGTCCAGATAAGTAAGTGTAGGAACAAAGTTGCGGCCGCACTTAACTATGAAGGATGACTACCACCCCTCCGAGGGGGGAGACCACCAGCGACTTCTCGAACTTGTCAGTAAAGCTTGCCAGCATCCGCGTGGCACTCAGCGAAATCGTTATTTAAATCGACTGATTCGAGATATTGCAAAATCGGGGAAGCTATGGAAGGAAAACACGCCTTACTACGCAGACGCATTGCAAAAAACATGGGAGTTTCTGTCTAAAAATTTATGTGAGGCTACCACAGCAAAACAACCTTACGATCCAACAAGAAGTCAAATTACAACTTGGCTAAATTCTTATCTCAAAAAGAGGTTGTTAGATTATCGTTTGGAGGAACAAGCAGAAAATCAACGACAGCAATCTTGCGAACTACCTCTTTCATTTGACGACCGCGACAACAATTACGATCTCGTTGAAACTCTAGAGGCTAAGCTCGATCTAACTTCCTACTTGGAAGAATTTCTCGAATGGATTGAAAAAGATCCAACAGGAGAGTTGAAAAGCAAACATTTACCGAAAAGACCCGATGTAAATTGCCAAATTTTATTGCAGCGTCGGTGCTGGTCCGGTCAAAGTATAGAGCAGATAGCAGCAGATATTGGCTGTAAACCTTCTGCTTTATATAATTTGTACAAGCGTGAAGGTCGCCCTCTGCTGCAAAAATTTGCCGGCGATCGAGGATATCAACTAACAATACCAGGAGCGTAGAGGAATAATGACTAATCATAGCACGATCGACGAATCTTTGCCGCTGCCAATTACTCAAAAGGCAATTCGTTGGGCACGGCAATTTGCTTCCGAACAGTGCCACCCCCACAAAAAAGAACAAATTTACCTCAATACTTTGGCTGTGCTGGCTGTCCGCAATTACTTAAAAATTTTAGATATTGAAACCGATTTAAGTCAATGCGATAGTTGGAATCCAGCAATTCGCTTGTTTGACGATGTGGCAGATTTGTATGTAAAAGGGTTGGGAAAAATTGAATGCCGCCCGATTAGGTACGCGCATCTGCCTGCAGGAATGGTAATGAAAATGCGCTACCAACTTTACCTCACAGTTGCCCCGTGCCGATCGAAGTTAGGGAAGAACGTATCGGCTACCTCGTCGCAGCCATTGATGAAGAGGAAAAAGAAGCGAGATTGCTGGGATTTTCGCCGACTGCTGATTCCGGCAAATTGGTGTTAAATGACTTGCATTCACTTGATGATTTTTTAATACATCTTGAAAGTTTGTCGGCATCTAAAATTAACCTGCGTCAGTGGCTGGAAAATCTTTTTACCACTGAGTGGGAGGATTGTGAAGCAGTATTTAATACTAAACCAGAACCTGATTCGGAGCCGATCGAACCAGTAAATCCGATACCGTCAAAGTTGGGAAATTGGGTGAAGAATATTTGGGAAAATGGTTGGCAAAAACTCGAACGAGAAAAGCAAGATTTTACAGATGCAATTGTTTCGGAAACTCCTCCAGCTATTGTATTTAGAAGTGGTGGAACTTCCACAGCAGAAGGTTTTTTATCGGAAGATCGAAGCAGTATTAAGATATTTCCCAAAGCCGATGTTACTCGGGCAAAATTGATTGACTTGGGAATGCGCTTGGGCAGAACAAGAGTTGCTTTATTGGTAGCTGTTGCCGAACAGAGCGATCGCACTTTTAGAGTTCACGTTCAACTGCATCCGATCGTTGGCGATCGTTATTTGCCGCGCAATATTAAACTAGCCTTAATCTCCGATACTGGAGAAATTTTAGATGAGGTAAAATCCAGAATTCAGGATATCTGCATTTTGCTGCACGACTTTTATGTAGAACCGAACGAGAGCTTTAGTATCAAAATAGAGATTGACGACCTGAGTATCATAGAAAATTTTGTGGTATGATTTTTCAATACACTTCACTCGCATCTAATTTATGAGCTGTACTGTCGTATTGGCTTTGGGGTATGGGAGTCTGAAAAGCGGGTTTCCTTGGGTAACAGCGGAGTTAAAAAAACAAGGAAAAACAGTTGATAAATATATAGCTAGTTTGCCACCAGCACCTCATATTGCACTGTTGCATAAAAGGTGGCAAGTTAGTTGTACTGCAAGTCAAAATAACAGAAGCGGTTCTCGAATTAAAGTCAAGGATACAGGCACGACAAATATTTCTGAAACTCGGCCGGATGCTATATATCAAGGCTTGACAGAAGAAATGAAAAAATGGCTGGCTGATGGTGAATTTTTCACAAATATTGAGGTAAAACTCAGGACTGAGATCGCAAGTACAGAGGAATTTGTTCAAATATTTTTAGAGTGCAAAGCAGAGATTTGGCAGTTACCTTGGGATGCGTGGCAATTTCGCGAAATCTACTGCAACTCAGAAATTATCGGCAGTTCCCCAGAATATAAAAAAATTCCCCTCCAAGCAACTTTTGGAGGAAGACCTTTACCTTCGCAAGGGAGAATTTTATGCGTTTCAGGTAACGCCGAGGGAATTGATGTAGAACAAGATATTCAAGAGATTAAAGCATATTTGGGCGATCGCTGCGAATTAGAATTTTTAAAAGAACCGACACCGGAAGAATTTAACGCTCGGCTGTTTGATGATAAAAGCTGGCAAGTTTTCTTTTTTGCCGGACACAGTGACAGCGACGAAAATGGTGCCAATATCAAGCTTTATATCAATCGAAATTATCAAAATGATAGCGTTACCTTAGAGTATTTAATCGAAGGCATAAAACGAGCATTTTACAAAGGCTTGCAGTTACTAATTTTTAATTCTTGTTCGAGCATGAGCATGGCAGTTGACTTAGTGTCAAATAATCTATCTTTGCCGCCAATAATTGTGATGCGCGCGCCTATTCCCGACCCGATCGCTCAAGATTTTGTCAAGTCTTTGTTGAAATATTTAGCTAGAGAAGAGCCTTTGTTTTTAGCAGTGCGAAAAGCTAAGGATGATTTGCTGCGTTGGGAAAAGCGATGTCCGGGTGCTAGCAGCATACCGATGCTTTGCCAGCAGCCAAATCTTGAGGAATTTACGCTACCGAAACCCGAGGCAAATCGCCATAGTAATATTAATGGAAATACGGCGATCGAGCCTGAGTGCGATCGCGCGAAAAACCAGCTTTCGCTTTCCCTATCTCATTTAATGCAGCGCTTGGCAATCGGCTTAGCTGTTAGCGCGATCGGTTATATATTAATGGGTCCGATCGTTGCCCCTGTTGCAAATAAGATTGGGATGAAAAACGCTCGTCAGAATAAACCTTTAATTGCTAAAATTTACTACAAACTATCAAGTTTACTTGACCCAAATTATGCAGCACCTCATTATAATTTATCGGAATTGTGCAATAAATTGAATGATAGCGAATGTGCGTTGCAAGCCATGCAAAATGCAGCATGGCGCGGACTTCCAGATGCTTACGCACAATCATCTAAAAACTTCATTCTCCAGAACAAACACCAAGAAGCTTTAAAAGCGATCGCCCTTTGTTTAGAAAATACTAAATACGATGGAGTCAAAGCAGCTTGTTTTAAAAATCGCGGCTGGGTGCGATTGGAACAAAAGCAATACGATGCTGCTGAAACAGATTTAAGAACAGCAATAGCATTCAGAAAAGACAGCCCAGAAGCTCAATGTTTGTTGGCTGAGGTACTCGAAATCAAAGGTCAAAAGCAAGCAGCCTTAGCAGCCTGGAATCAGGCTTTGAAATATTCCGATTATCGCATCCCGAAACAAGATGAATGTATCTTAAGTGCCCGCCAACGTTTGCAAGCCAAAGGAAATAAACCATGAAAATCAGGATTGCAATTATTATCGCTTTAAGTTCGATCGCACCTACCGCCCTAGCAGCAAGCAATAGAATATCCAACGGACAAATTATTCAAACTAGCCCAGAAGTACAGCTAACGCGCCAAAACGGGCGAACAATTCGCCCTACTGCGGGTACGCCGATTTATCCGGGAGACAAATTGCAAACAGCACAAAACGGACAAATTACAATCCAGTGTGCGGATTTGGCAATAAAGTCGATCGCCCCCGGTGAAAATCAATTGAATAGCTGTTTGTTAGCTAATAATAATTCAAAAGGTTGCAGTGACGACTTGATTAAATGTCCCGATCGGGGCGACGGCAGAATTACTTGGAACAGCGCGCCAATTCCTTATATAATCAGTCCGAGGCGCACGAAATTGCTTGACAGCAAGCCTATTTTGCGCTGGAGTCCAGTTGCTGGCGCGACTAGCTATAAACTCAGCCTCCGCGAAAATGGAGCGAAATTAAACTGGGAAATGACTGTTAGCGGTACGGAGGTTTTGTATCCGGGAGAACCGCCGTTGAAACCGGGTGCTAGCTATAAGTTGATTGTCGAAACTAACACGGGTATTTCTTCAGAAAGTGCTGTTGGGGAAGGAGATATCGAGTTTAGCTTGCTTGATGAGCAAGAGGTGGCAAAGGTTAAAGAAGAAGTAGGGGCGATCGAGAGACAAGTAGCGAATTCCGAAGCTAAAAAACTCGCAATTTCCCAAGTTTATTTTAACGCCAATTTGCTTGCTGAAGCCGTAGAAATCTTAGAACAATTGGTGCAAATCGGAGTAGCGACACCGCCAATTTATCGCAAGTTAGGAAACTTGTATTTAAATAAATTGCAGTTGATACCGCAGGCTGAATTCTACTATCAAAAAGCAATGAATGCGGCTAAGAATAACGATATTGAGGAGCTGACAGATGCGCGCTACGGTTTGGGGCTAGTTAATTCAGTTATGGGGAAAAATCGGGAAGCGATTGAGTTTTTGAAGTCAGCAAAAGATGGCTTTCGGGCTTTAGGAGATTTGCCGATGGTGGAAAAGGTAGAGAAGCAATTGCGAGATTTGCAAAGAAGGGAGGAGAGGAAATAGTCATAAAAGCAAAAACTCGTAGGGGCGGGTTCGCGACAGGTTGTATCACCAATTGACAATATTTATAAACCCGCCCCACCCCATCGATCGACCCACAAACATTTCGATCGCGCGATTAAATTCAATGTATTGTTAGTTTGTTGGTGTGGTTGGGGCGGGTTTTTGAGATTCATTGTTGGGTGTCGTATATTTAAGAGAACCCGCCCCTACGGGATGGTGGTAAAATATGATAATTCTTACATTAAACAGTTCGATCGCGCGTTTAAATTCA
>JAAUPF010000268.1 GCA_012034575.1 Richelia sp. CSU_2_1 | reverse complement strand
AAAGGTGCGTGGGAGTATGAAGTAACAGGGTCCGATCGAGTATTTTACGTTCCCGATGAAAACCAACGCAAAGTGCTTGTTTACTACGCGGGCACTCATCCTAAATCAGCTCCAATTCCTCCATAAAGTAAGAGCGCAACGAATTGCTCTATACGATCTAATTCACGATTTACCACTGGAAAAATTGCTGATGACTGATGAAAAATGTCAAGAGTTTTTCCAGCATTTCAAACACAGTCAAATATATTCTATCGGCTGCGGTAATGCCGACCCAGATTGGCTGTTTGCTTGGGATTTTGATGACCCCCGCTGTCTTGCCAAGCCAGAAGAAATTGAACCTTTACCAGCAGCTAAAGCAGCTTAAATTTTGGACTGTAGATCGCACCCAAAACTGGTGAAACCGGGTTCCTTGGAAAAGTCTCCTGGGTATATGAAAAATCTCAGGGAAACCCGGTTTCTTCGACTATTGGCGATCGCGCCTGGAATGCAAAACCTCTCGTAGAAACCCGGTTTCTCGGGCTAAGGTCGATCGCACTACCATCGCAAAGCAAGCGAGTTATAGCAATAGGTCTCAAATGGGTTCTATAAATTTAAAAACGCCGCATCTGCGCCTTGCTCTCTGCGGATCTTCCCATCTTTTTCAAACCACGCTACAACCTGTTTAACTGTTAATTGTTCGATCGCCCCTTCAGATTCTACTGCAATTTGTTTCAACGGCCTTAAAGACGCAAGCACCAAATTTGTAAAAAAGTTTTCAAAACTCGCATCAAGTTCGATCGACCCTTTAATACTCTCATCATTTTTTACCCAATCCATCACCTGCTGGTTTGTGACATCAGTTACTGACAAACCTGTTTCTTCGGCAATTTGTTTGAGCACCCTCAAAGCATAAATTGCCAGTCTTGCAGAAAACTTTTCCTTAGATGATAGCAGTGCCATATCAACTTCGGCGCATTCTTCGGGTGTTAAAAAATCTGCTAGCGGTTGCATATAAATTACTCAACTGTTTGATGAATATCTTGAACTATTTACCGCAAGGGAATTTCGATCGCAAATTCCGTTCCTTCTCCTACTACAGAATAGCACGACAACTGACCGTTGTGTTTTTCTACTACAATTGAATGCGAAATTGCTAAACCCAAGCCCGTGCCTTTGCCGATGGGTTTAGTAGTAAAAAATGGATCGAACAAACGCTTTTGTACTTCTTCGCTCATGCCGCAACCGCTGTCAGCTATTTTCACGATAATGCTGCGATCGTCCGTTACTTCGGTGCGAATCCTAATTTCTAGCTTTTTGGCTGGACGGGAATGATTTTTTCGGCTGGATTTGGAGCTATTAATTTCCGTTTCTAGAGCATCGATCGCGTTGCCGAGCAAGTTCATAAATACTTGATTTAATTGACCGGGATAGCACTCAAGTTCCGGTAATTTGCCGTATTCTTTGACAACATGAATTGGCGGGCGATCGGCTTTATTTTTGAGGCGGTTTTGCAAAATCAGCAGCGTGCTTTCAATGCCTTCGTGAATGTCCACCCGTTTCATTTCCGCTTCGTCGAGTCGGGAAAAATTCCGCAAGCTCAAAACTATATCGCGGATGCGATCGGCTCCGACTTTCATTGATGATAAAATTTTCGGTAAATCTTCAACAAGATAATCGATTTCAGCAACTTCTATTTTTTCCAAAATTGCCGCGCTCGGCTGAGGATATTCCTGTTGGTAAAGTTTCAAAACATCGAGCAAGCTTTGAGTGTATTCGTTAGCATAGGTAAGGTTGCCGTAAATAAAATTAACTGGGTTGTTAATTTCATGGGCTACTCCGGCTACTAGCTGTCCCAAACTCGACATTTTTTCGCTTTGAATTAACTGAGATTGAGTGCGCTGGAGTTGGTGCAAAGTTTGTTCTAGCTGTTGGGCTTGAGCTTGAGCTCGCACGGCGGTTGTACGTGTTTGGGTGTAGAGTTCGGCGTGGTCGATCGCGATTGCAATTTGATCGGCCACTGCTTGCATTAATTCAACGTCTGAATCGCTCCAACTTCCCACCTGTTGAGCCTGATGGCAGCAAATGACTCCGATATCTCCAGCAGCAGTTTGAATTGGCAACGACAGCACTGAACGCACTCCCAACGATAGATAAATGTTGCATACTTCTCGATCTGGAAAAGTGCTTACATCATCAATGCGCAGCATTTCCAAGCGTAAAAGATGCTGCGCTATAACGCTAGTAGTTTCGTCAATCGTATAGGAACCAATGGTACTGGGTAAATCCGGTTGTTTCGCTTCATAAATTGTCTCCCAAACAGGAGGATTGTTGTTGGGTCGATACCAAGAAAACAGACACCAATCTAGCTGCATCAAGTGACGAATTTCTTGTACCGCAGTTTCAAGAATCGTGTTTAAATCTAAAGAGTTGCGGATTTGGCCGGCAATTTGGTTGAGCAGTTTTTCTCGCTGAGCTTGCTGTCTGAGGGCTTGTTCCGATCGCACTAAAATTTGTTCTGCTTGTTTGCGTTCTGTTAAGTCTTGAACGACTGCTTCGATGATTATTCGATCGTCCATTTCGATCGGTGTCAGCACCACTTCTGCCGGAAAATCAGTACCGTCGGCGCGCCGGTGAATCCAATCAAAGCGGTGGTTTCCCCGTTCGCAAGCCAGAGAAATCATTTCGGTTGCTAAATTCAAAGAATCTCTGCCATTGGGTTGAATTGGCGGCGATATTTCTGCCGGATGTTTGCCCCACAAATCTTGCGGGTTGCTGCATCTAAATAATTCTACAATGGCACTGTTGGCGCTGCAAATCCCCTTTTCATCTAACATCAAAACTGGCAAACTGGTTAATTCGTAGAGCGATCGAAATTTGGCTTCTGACTGCTGCAAAGCGGCTTCGGTTTGCTTGCGATCGGTAATGTCGGCAACCATAGCAAACAACCCTGCATAGCGTCCTTGTTTGTCAAACAAGGTACTTGCAGAAACGATCGCCCACAAATAGCTGCCATCTCGGCGGCGGAATTTGTAATCGTATTGTTCTCCCATCCCCAAACGCTGGCGTTTCAAATTACCTCGGGCGATAGTCATGCCTTCTGCATCCATAAAAGCAAACAGCGATTCGCCGAGCATTTCTTCGAGTTTGTAACCCAGCATATCGGACATTTTCTGATTGACGAAAGTCGTGTTATTACTAGCATCAATACTCCAAATTCCCTCGGCTGCAGTTTCCACAATCCGGCGGTACTGTTCCTCACTTTCTCTGAGCGCTTCTTCTGCTAGTTTCCTGCCGCTAATGTTTTGAGTCATCAGCATTCCGCCGGTAATTTCTTGCCGTTCGTTTCTGACTGGCAAAGTATAGGCAAGGTAATGTTGACCGCTATAAGTAAATTCTGTAACAACTGTTTCTCCAGCTAGCGCTGCGCGGTAATTTGGCTCGACAGCCCCGCAGAATTCCTCGGGAAAAACTTCCCATATTGTTTTGCCTTCCATTAACTCTTTAGAAAGACCTACTGCTGCTAATTCCGTGCCTTCAGCGAGGGTGTAGCGCAGTTCTCGATCGAACAGCATCACCGCGCCGTTGGGAAAGTTGCTAGCTAGTTTGCGGTATAGTTGTTCGCTTTTGCGCAGCGCTTCTTCTGTCTGTTTGCGATCGGTAGTTTCTATTACTACTGCACCGATGCCGATTGCTTCGTCGCTTTCATCTAGCAGGGGAAAGTAAGAAGCTGTGATGTGTCGCAATACTCCCGGATGTCTCGGATTTTCGCCGCTGATTTCGATGTTGAGCGCGGGTTGTTTAGTCTCTAAAATTTCCCGGTACAAAAGCTCTAAATTTGAGGTGAGATCCGGCGACAAGATTTCGCCTATAGTTTTGCCAATGTGATCGGCGATGCTAACACCGTTTATCTCGGCGATCGCGGGATTAACTTGCACGAATCTGAGCCATTCGTCTAAGATGCAAAGCCCGACAGGCGAGTCGGTAAAAAAGGCATCAAATCTCGCTTGCTTCCGCGCTAATTCTTTTTCTAAAGCTTTGCGATCGCTGATATCTATTGAGTAGCCGATCGTGCCGCAAACTTCTCCGTTGCTGTCTTTCAACAGCGACAGCGACACGTGTACGTAAAACTGTTCTCCCGACTTCCGGCAGGCAATAACTTCTACTTCATTGGAGCCATTTTCTAGCAGTGGCGTCACGATTTCTCGATACATTAATTCGTGGCTTTCTGGGGGATAAATCAGAAAAATGTTTTGACCTTTAACTTCATCTTCCCGATAGCCGTACAGTTTTTCTGAGGCTTGATTCCAACTGGTTATCGAACCATTAATATCCGTGCAAATCACCGATTCGCGAATGTGACTGAGAATCTGACTTTGCAGTTGCAATTTTTCTCTAGCCTGTTGGAGTTGTTCGTTTCTTTCTGCGAGTTCGGCAGCGCTCTGTGCCAGTTTTTCTAGATTTGAATTGCACTGGCGCGCTGCTGCTGTCTCTAAATTAATGCTATTTTCACCCTCCAGATTTAAGATTGCTTCCGCACTTACCCACAGCAAACTATCTCCATCAGTTTCAATTGTCCGCTCGGAAACTAGCACGGGTACGAGATGGCCGTTTTGGCATTTGTAAGTTTGCTCGTGAAGCGAAGCTATCCCGTAGGGAATCGCGCCGGTGCGATTATTTTTTGCCAGACTTTGCAGGTATTTTGTTTCTCGGCAATCGCACTCCGAGCCCGCTATTTCCCAGTAGTTGAGTTCGATCGTTTCTGCAATTGTACTACCGATAATTGCTGCAAAAGCTGGATTTACTTCTAAAAAAGTCCCGTCTTGCCGGCACAGAGCAAGCCCGATCGGGCTTACTTCTAACAATTTATGCTTGCAGCGATCGCTTTTGGCTTTTCTTAACTGGCTTTGCATTTTACCTGACTGGGATGGGGAGATTTTATTTTATACTTTTTATGAGCTCTGAAGTTGTGATTTTTATCACTTATTGCACTCCTGCCGAAACCAAGTTTATTTAGCAATTCTTGGCGATCGACTTTGACTGTCAGATACTTACGTGAAATCTCTGCACATAAGCGCGCCAGTAGTTACAGACTGCTGTCTGACGATTAAAAATTCGATCCCCCTAGCCCCCTTAGGTCGGGGGGGACCGGAATTGTTTCAAAGTCCCCCTTTTTAAGGGGGATTTGGGAGATCTAGACTTAAGAAGGGAGGGACTGGAATTGTCTCAAAGTCCCCCTTTTTAAGGGGGATTTAGGGGGATCTAGACTTAAGAAAAGAGGTAACACTTATCTCGCAGAAGTAATCTTTTTCCTCTTCCCTCAAACCTCTTCCTTATTCCTGACGACAACTCCCAACTATCAACTATCAACTATCAACTATCAACTCTTCGTTGTTGCTTCAGTTAATTAGTCGCGGGCGACGCCATCTGTTCGGGCGGCCAATTGCACTGCACCGGCAACAGCAGTTGCTACGCGCTCGTCAAATACCGAGGGAATAATGTATTCTTTATTCAGCTTGGAAGGCTTGATTAAAGAGGCGATCGCGTAAGCTGCTCCCAAATACATACTTGGGGTAATCGTACTAGCTTTGCAGTCCAAAGCACCTCGGAATATGCCGGGAAATGCCAAAACATTGTTAATTTGATTCGGGTAATCGCTGCGTCCGGTGGCCATGACGGCTACATCATCAACCACTAATTCTGGCTGAATTTCTGGAATCGGATTTGCCATTGCAAAAACAATCCGATTGGAAGCCATCGATCGCACCATCGATCGCGTGAGAACTCCGGGGACGCTGACACCTAAAAATACATCAGCACCGGCGATCGCATCTTCTAAAGTACCGCTGGAAGGCACGGCAAATTCGAGTTTTTCGGGGTTCAAATCCGTGCGGTCTTTTGACAGGACGCCTTTAGAATCGCACATGATGATGTGTTGAGCTCCGGCTTTGCGCAACAAACGCGCGATCGCCACTCCCGCAGCACCGGCACCGTTAATCACGATGCACACTTCTTCCATTGATTTTTGGACGAATTTTAGGGCATTAATTAATGCTGCTAAACTGACGATCGCAGTGCCGTGTTGGTCGTCGTGAAAGATGGGAATATCTAAAGTATTGCGGAGAGTTGCTTCGATTTCAAAGCAGCGGGGAGAGGCAATATCTTCGAGGTTGATGCCGCCAAAAACTGGGGCAATATTCTGCACCGTGCGAATGATTTCGGCGGTATCTTGAGTGTTCAAACAGATAGGAAAAGCATCAATTCCGGCAAATTCTTTAAACAGCATGGCTTTGCCTTCCATGACAGGTAGCGCGGCGGCAGGGCCGAGATTTCCCAGTCCTAAAACAGCGCTGCCGTCTGTAATAATGGCAACAGTATTTTGCTTGATTGTGAGGTTGTAAACCTGTTGGGGGTCGTTGGCAATCGCCGTGCAAATGCGGCCGACTCCAGGGGTGTATGCCATTGCCAAATCTGACTGGTTTTTGAGGGGAATTTTGCTTTCGACGCTGATTTTGCCGCTGCGGTGCAAGTTGAAAGTGCGATCGTACACGTCTAGCACTTTGATATCGGGCAATGCTTTTACTGCTTGCACTATCTGTTCGTTGTGTTCGGTACTGAAAGCATCGACGGTGATGTCGCGAACCGTCATGGCCCGAGTTTGCTCGATCATGTTGATTTGGCCGAAGTTGCCGCCTACAGAAGAGATCGCGCTAGTTACGCTTGCCAGCATTCCTATCCGGTTCGGTAGGGCAACGCGAATTGTTAAACTAAAGCTGGGGTTGGGCGTCAATTTGATTGTCATGGGTCGATTCAATACAGGAGATTTCAGAATATCAATCTTAGATTGAATTGCCAAGTTTAAATCTAAAATTTGAGGTAAAAATTTTTCAGCTAAAATTTTTCTGAACTCGGGCTTGCCTGCATTTGCATTCTGGTTGAAAAAAAACGTAAAAATCCGAAAAATCCGATCGGATGACAAGCGGGCTGAAATTCACTTAGATTGTACCTGCTTGCTGCTGTGGCGGCTGCGCGATCGAATTACCTGCACTTGTGCTTGAGATTCCAGCGATATTAACTAAGAAACAATCTATCGATCTGCCTAGAGGGACAGTTGTTAGCCAGCGCGGGAAATTGTCGATCGCACTTTTTTCGATTTTAGAGATCGATTTTAGATATCGATGGCTTCGCTGCGATCGGTAATTGAGAAGAATTTGCAAACCAGACACTCGCTGGGAACTTTTTCTAACTCTTGCAGATCTACAGTTTGCTGGGGTTGATTTCCGGGGGGAATCGCGCACAGGGCAACTTGTCCGACTCCTACCATGAGTTCGGCAGTACGAGCTAATATAGTGTCAATTTCTGCCAATAGTTCCTCGGCGACTTCTAGCGCCGGCGCGACAACGAACAAGGTTTTGACTCCTTCAGGACTGGGGGCGAAGCCGAAGGTACACTCTGCTAATAGCGATCGAATTGAGGGATTGAAAGCGTTGGAGAATCGCTCGATGACAGTTAGATAAAAGGCTTGGCTCAACGAGCGATCGCCAAAAATAGGTTGGGATAACATGACAACTTCCTTTGCTACAATTTTGAGGAGTTATACAGAACATTTTAACATACTCTAATTTTAGCTAGATACCTAACTTGCCTTCAAATTTCCGGCAAATCTGGCGATTTTAGATTTTAAGTGAAATTTGAGATTGGAGATTTGAGCAGACATAAATTTTAGATTTGTGTAGCAGTTGCAACTGTGATAAACTGTAATTTGTGCTAGCAAGGGAAGCGATCGCGATCGCACCCAAGTTGAACCGGGTACAAAATCACTAAATTTATGCTTGCGAAAAATCACTTGTTAAAACTCAGCCGGTAAAAATCATCAGAGAAAACACGAAATTTCCCATCTAAATACAATTAAGTAAGTCCACCTAAACGCAAACTTCCAAACTTCCAAACTTCCAAACTCTTACTCTCTCGCTTTTCTTCCTTCTTTTTCCTTCTTCCTTCTTTTTCCTTCTTCCCTCTTCCTTCTTCCCTCTTCCCTATTCCTTCTTCCTTCTTCCCTATTCCTTCTTCCTTCTTCCTTCTTCCC
>JAAUPF010000046.1 GCA_012034575.1 Richelia sp. CSU_2_1 | reverse complement strand
ACCGGGCGGAAGCTGGCGCGATATTCCGCACCACCTTTTACCTGCCGGAATGCAGCGCGCCCGTCGCTGCGACCATACCAAACGCTATGGACGGCTCCGCAAGGAAGGCTTGTCGTCAACAGTTCTTACTAAGTGCGACATACATTGGGGCGCTTATATTCACCCCGAAGAGGATCGGGCGCTCACCGTTCGTGAAGCCGCCCGCATCCAGTCATTCCCCGATTGGTTTGTGTTCAAAGGATCGCGCACCGACCAATATGTGCAGGTTGGCAATCCGTCCCTCCACTTCTCGGCCGCACTATCGCCAAAGCCGTGCTAGAGGCCTTGAATCAATTGAATGAGTGCGAGCTAGTGGCTGCTGAGTGAGGATGAATGAGTTTCGACCCGACGCAGGCGATTGAAGAAATCCTTGGCACAAGGGCGACATCAGGATTCCCGCAGGCAGGCTGGAAATCAACGCGCAGGGCGAGATCAAGGTGGATGACAAGCCGGTCGCAACGATCAAGATCATGGAATTTCCGGCAGACCAGATGCCGCAGAAGTCTACCGACGGGCTCTATGTCTCCGATAAGGGCGCGGTGGGTTCGAAGTGGATCCGCGAGCTGTTCGGCGAAATCGCCGTGACCAGCCGCACATAAAAAGTTTCTATCTTCAAGCGCCCGAAGCAAACCAGGCACAGCAAAATCCGAACTCAGTTTCCCTAACACCCTTGCCGCATTCCTACGCAGCACAAAGGAGTTTTCATATTCAAGCGCCCGTAACAAACCTGGTATCGCTGCCTCCGAACCCAACTTCCCTAACGCCTTTACCGCACTCTCACACACAAAGTAGTCTTCATCTTCGATCGCCCTCACCAACTCCGGCACAGCAAAATCCGATCGCCCCTCCTCCCACAACCTCACCTTCAACCAAGTCGGCACATCCAACACACTCACCATCCCCACCGTCTGTTCCTGAAACTCCCGCTTCACCTCCCCCGCCAACCGCGCCCCCAACATCCAATCCACCTCCAGCGCCAACCGCACCACCCGCACCGCCTGCGCCTCATCCCCCACCAGCGCCAACATCAACGCCAGGGGTTCCGTCCATTTCAAATAAT
The DNA here is from genome assembly GCA_012034575.1 of Richelia sp. CSU_2_1. GTDB lineage: Bacteria > Cyanobacteriota > Cyanobacteriia > Cyanobacteriales > Microcoleaceae > Microcoleus. The sequence continues at coordinate 39,560 of JAAUPF010000046.1, read as the reverse complement.
TCAGATACTCCCGCTTCAGTTCCCCATCGCTCAAATCCCGCAACCGCAACAACAGCGCTTCCGCCACGTAATATTCCTGAATCAGTTGGTGGCGAAACTCGATCTCATCGCCAGTCCTCAGTTGCAGCAGATGATACTTGAGCAAATCGTCCAGACAATCGCGACTGGCTTTAGGCGGAAATGGCTCTTCATGGAACAGCTTCTCCAGTTGCCTTTCTGCCTCGCCCCGGCGAATCACCACTCGCAAATCGACCCGTTCCTCCCCGCACATCATCACCGATGCCAGATGCTTGAGAGCTTTACACCACAAACGCCGATCGGATAATGGTCTTACATCTCCTTTCAATGCCGCGACTTCATGTTTCCGCACGCTACTCTCCTCATAAGAGCGTGCAAATACCTGAAAAATTCCCCCCAAATTGTTCGGTAACTGAGCCTTGGGACTCTGCTGAACCACCTCGCACAACATCCACAGCAACAACGGCGTTTGCCCGAACTCCCGCAATCGCCCCTGCAACTGCCGCAACATCGCCTCTCCTTGTTCCGGCAGATATGCCCGCACGAAGTCCCGCATCTGCGGTTCCGTCAGGGGTTGCATCTCCAACTTTTTCTCGATGCCGATATCGCCGCCCAAACTCAAATCCCGCGTGGTGAAAATGGCCGGAACCCGCGAATACTTGTGCCGAAAAGTTGCTAATTGCGATCGAGCTTCCTCTGAGGGCAACTCGTTAACTCCATCCATCAACACCAGCAACCGATTAGCAGTCAACAAGCGATCGAGTTCTGTTGCGCTCAATTCCAATCCGTGGCGGCGAAAGGCAGCTAACATCAAATCGTCGAGGGAGGTTTGCCAGTAGCGCAATTCCACCAACACCGGAATCGTATCGGAATGTTGGATCTGAAATCTTGCGCCAATGTCACTTAGAGGTTGTTCGTGGGGCAGGGCGGGTTTATTTAAGTTGTCTGCTGCTTCCAAGCCTATTGGCGAACCCGCCCCTACAGGATTATTGAGAATGCTGCGAGATGTTAGTTGGATGCGCGTGCTTTCTTCCAGCAACAACCGCGCCAGTGCCGTAGATTTCCCCGAACCGGGCCGCCCAACCAGCAACAGTTGCCGGGTTTTCTCGTCAAAGGCATACTTCCGCAATCCCTTTAACACTGGAAAGCGTTCAATTTTTTCTTGAGGCTTTTCTTGGGGTGCTTCTGGTTTCTCTTGCCGTGCGCCGTCTTGCGTCACCGTTTGTACCATCAACCCAAAGTCAAAGGGCGATGCAGGTTTTTCCGGTGCTTTCAGGCGTTCTCGTCCCTGGACATCTGTCACCGCGTACTTTTCCCACCAGTAAGCGTAGTGCTGGCGGATGGCGCATAAATAAGACTGAAAGTCGATCGCCTCGGGCATCTGCTGCGAGTGTGGGAGTTATTCTTTAATTTACCGAAATTTTCTCTTGATTTCCGGGTGCAGTTTCAAGCTCGATCGCACTTTCAGTTTTTTTGCAAGTCGCGAGAGATATAAATAGAATATTTTTTTGAATTTCTGTATTTTACGCTACAAACATTGTTTTGTTTTGCTTAATATAACCTAGGATAAATATCTACGGCGATTCAATACGCTGTCAGTGTAAGAAATCTTTTCTATTCAGACCGTTGCATCTATCGATCGAACTCTCAAAACTGTTATTTGATTTTTAAGCGACTTAAAGTTGTGAAAAAAACTCGAAAACCCAAGAATGTGGGTGATAGTTGATATAGCAGTCATAAATCATGTGTAAATTTTTCTACCCCACCCCAACCCTCCCCTTATCAAGGAGAGGGGGCAAGAGATTTACAGATCGTGTGCGATCGCTATAGTTGTTATCGCGTTCTCATTTCCGAATACAAGATATTACGATCGATCGATCGATTTTCCAGCAAGTATTTAGCTCGATCGACTTCTTGCGGGCTGCCTTCTACGATTAGTAAAACACTGCCCCGAGAAATCTGTTGCTGGTAATTTTTAGCTTGTTCCGAAGTCAGCCCCAATCCAATCAAAGCCCCCATCACTCCGCCCGCAGCCGTACAAATTCCGCCACTCAATAGCGTAAAACCGATCGCCCCCGATAGCATTACTTGACCCACACCCGGCAGTGCCAGCAGTCCCAGGCCCAACATCAGCCCGGTGGCACCTCCGATCGCATTGCCCAGAAACATTCCTTTCTTCAGTCCGGTTGCAGTCCCCGCGATCGCTCCCAATGACTCTGAGGGAAGGTTTAAAGAATTTTCTCGTTCCTGGCAGCCTTGGCCTAGCAAGAAGACTTTTCCCAATGGAAAACCCGCAAACACTAGATAATCGAGGGCCTTTCCTGCTGCTTCACGGCTGGGAAACGTTCCGATGACTTGTCTCTGTTGGGTCAATATCGCATTCAACATTGTCTTAACTCTGATAATTTAATTATTTTCTGTATCCTTTACTACTATTTTACCTATTTTTTGGAAAAACAAGGGTGAAACCACTGAGTGTCAGCTTTTGCTGACAAAAAAGCGATCGCGGGTGAAGTTACCCGCGATCGCGCGCAGAAAAGATCGATTTAACTTAGCCACCGGGAAGTCCCCCGCTATAACTCTTACTCCCCCCCTTTTGAAGGGGGGCTGGGGGGGATCTCCGGCGAAAGAACGCACAACCTAGCGGCGAGGCGCGTACATAATCACCAAAACGCCCAGCAAAGCAATCCACCCTCCAAGCAGATCGTATTTATCCGGAGCGATGCGATCGACTATCCAGCCCCAAAGAATCGACAACACGATGAAAACGCCACCGTAAGCCGCATAGGCCCGCCCAAAAGTAGCCGGTTGCAGCGTGGGAACCACCCCGTAAACTGCCAAAATAACTATGCCAATTACGGCCAACCAAGGGCTTTTGTCTTCGCGCAACCACAGCCAAAACAAATAACCACCGCCAATTTCGCAGATGCCAGCTAATACAAACAGCAACAAAGATTGAATCATTTTAAGAAGGAGGATTGATAGTTGATAGTTGACAGTTGATAGTTGACAGTTGATGAAATCAATCTGCGTTCATCTGCGTTGATCCGCTTTGCATCTGCGGTTGCAAGTTGACAGTTGATAGTTGATAGTTGATAGTTGACAGTTGACAGTCGATCGTTCGAGCGTCCCCGATCGCGATCGGTTTTGACTGACTCGAAGTTAGCTTATTTCTTTTTGCGCGAATCGCTCACCGTTGCAGCTTCTTCGATTGTTAAAGCGGCTTCGTTTTCTTCGCCGGTGCGAATGCGAACTGTTCGAGTCACCGGCATCACAAACAATTTACCATCTCCAACTGTTCCTGTTTTTGCCGCTGCCACAATAGTATCGACAACTGCATCAACTTGCTCGTCGTTCACAACAATTTCAATTCGGACTTTAGGCAGAAAGTCAACCGTAAAAGGCTTGCCTTCCATATCTAGCAGCCCCAAAAAAGCTAGGGGTCTTCCTTTTTGCCGCCCGAATCCTTTCGCGCCGGTGACAGTCATTCCCTGAATTCCGAGTTTGACTAAGGCTTCCTTGACGGAATCCAATTTAGCAGGCTGGATAATTGCCAGAATCAATTGCATAGATTTCAATTACCTATCGAGATTTAGAGGAAGGCGCGCCATCGCGCAGGGGATGACTGATATCCGGCGGCAAAAATATAGGTTTGCCTTTGATTAAGCTGTCTCCAATCAGGTAAGCAAATCCGCCCACAAAGAAGGCGATAGAAATGCCGATCGCAGTTAGAGAATTTGTTTTTGCACTTCCCGATCCAGTCAAACCGTAGTAGAAAATCCCGCCAACCATGAGTAAATTCATGACTAAACCTAACACGGGAATTACAACTGTTTTGATGGGGTTGTGTTCCTCTTCTAGCAAATGTTCTAAAGTGGCAACTAGCGTCACGCCGCAGGTAATTCCGTACAGCATGAACGTGCCGATATTAGAAACTAACGTCACGATCGTCACGTTATCTACACTCTGCACCGCATAGGCACCGATCGAAGCTGAAAGTGCAGTCAGAAAATAAATCCCGATGTGAGGCGTGTTGTAGCGCCCGTGTAAAAAGCCGAATACGGCGGGCAATTCGCGATCGCTCCCCATCGCGTAACTAATGCGAACACCCGTTGACAGCGATGATAGGGCCGTTCCAATCAACGCCATGACAACGGTACTGGCGATCGTAATTTGCAGTAAAAAACCGTTGCCAAACAGCAGGGTATCTCCCAAAATTTTAGCGATATCGCCTATCGGCGCACCCGACGATAATGCTGCGGCAAATCCCGTTACAGTTTTGCCGTCAACAGTTGCAGTATATTGGTCGCCGATGAAAAAATTAGCTGCAAAATACTCAAAGAAATAGCAGATACAAGCCTGAATAAATAAAGATAGAATTACTCCCCGAGGAATATCGCGTTGGGGATTAATTGCCTCGCCCGCCATCGCCGTCGCTGATTCAAATCCGACGAGCAAAAGAATGGCGATCGTCGCTTGGTAAATCAATCCGGCTAAATCGTGAGGTACTACTACGCTGATAGCATTGGCGTGTTCGTAGTTAACATTGGGATGCCCCAAACGGTAAACAATCATCAACAATCCCAGGAAAGTGAGAGAGCTAATTTGCACGATGTTGATGATGATATTAATCAGTGTAGAACCAGTAACGCCTTGAAGGGCAATAAAGCCCACTAGCCCGGTAAAGATAAAGCAAATTAAGGCTTTGCTGAACCAATCAGTTGCAAAACCTGGGTCAAACAACTGCCCCATGTAAATGACAAGCGTTCCCATGAAGCTAATCATAATTCCTGGATAAACCCAGTAATACAAGTGCGCGGCCCAGCCTGTCACAAACTTTGCCAAACGCGCCAAACGAAAGTGTTTGTGTTCTTCTTTTGCTAAGATTGCTGCTTCGGCATAGTAGTAGGAACTGCCCGCACCAGCTTCGGGGTAAGCTTTAGAAAGAGTTGCATAACAGCTTGCAGTTAGTAGGGCTATGCAGGTTGCTAGGGCGATCGCAGCCCACATATTTTTAGCAGAATCTGGAGGAGCTTGCAGTTGATAAGTCGTCCACAAAAAAGCCCCAGGTGCAATCAACGCCATCGCGTTAATCGTAATTCCTACCAATCCCAAGGTAGGCTTGAGTTCTCCTTTTGAGTCAGTCATGCGATTGGTGATTTTTGAAGTGATAAATATTGGATTGATTGATTGAAGCGCCCCTGACTGACTGGCTCGATCGACATTTCGAGTTTTTCTATCTGTCATAATTTCCACACAGATCTTTGTTTAATCGGGAATCCTGGATAAATCTGTATCGCACAATACAATAGCTTGTTGCAAATCCAGCTTTCAGCGGTTTTGGGAGTTACGGCCGAAGCGAAGCGGAGGGGATCGAACTTTGCTATTTTTTTTAAGGTTCTGTAGCATAAGCTACAAACTTTTATTTTTTTTATGCTTACTATGATCTAGTGCTAAATACCTAATGGCAAGCTAAAACGCCGGCAGTATAAAGATTCTATTCAATTCAGACCGTTGCATCTATCGATCGAACCTCAAAACAGTGAAAGTATTTTCAGTGGGAGGGCGATCGAACAATTTCTGTATTGCTCCCAAACAGCAGTACGGACTTTTTCGGCTGTCGTATTTCTTGAACCATTGTATTGTTAACAGGCACCAACAAACATTTTTTCGCAACCCGATCGACTGCACTTTGTAAGATTATTAACTAGAGGAAACAAGACCATGAGTGGGAACAAATCGCGCTTTCAAGCAATTTCTCAAATTACCGACCGCCAAAAACAGCCTCCCAAAACCCCCAACCGCTTAGAAGAACTGTGGGCAACTGACGTATTTACCCTCAGCAAAATGCAGGCTTGCTTGCCCAAAGATGTATTTAAATCCATCAAGAATACAGTGCAAACCGGCGGCAAATTAGATGTATCCGTAGCGGGTATTGTTGCTGTCGCGATGAAAGATTGGGCAATTTCTAAAGGCGCGCTTTACTACGCGCACGTCTTCTACCCGATGACCAACATCACCGCCGAAAAACACGACGGTTTCGTCTCAGTGCAAGGCGATGGTTCAGTCATCACCGAATTTACCAGCAAAGTATTGGTGCAAGGCGAACCCGACGGTTCCTCTTTCCCCAACGGCGGCATCCGCAACACCTCCGCAGCCCGCGGCTACACCGCTTGGGATGTCACCAGCCCCGCCTACGTCATGGAAACAGATAACGGCGTAACTCTTTGCATTCCTACTGTTTTCATTTCCTGGACAGGCGAAGCTTTAGACAAAAAAACGCCCCTGCTGCGTTCTAATGCCGCGATGAACGGTGCCGCTACTCGCTTGCTAAAACTGTTGGGTCATACTGACATCGCAACGGTTAATTCTAGCTGCGGCCCGGAACAAGAATATTTCTTAGTCGATTCTCATTTTGCTCACAGCCGGCCCGATTTGCTGTTAACCGGCCGCACTTTATTCGGTCGCCCCTCTGCTAAAGGCCAACAGTTTGACGATCACTATTTTGGAGCCATTCCCGAGCGCGTCCAAGTCTTCATGCAAGACGTGGAAGAAAAAATGTACCGCCTGGGAATTCCGGCAAAAACCCGACACAATGAAGTCGCCCCCGGTCAGTTTGAAATTGCGCCTGTTTTTGAAGCGGCCAACGTCGCCAGCGACCACCAGCAAATGACGATGACGATTCTGAAAAACATGGCCAAAAAACACGGTTTCATGTGTTTGTTGCACGAAAAACCCTTTGCTGGCATTAACGGTTCTGGGAAGCACGTCAACTGGTCTGTAGGTAATGCGACTCAAGGAAATTTGCTCGATCCGGGCGATACTCCCCACGCTAATTTGCAATTTTTGCTGTTCTGCGGTGCGGTAATTCGCGGCGTTCACAAGTACGGGCCGCTGCTGCGGGCTGTGGTGGCGACGGCTAGCAACGACCACCGTTTGGGTGCAAATGAGGCTCCGCCGGCGATTATTTCTGTTTATTTGGGTTCGCAATTGGAAGATGTTTTCGAGCAAATTAAAAAGGGCGATGTTAAAGATTCAACCCATGCAGGGATGATGAGTTTGGGCGTCGCTACTTTGCCCGAATTCCAGAAAGATCCGGGAGATCGCAACCGTACTTCGCCTTTTGCTTTCACTGGAAATCGCTTTGAGTTCCGGGCCGTGGGTTCCAATCAGTCTGTTTCCGGTCCGTTGGTGGCGATGAACACGATTTTGACCGATTCTTTAACCTGGGTAGCTGACAAGTTAGAAGCTGAACTAGCGAAAGGATCGAACCTCAGTGATGCTGCTTTTACGGTACTCAAAGAGGTGATGGAGCAGCACAGTGCAGTAATTTTTGGCGGCAACGGTTATTCGCCCGAATGGCACAAAATGGCGGTTGAAGAACGCGGATTGTTGAACCTGCCGACGACTGCTGATGCTTTGCCAGTTTTGAAAGAACCGTACATTGAGGAGCTGTTTGAAAGAACTGGCGTACTGACTCCAAAAGAACTGGAAAGCCGCTTTGAAGTTTATGCCGAACAGTACATTCAAACGATCGAAATGGAGGCGAAACTGGTAATTAGTTTGGCTAAAACTAGGATTTATCCCGCCGCTTTCCGTTATTTGTCTGAATTGTCTGGCAGCATTGCTAATTTGCAGGCGATCGGCATTGAAATGGAAAAAGAAAGTGCCGAAAAAGCGGCTTCGCTGACTAAGTTAATGATGGATGCTGTCAGCAAGTTAAGTGCTGCTTTGGACAAGCATGACTTCGGTACGATCGAGGAACATATGCAGTATGCTGCGAAAACGCTGCGTCCGATGATGGATAAGGTGCGCGAATATGCTGATGCTTTAGAAGGTGAAGTGGCAGACGATTTGTGGCCGCTGCCGAAGTATCAAGAAATGCTGTTTGTCAAGTAGTTTCGATCGCGGGTCACAAAACAGATGCGGCCGCAAAACAGGACACGGCAGTGCCGTGTCCCTACAGCAATCGATCGGACGATCGCGGCCGATCGCACACCCAATTAATTAACCCCATCCTTGTAGGGACACGGCATTGCCTTGTCCTAATTCCGCTTGGGACTCGCAATAAATATAATGGGGGCGATTTATGAAATAATTAGTGGGAGGCTATATCAATTCAATAAAACAAAAAAATGCAATTATTATTTTTATTAATAGGATTTGGAGGCGGGGCGATCGTCTGCTGGCTAATTTTGAACAAGCAAATTTCACGCAGTTTGGTGCGGGGCGAGGGCGCGCAGCAGGCTGTATTGCAATTGCAGTCGGAGTTAACTGCCAAAAATTCCGAATTGCAACAAAAAGAACAGGAGGAAAATCGGCTAAATTCTCAATTTTCTGAGTTGCAATCTCGCTGGGAAACTGCTAGCACCGAACAAGAGCAGTTAAATTCTCAAGTGTCGGAGTTGTCGGCAAGATTGGCTGCTGTTACTGAAGAGCGATCGCAATTTGAGTCTGAGATTTCTAACTTGCAATTTCAATTAGAAAATGCCGAACAAAATCGAGCGCAGTTATCGGAATTGGCAGAAGTTAAGTATCAATTAGATGTAGCGGAAAGAGAGCGATCGCAGCTTGGCGATCGAATTTTTGAAATGCAGTCGGAGTTAGAATCTGCGAGTGCGGAAAGAGCGGATTTTTTATCGAGATTGTCTGAATATGACAGTCAATTAGCAACGGCAAGCCAACAAGAACTACAGCTACAGGAACAACTTGCGGAAACTCAAATAGAATTCGATCGTGCGCTGCAAGAACAGGCGCAAATTCACTCGCAAATATCTGATTTGCAAGCTCAATTAGAATTAGTTACAACAGATCGATCGCAATCGCTCGATCGATTGTCCGAATTGCAAACTCAATTGGAAAACGCCTCTGTTGAACGAGAAGCGCTAAATTCTCAGTTGCTAATTGCTCGCCAAAAACACAAACAAATTAAAGCTAAGTATTTAAAACAGGAAAATCAATTAGAAATTGTCAGCCGGGAACGCGAGGTTTTTAGCGCTCAACTGTTACAATCAGAACAACAATTGACAATCGCTGCCGAAGAGCGATCGTCCTTGAATTCTCAACTTTCCGCATCGCTATCTCAATTGGATGTGGCGAATCGGGAACGGGAACAACTTGATTTTCAACTATCTCAATTGCAGGCTCAATTGGATGCTGCAAATCGGGAGCGAGAACAGCTTAATTCTAGACTTTCCCAATCGCAGGCGCAATGGGATGCTGCGAATAAAGAAAGAGAACAACTTAATTCTCAACTTTCTGAATTGCAGTCGCAGTTAGATGTGGCAAATCGGGAACGAGAGCAAATTAATTCTCAGGTTGATGAATTGCGATCGCAGTTAGAGTCAACCAATGGGTAACGAGAACAACTTAATTCTCAAATATGTGAATTGCGATCGCAGTTAGAGTCAACCAATGGAGAAAGAGAACAACTTAATTCCCAATTATCTGAATTGGAGTCGCAGTTGGATCTGGCGAATCGAGAGCGAGAACAGCTTAATTTTCAACTGTCTGAATCGCAGTCGCAGTTATCGGCAGTCAATAGTGAAAAAACAGATTTAAACTATCGAATTTCAGAATTGCACGAACAGTACAATTTCTTAGCTCAAGAGCGCCAGCAATTGCAATCTCAAGTGTCGGAACTGTACGAACAAATAAATAGCAAAGAAACAGAAAAATTTGAACTTCAGTCTCGAATTTCCGAACAGCTATCTCAATTAGATAATGCTAGCGCCGCACTTTCTGCCCTCAACTCTCAAGTATGGGAATTGCAAAATCAACTAGCAACAAACCAGCAAGAACGAGAGCAAATTCAATCTCGATCGTGGGAATTAGAAAATCGTTTAGCAGATATTTCTCAAGCACGATCGCTCTTAGAATCGGAATTAGAAAATGCTAATTCAGATCGATCGCACTTGGGAACGCAACTCTCGGAACTGCAAAATCAAATCGCAACAGCCAGTCACGATCGCAGTCAACTGCAATCTCAAGTATCCGAATTAGCAGGGCAGTTAGAAACAGCAAATAAAGAGCGATCGCACTTGCAAACCGAGTTGGAAACTGCTAATTCAGAGCGATCGAACTTGCAATCCCAACTCTCGGAATCTCAAAGTCAAATCGAGACAGCAGAACAGGTAAAAGATCGACTGCAATCTCAAATAGCGGAATTAGAGCAGCAGTTAGAAACTGTTAAAGAAGAGCGATCGCAGCTAACTGCGCAGCTATCGGAAATGCAGGTAAAATCTCCTGCAACAGAGCTAGATTCTGATACATTTGATGCCGAAGAATTAGAGTCATTTGCAGCATCTAATTCTGCACTAGAAGTTGCAAATTATCGAGAATTAGTTGTTTCTCAGCAAGGCGAAGGCGATTGCAATACTATTAGCGAAGCGCTGAAACAAGCTGCTGCTGGCGCGCGAATCTACGTGCATCCCGGAGTGTATCGCGAAAGTTTAATTCTCGACAAATCCGTAGAAATTATCAGCAGCGGCGAGGTCGATCGTACTGTGATTGAAAGTATCGATTCAAACTGCATTAAAATGGCAACTGACAAAGCTTTAGTGCGGGGATTAACGCTCAATGCGACGGGAAAATATTATGCTGTAGATGTGCGCCAAGGAGAATTAGTTGTAGAAGATTGCAACATCACTTCTGCCGACTATTCTGTGGTGGGAATTTGCGGCCCGAATGCTGATTCAGAAATCCGCCGCTGTCAAATTCATGACGGGATATGGAACGGAATCTTTATTTCAGATGAGGGGAAAGCGACGGTGGAAGATAGCAGTATTTTTGACAACGGCAGTTTGGGAATAGGTGTAGGATTGGGAGGGAAATTGATTGCGCGCCGCTGTCGGATTAATAACAATGGATCGGAGGCGATCGCAGTTTATAAAGATAGCATTGCTACAGTGGAAAATTGCGATTTAACTGGCAATTCTGGAGGCGCTTGGCAGATTGTAGATAATGGCTACGTGCGTGCTAAAGGCAATCAAGAATAGTTGATAGTTGACAGTTGACAGTTGACAGTTGACAGTTAATAGTCGATTGATAATTGATAGATAGATCTTGTATCAGAGAGATATACTTGTAGGGGTGAAGCATTCGGGCGATAATCTCGGCAATAAATTTCAGGCTTTATACCCGAATGCTTCACCCGGAGGCCTGCGCGATCTATTACCAATCCCCAATTCCCAATTCCCAATTCCCAATTCCCAATTCCCAATTCTAAATCCCTAACAATCTAGCGGGATTTTGCTTCATCATCAAATCGATTTCCCCCTGATAGATACCCTCATCCATCAATTTTTCGACAAATAACTTGTAACCTTCCGCAGGTAAAGGATCGGGCTTTCTTCCCAAATCAGTGCTTAAAATAAAATGCTCCGCTCCAATTAATTTAATTGCTGCTACCATCTTGCTAATCGATACTTGATGCCAGTTTCTATGTCCCGCATCGGCAGCATTTTCTCCCATCAAATCGTTGACAAATGCAAGTTCTAGAAACGCTCCCATCCGGGCGGCTGTTTGCAGATTTTCTAAGGACAAACCGGGTACATCGGCCATTGCGTGGGTGATCAGGAGGTTTTTAAAATCGATTTGGCGAGCTTTCTCAACAACTGCCATTACTTCTGCCGGTGAAATATGCCCGGTTTCCAATACTAAATTATCTCTCGCCGCTATCTGGATTACCGCTTCAGTTTCCGGTAAAAGTTTGCCATTTTTTGCTACTTGAATCCCGCTTCCCGACTTTTGAAAAACCTGTAAATGATAAGCAGCATCAACTGTGGGAAGCCAAACTACTTTACCGTATTTGCCGCCGATGCGGTGCATTGCTTCTACAGCTTGAGGATTGATACCGCCCACCGAATAATTGAGAACAATTCCGCCAAAAACTTCGATTTCTGGTACAATTTTATTAACTAAAACTGCGCGGGCTGCTGTACTCATAAAATGATTTTTTAACACAACAGCTTTCATGCGCGATCGCGCTGCTAATTTCGCTACTTCAAAATCATCCAACCTGCGGGGAATCACATCGGGAGAAGAATGAATGTGAAAGTCGATCGCGCCTTCAATAATACTCGATCGCGCATCGGGAAACTGCGGGTATCCCACTGCATAAACTGGCAAAGAAAATTCACAGCAAATAATACAAATAATTGCAACTAATGCTGCAAATATTAACTTAAACCATCGCAGAAAAAACACGTATTTTTCACATCCACTAGCTGAAATAGGAACGATATTAAGTTCGATCGATCGACTGCAATTTGCCCGCTGGGTTCAAGGGTTTTTGAGATTGTCAATATATTGGCAAATATGGTTAGCGAATCGACCCCGAATTGTGGTTTCTTCGTTTTAAATAAAAGACTCGATCGCACTTGCCAAATCCGCTGCAAACTCTTCATGCAAAGCCAAAGAACCGGGAATTTCTCGCGATTCTACACCCGGCAATTGAGCCATTGCTGCCATTTCCGCCTGAGATTTTGGCGGCGATTTCTCAGCAATTACCACCATCACCGGCACTGCTAATCCTTGGAATTTTGCCAGAAATTCTTCCCGCGTTTTCGCAGTATCTAAACCGCCGGTTACAAAAGCCGCCGAACCAAATCTCGCCCCGGTTTTTTGAGTAACTTGCGACTTGTTTTGAATGAAATCAGGAGTGATTTTTGCTGCGTCGGCGAAGACGTGACGGCGGCACATCCAAGCAAGGAATGCAGGTGTTGTATTTAGTTTATAAAGAAACTGTCCGACTAAGGGCGATCGAACTAATTCTCTCACCATTTCGTGCCACTCGCTTTGACCTTTGCTCATCGTCGGTAAAGGCCCGCGCCAAGTCGGTGCAGCTAACACGATTTTCGACCAAACATCGGGCTTTGACTGCGCTAATTCCATCACATAACCGGCAGCGTGGCCGGCAGCAACTACGGCGATCGGACTGTTAAAAACTGCTCCGACAAAATCCTGGAGAAATTGATGGTATAATTGCGGTTGGTAGTCGATCGGCGGCCGCGAAGATTCGCCAAAACCCGGCCAATCTAAACTCACAACTTGAAAGTTAGGGGCTAACAATTCTGCCAAAGGACGCATTTCTTCTCGCGTGGAAATCGTACTGAATGCGGGCAGCAACAATACGGGTTTTCCCTGTCCTCTGGTTTCGTAAATAATTTCGATCGCCCTTCCTTGCCAATTCCAGAGATATTTCTCAACTGTTGCGGGATAATTACCAGAATTAGTTTGAGTTGTTAAATTTGTAGTTTGAGTCACGGCTTGTCTTCCTGTTATCTACTGTCCGATTATTATCAATTATTCCTGTAGGGGCGGGTTCTCAATTATCTCAAATAAACATTAACAATCTAGTAAACCCGCCCCGGCAAAAATATTGCATTTGAGTAACCCTATCTCCCCTTAATTTGTTTCCGATCGATCTTTCAACTCGCAAGCAACAGCTTTATTTTTCATCATTTGAAAGATGTTGTAAAATCCGTTAGCGCGGGATGGTGTCAGGCTCACATTCAATCCCGTGTCTTGAATAAAATCTGGAGTAATGTTGACAATTTCCCCAGGCGTCAATCCGTTCAAACCTTCAATCAGCAAGCCAACTAATCCTTTGACTAACTGAGCGTCAGAATCGCCTTGATAGAAAACTTTTCCTTCTGTCAATTCGGCAGTAATATAAACTTGCGACACGCAGCCAGAAACTTTGTTTTCCGGGAGTTTATCACCTTCGGGAAATTCGGGAACCCGCTTAGCATACCACAGCAGTTGTTCGTAGCGCTGTTTGGGATCGGTGCGTTGCTGAAAGCGCTTGACAATTTTAGCTAAGGCTGCGGGTAGGGTGGTGTTTGCGGACATGATTTCGAGTAGCGGTTTACTTCGCTAATATTATAAGTTCTATGGTAGCAGATAGGGTCGATCGATTTTAGATTTTAGATTTTAGATTACCCAAGCGAATTCATACTCCAAATTCTCAAAGTTCCATCCTGCCCGCCCGCCGCTAAAAACTGCCCGTCAGATGAAAAGTTCAAACAATCTGTCGAACTCTTACCCGCTGACTGCAACAGAAATGATTGTTCCTCTATATCTTGCCAGAGTAAGATTTCTCCGGCGGCAGAACAAGCAGCTAATAAATTCGGATTTTTTGACCAAGAAATTGCAGTGATATAATCTGAAAGATGCTCTTGCCATTGCACATCAAAAGACCTTCTGCGGCGGGATGATTCCATGATATTCAATAGATAATTGAGTAAGGAAAATGTGTATCTTTATGGGCGATCGCCAAAGGATGCCCATACAGATAGCGCAGGAGTTAAGGCTAATCCAATTACCTTAAATCGTCACTTTCTCTTCAACAGCTAACTTTAGCCGACTTTGCAAATCTGACATAGTTAACGTACCGATATCTCCCTGTTTCCTCGTGCGCACGCTCAAAGTTTGTTCTGATACTTCTTTTTTACCCGCCACGATCGCCACTGGAATTTTATCTAATTCTGCATTGCGAATTTGCTTGCCCAAACGTTCACCACTGCGATCGATCTCTACTCGAAATCCGGCTTTCTTTAAGGAATTAGCAACAGACTTAGCGTATTCTTCTTGGTCATTGCTCACAGGTAAAATTCGCACTTGTACGGGTGCTAACCACAGGGGAAAATCCCCCGCGTAGTTTTCGATCAAAATGCCAAAAAAACGCTCTAGGGAACCAAATATTGCCCGGTGAATCATAATCGGTCGCTGTCTTGTTCCGTCAGCGGCGACATATTGCATATCAAATCGATCGGGCAAATTAAAGTCTACTTGAATAGTAGAACACTGCCACAACCTGCCGATCGCATCTTGAATTTTGATATCAATCTTCGGCCCGTAAAAAGCACCGCCACCCTCATCTGTAACGTAATCCCAACCTTTAGCATCCAAAGCTGAAATTAAAGCTGCTGTTGCCAAATCCCACACCTCATCATTTCCCACAGACTTAGCGGGACGGGTGGACAAATTTACCTCATAATTCTTAAAGCCAAAGTCCGATAAAATTTGCTCTGTCAGATTCAAAACTCCCAGGATCTCACCGGCAATTTGGTCGGGCAAACAGAAAATATGAGCGTCATCTTGGGTAAATCCGCGAACCCGCATTAAACCGTGCAATACTCCCGATCGCTCGTAACGGTAAACAGTCCCTAATTCCGCCCATCTTAAAGGCAATTCTCGATAAGAATGCAGCTCGTTCTTATAAGTTAAAACGTGAAAAGGACAGTTCATCGGCTTAATTTGATAAGCCTGTTCTTCTACATCCATCGAGTCAAACATATTTTCTCGATAAAAGTCAAAGTGACCTGATGTTTTCCACAAATCGAGATTAGCTACGTGAGGAGTGTAAAGCAGTTCGTAGCCGGATTCTAAATGAGCTTTTCTCCAATAATCCTCAATGACATAGCGAATTGCTGCTCCGCGAGGATGCCAAAATACTAAACCGCCCCCAGCATCTTCTTGAATGCTAAATAGCTTTAATTCTTGACCGATTTTGCGATGATCTCGCAATTTAGCTGCTGCTTTTTGCTGCAAATAAGCTTGCAATTGTTCCGGTGTTTCCCAAGCAGTACCGTAGATGCGTTGCAGCATTGGTTTCTTCTCATCGCCGCGCCAATAAGCCCCAGCTACACTTTCTAAAGCTAAAGCATCGGGATTGATTTCCCCGGTAAAGTTTACGTGGGGTCCCGCACACAAATCCCACCAATATTCGCTCGGAGGCAGGGTAATTGGCTCAATTAAAGAAGGTTCTAAATTTATCGGAGCATCTGAAAATTTCCCAGCATCTGGATTGCCGATAAAGTAACGAGTAATAGTCTCGCCTTCGGGGATACTGTTGAGGATTTCTAGTTTGTAATTTTCCCCTAATTCGATAATTTCATCCCGAATTTGTTCGCGCTCTACTATTTCGCAAATTACGGGCAAATTTGCTTGAATAATCCGCCGCATCTCTGCCTCAATTTTGCTCAAATCTTCGGGGGTAAATGGTTGTTTTCTGTCAAAATCGTAGTAAAAACCTGTTTCTGTGGTGGGCCCGATCGTCACTTTTGTCTCTGGAAAAAGATTTTGCACGGCCATTGCCAAGATGTGAGCGCTGGTGTGGCGAAGGCGCTGCAAAGCTTGGGAGTCTTTTGGGATCTGATTTTGAGCCGATTGCGACTGAACTTGCGATGTAACCATAACTTCTGTTCCTGATAACGATTATCATTATAACAGTTGCAGTAGGATTTTGCGATCGCCTGTCCCTTTACTTTCCCTAAAGTCGGCTTCTGATAAATAGTTTATCGGGAAAGAGAAAAGAAAAGAGAGAAAAAAAGATGGCATCGAATCTAACTCTCTTTTCTTTTGTGAGTTGCGAATTTTATTCGCGGATAATTTTAGTGAAAGCTGGGTTTGTGGGCGATTAAACTCATGAATTCTTGACGGGTTCTGGCATCTTCTGCAAACACTCCGCGCATCGCTGAAGTTGTCGTCCAAGAACCTGATTTTTGCACGCCTCGCATTACCATGCACATATGAGTTGCTTCGACAACAACTGCTACGCCTTGAGGCTTGAGCAATCCTTGCAGTGCGTCGGCAATTTGTGCGGTTAAGCGTTCTTGCACTTGCAATCTGCGGCCGTACATTTCACAAATTCGAGCAATTTTTGACAGTCCGATTACTTTGCCGTTGGGAATGTAAGCAACGTGAGCCCGCCCAATAATTGGCAGGATGTGGTGTTCGCAGGAACTGAAAATGTCGATGTCTCGAACTAATACCATTTCGTTGGCATTTTCTGTAAACACTGCTCCGTTGAGCAGTTCGTCGAGAGATTGACGATAACCTTGGGTTAAAAACTGCAAGGCTTTGACAACTCGTTTTGGTGTATCTCGCAATCCTTCTCGATCGGGATCTTCTCCCAATCCTAGCAGCAACGTGCGCACTGCTTGCCTCATTTCTTCATCGGAAACGGGAGGTTTAGATTGGGTAGGAATAGAGGAGCCTACACCATTCGGATCGGTCAGTTTGGGACGACTGGATAAAGTCATGCTTGCAGTTTGTGAAAAGTTTAAAGCTGGACTGTACTTCGATCAATATCCCGTTCGATCGGATATTTTATAGCTCGCCTAAATCAGCAGTAAAGTTTTTTACCCGCCGCAACTATCCCCTTAGCAAGGGGCGGAAGGAAGAGAGCAATTTCATGAATGATTTAGGCGTACTATGTATATGACAGCGCTCGCGTAACTCAGTGGTAGCGTAACGTAGTATAGCTAATCGATCGCGGAATTTGGCGATTGTTTGGCTCCGATCGCGCTGACATATAACTGCGATCCAACAGGAGATTACTCATCAATGATAACACAGTTGGCAACAAGTTCGATCGAGATAAAAAATATTTTGGTGGTCGCGATCGCACAGTGTTGAGTTAACCGCGCGTATTGATAATTTTTGCTATTAAGTAGAAGGAAGAATGATTATACATTAAAAAAGTAAAACAAGGCTTTGCAAAAACAAAGCCTGCAACTCAAATTTTCTGGAGCAATACTCGCTCTTTCAATCTATGCCTAATTCCTGGCAATTTTCCGTCAAGTAATTAAGCCAAGCAACTGTTAAGTTGTGCTTGAATTGCATCTCGATCTAAATTGCGGCCGATGACTACGAGTTGATTTTTAGGCGCAGATTGCCATTCATCTGCATCTAGTTCGTATCTCGGACCGCTGAGTTGAAAGATGTGTCTCATCTCGCTATCTTTAAACCAGAGAATGCCTTTTGCCCGAAACACGTCGAAGGGCATTCTATCGGTAAGAAATTCTTGAAATTTGTGGACATCAAAAGGTCGATCGCTCTCAAATGATAAAGACACAAATCCATCATTTTCTAGGTGATGAGAATCATGTCCGTGATGGTGATGTTCGTGATGGTGGTGTTCGTGGTGGTGGTGTTCGTGGTGGTGTTCGTGATGGTGTTCGCGATCGTGTTTTCCCTCAGTTTCAAGATTTTGAAAATCATCGATTGCAGCTAACTCTACGCCCAAAATTAACGGTAAAGGAACATCACCACAGACAGAGTGTAAAATTCGGGCTCCAGCTTTCACCGTCCTGATGTAAGCTTCTAATTCTTGAACTTTTTCCTGGGGTGCTAAATCGGTTTTATTCAGCAGCACGATATCCGCAAATGCTACTTGTTTAAAAGCTGCTTCGCTATCAAAATGTTCCGGCGTGAAGATTTCGCTATCAACTACAGTTAGCACGGAATCCAGCCTAGTTAAATCCCGCAATTCCGTACCGACAAAAGTCAGGATAATCGGCAGCGGATCGGCAACTCCCGTGGTTTCGATCACCATGCAGTCGATGCGTTCTTCTTTTTCTAAAACTCGATAAACTGCATCAACTAAACCTTCATTGATGGTACAGCAAATACAGCCGTTACTGAGTTCTACCATATCGTCTTCGGTAGAAATCAGCAATTGCGAATCGATATTGATATCGCCAAATTCGTTAACTAAAACTGCAACTTTTAAATCTTGGCGATTTTTGAGAATTTGATTGAGCAAAGTTGTTTTGCCACTGCCGAGAAATCCGGTAATTATAGTTACTGGCATTCCTCTTTTGGGGATATCGGCAAGTAAATCTGGGGTTTGTAAGGTGATATTAGTCATCGTTCCTCATTTAATTGTAGAGGCCCTGTGCGAACTAGATTGAACTCTCCCAGCCGGGGTGTCACCCCCTCCCTTTCGCTTCGCCCTTACAAAAGGGAGAAGAGGTAGAAAGTCCCCCTTGAAAAGGGGGATTTTAGGGATATCAATCTGAAGGATGAGTTGGAAAACACGTCCTAGCCCGATCGCACTTGACAGATTCCCGCGTCCCATTGACTCAACACGAATCTCAAGACGAATCGCAACCCACAGGCGATCGAACTAATTTGTGATAATCATTATCATGATACCTGAGATGCGATCGGCACGCAAGGCCTAAGTTATAGCAAAAGGCAGAAGGCAGAAGGCAGAAGGAATTATAGTAACAGTTTGGGCAATCTAGAATATTGAAATAGATTGTTGTAATTAACGATCTAAATTGGCAGCGATGGAGGAAATATGGTATTTGGTGCAGTTGACGAACATTGGTGTCGGGTTGTCATGAACCGCGAAACTCGCAAAATTGTGAAAAGCTTGCAGCCCGATCGACTGAATGTCTTGGAGATCTCCGGCGACAGTTGGGGGAAATTAGAGTCTTTTCGCAGCTATAAGTCCCTCAGCTATCCCAACTTTGACATTTGCGAATCTTGCCTCGATGAAACATTTAATTTAATCATTGCCGAACAAATTTTTGAACATTTGCTGTGGCCTTATCGCGCGGGAAAAAACATCTATCAAATGCTCGATCGTAACGGTTACTTCTTAATCACAATACCGTTTTTAATTCGGATTCACGATTATCCTGCAGACTGTTCTCGCTGGACGGAAACCGGAATCAAATATTTGTTAGCTGAATGCGGTTTCAATTTAGAACGCATCCAAACAGGTTCCTGGGGAAACCGCGCTTGTATTGTGGCAAACTTTTCTCGGTGGGAATATTACAATCCAGCCATTCATTCCCTAGCAAACGAGCCGGATTTTCCTTTAGTTGTGTGGGCTTTAGCGCAGAAATAGCACCCCAATTTCATACTATTTTAGATTTTAGATATTCAGAAATCAAAAAATCTAAAATCTAAAACCATACTATCAACGATCGGCAAGGGTGGCAAACCGCGCAACTGTCGCAGGGCATTGATGCACAACTGACAGTCGCAGCCAAACAGCGACTCCGCTGCATCGCTTTCTTCTTCGGTAAAATCCAGCATTGCCATCTGTTGTTCCCCAGGGCGCTGCCAACTGATTCTGGCTTTAGAATTAGCAGCAGCAGCTTTGCCGGGAAGGCGCACGCAAGTCAGACGCTGAGTGTGGGGCGATCGCGCGCATTCGGGCGCACCAGCCGATAGAATCGGTGTTTCGCCAATAAGAGCGGGATTTGCGATCGCGCTCAAAGACAGCACAGATCCCAGCAGCGTCGGACTTACAAGTAAAGTGAGGAGCAGTCTATTCATTCGTTGTCCTTGAGAGCTTCGAGAGTATAGGGTAGCGGATTATCTCTCTCAATTCAACAAGGTTTTTGCCGACCATCAGTACGGTTTACCGTTACTAAGGCTTAAAAGCGGAATATTTGCCACCCAAACCTTCAACAATTGTCCGCGTATTTGCCACTAACATCTTCTGATAAGTATCGCCATCACCTCCCGCTTCTCCCAAACCGTCGGCAAACAAATCTCTGGGAGAAACTCTCACTTTTGATTCTCTAGCAACAGTTTCAATTAATTTGGGATTAACTGTTGTTTCTACAAAATTGTTGGCACTCCAGAAGCTCGGATCTCTTTGACTAAGGTAGCGATTCGTGCTGCTGCGGGCATTTCGTCCGTACTAATTCCTTCGAGAACGCTGGCTACAGGAATTCCGTAGGCTTTGGAATAGTAACTCAAAGCATCGTGGGTGGTTACAAGCTTGCGATTGGGCGCTGGAATTGTAGAAATTTGCGATTTTATCCAGCTATCGATGCGAGCGATTTCGCCAGTTATTTTTTGGGTATTGCTATTGTAAACTGCTGCTCGATCGGGAACTACTTTGCTAAGCTGATTGCTAATTACTTTAGCCATTGCCATCCCGTTTTTAGCGTCGTGCCAAACATGAGGATCGGCAACTTTTTTACCTGCACCGTGGCTGTGTCCTCCGTGGCTGTGTCCCCCGTGGCTGTGCCCTTCGTCTTCCGCCATTAACGGATTGGGAACTGCTTGTTCTGCTACAGCAACTTTCGGTGCTTTGTTGGAGCTTGCTTTAATCAATTTAATCAAACTTGGCTCAAAATCGTAGCCGTTGTAAAGAATTAGTTTTGCTCGATCGATCGCAGCTCGATCGGCCGGTTTTGCTTGGTAAACGTGAGGATCTGAACCCGCACCTACTAAGCATTTGAGATCGATCGTACTACCAGCTATTTCTTTCGTCAAACCGCAAATTACACTGGAAGTTGCTACGACTTGCGGGCGATTTTGGGCAATACTTGCAGGTGTTCTGCTAGTCTGCGAAGCTGTGGGCAATATGTTGCTCGATACTGCCGTCACTACTGTCATGCTAAATAGAGCAACTGTTTTGAAGTTAATTTTTCGGATCATTGCTACACTTTCCTTACGTATAATGATAATCGTTATCATCTAAACGTCTATATTAGAGGTTTGAAATGTAGCTGTCAAGTATCGAGTAATTTCAGCGATCGCAGCAATTGCCTGTCTCAGAGCAATTTCCCATTACAGCGGACATTTTTTAACAATAAATTAAGATTTGTTGCAAATTGAAAAAAGTTCGATCGCCCGCGATCGCAAATTCTTTCAATTTGGGTAAAATAAGTTCAGCAAGGGCAACTCGAAGCTGCGGATAAATTTACCTCAAGTACCGGGTGGGAGTGATGAGTACAGTTTTAGTTGTGGAAGATTCCCGCAGCCAGCGGGAGTGCATTTCCCATCAGTTGAAATGCAGCGGATTGAATGTAATTCAGGCATCTGACGGCGTGGAAGCGTTAGATAAAATCGAGAGAAATTTACCGGATTTAGTATTATTAGATATTGTCATGCCCCGTCTAGACGGCTGCGGTGTTTGCCGTTTAATTAAAGCTAATCCCGAAACGAGGAACATACCAGTGGTATTTTTAACAGGCAAGAAACAGCAGCTAGCATTATTTTCCAGGACCCTCGATCGAGCTGAGGCTTATGTTAGCAAACCTTGGCAGCCGAGGGAACTTTTGGCAACAATCAAAAAAGTTTTGCTCAATGCGAATATTAAATTCGATCGAGCCTCAGCAGACGCTTGGACGGAATACGGTATTTTAAACTTAAGTACGATCGAACTGTATCAAAGCAGTGCTGATGCTTGGACAAAATACAGCACCCAAATCGTGAAATTGTACGATGCCAGCTTAGCAGCATTCGATCGGGCTTTAGCAATTCAACCGAGTCACGTGAATGCCAATAAGTACCGCAACAAAGTCCAGAAAATTCGGGGAATTTTGATGAAAAAAATCGAACAATCCCAACCTTGCAAAGTTTGCAATTATTATTACGGTAAGGACGGCATCAATTGTGCGGTGCATCCGGGAGGCCGCCCTCAAGAAATCTGTCGCGATTGGGAATTTAATTAAATTCAAATGAAGTTGGTAATTGGGAATTGGGAATTGGGAATTGGTAAAATAAATAATTACGGCTTTCGGAGTCAACTGTCAACTTGCAACCGCAGATACAAGGCGGATAAACGCAGATCAACGCAGATAATTTTCATCAACTGAGGGCAGGCACGGGGGCACTGCCCCTACCAACTGTCAACTGTCAACTATCAAACTAATGAAAACAAACAACCGCGCTTACTTGCAAAAATTGCTGCAAGAAAGAAACGAACGTCCTGAAAAAACAGCGGAAATCGATGCAGAAATCAATGCCACTTTCCGCCAAACCCACGCAGTCTTGGTAATGGATATGTCGGGATTTTCGCGAACGACAGTCCGCTACGGTATCATTCATTTTTTAGCAATGATTCACCGGATGCACGTCATTGTCAAACCGATAATTTCCGAACATGGCGGCACGATAGTTAAGGAAGAAGCCGACAATATTTTTGCAGTATTTTCTGATGTAAAATCTGCTGTAGAAGCCGCGATCGACTCTTTAAAACAAACGGCTGCTGTCAACACGACTCTGCCAGCGGAAATGGACATTTACCTTTGCATCGGTATAGGTTACGGAGAGATTTTGATGCTGGAAGGAGAGGATATGTACGGATCGGAATTCAACCTAGCATCGAAGCTAGGAGAGGATTTGGCGGAACGGGGAGAGATTTTTCTTACCTCAGCAGCTTTTGAAAAGTTTGAAGGTAAAAAGGAAGATTGGGAAAGACTAGAATTTTCAATTTCCGGTTTGGAATTGGTGGCGTACAAGCGCGGACAACAATACCGATAAATCTAGATTTAGATGCAAAGTTTTTCCTTCTCGATCGATTCCCAGCACAATAAATCTGTAGGGGCGGGTTCGCTAATCGCTTTAAACGTAGCAAACAATTCAGATAAACCCGCCCTCCCACCCACCAATAATTTCTGCTACAAATCGGGAATCATACATTACAATTAAATAATAACTATAAATACAAAATCAATGATTGATGCACAAAAAAATTGGCAAACCATCAATTTATCCGCCATCCAACAGCGACTCGCAGCCATAAAACAACAGCCCGACGGAGTTATTTTTTGCAAAGATTCTGGAGTTCACTATGTCGCAGTCAGAAAAGACAAATCTCTCATTAAACTATCTTTAGTAGAAAAGGTAAATTTGCATACAGACTTGTTGCAATCCGTCCTCAATCTCAACAATCCCCTGCATTTAGTTTCAGAATATACCCAAGCGATGTTGTTGGGTTTAGTGTGGCAAAACCAACCTCAAAGAATTTACATTGCAGGGTTTGGCGGCGGGATAATTCCCTTAGTTTTGCACCATTATTTGCCGGAAACTCTTATCGAATGTGCGGATGTCGATCCGATCGCGATCGAAGCCGCTACTCAGTGTTTTGGAGTAAAATTGGACGATCGGCTGACTGTCGCAATTCAAGATGGTAGAGAATATCTAGAGCAGCAAAATCCAAATATTCTGTACGATATTATTATGACCGACGTATTTTTGGGTAACGGCTACTTTCCCCACCGACTCGCAACTACAGAATTTTACCAACTTTGCCAAAAACATTTATCAAAGGCGGGAGTTGTCTTAGTAAATCTGCTGCAAAGAGACGAGTTTTATGCGGAAAAAGTCAAGACTTTTCAAAGCGTATTTTCTCATGTATACCTGTGTCCTTGGAAGGATATTAACAGCGTTTTAATCGGTACTAATAGCCCTATTTTAGAGAAAAGCGAGATAGTCGATCGAGCTAAAACTTTGCAAAACTTGCATCAATTTTCATTTTCGCTAACAGATAGAGCGATCGATCTTAAAGTAGGTAGAGAGTTGGCGGAATCTGTAGCTAATTTAGACAAAGCTAAAATTTTAACCGACGATGCACCACCCGCCGGCTATTTTGATTGCTGGCTATTTTGATTATTTCAGATCGATTTAGATCTCGGCGCGAACCATTTTAACCTCAAAGTCGCAGGCTTTGCCCAGTGCTTTGGTGTTAGCCTCGCGTAGCGATAGCGCTGATGTGCTCCGGTAAGTCATCTTAACTTTGGGGTTAAACCGGAATCAAACAGTGTTAAACTGTAGTTTACCTCAGCAATCCAAAAATCAATACTGTTTCCGATCGCCCCCCACAATTATCTATGCCTACTTTCTCCGCCGATCCTGACAACTTTGGTGAGTTTTTGACAATAGTTAAAGATGGATATGAGATCGCTTTAAAAGCAGGCGAATATAAAGGGCCATTTACTATTGAAAGAGCGATCGTGCTGCGGGGGGAAGGAGAAAACACCATCATTTTTGCCGCTGACGAACCTGTTTTGAAAATTGCAGTCCCCGGCGTGAAACTGGAAAATTTGAGCATTGAGCGGAATATTGGCGGGAATACGGGAGAAATTGCGATCGAAGCCGCACCGCATACCGCACCAGTTTTAGATAAAGTAAGATGTCTGGGAAGCGCTCCCAACGTCCAATGGCTGGGAGCAAGCTGGGATATCCCCGCCGCCGTACACTTCGGCGAAATCCAAACCAACCGATATTTGCAGCTAACCGAGCAACTGCAACTCAGCGGCGACTGCAATGTTTCCTGCTCTCAACCTTGGTTAAAAGTACAGCAGCCTTACCTTTCTTGCGGGTTGCAGAAATTAGATATTATCCTCAATTCCCAAGATATTCCCGCCGGAACTAATCTATCTGGCTCTATTATTTTGCAAGCACCTAACCAGCAATTTTTAATAGAAGTTTCGGCAATTGTTACAGCAACTCATATCGGCAATCCTCAATTTATTTTGCCATCGCCAACCGCAACAGCATCTCTCGATCGAAATGATGAAGAAACTTGGGGTTATCGGTTTTTAGGAGATCGGGCGATCGATTATTTAATCCGCGCAATAGATGGTAAAAATGCTCTAGAAAATTATCCTGAATTTAGCGATCGCCGCGATCGTGCCGCCGACTTGCTTTCAGATATTCTCGGAGACGAACCCAGGCCCTTCTACGTCCGCCGCAAAGGGCCGGGAGAATCACCGGGCGAAGAAAAATGGGAACTGGCGATCGCCACAGATATCGAAACAGCAACATTACCAGAAATTCTGAAAACACGACAAAAAACCTTAAGTTTGTTAGCTCTGGTAACAGAAGATAGATCTAATAACTTGCGCTTACTTTCAGCTCATTTAGCATCTCCAGAACGTGGATATAATGACGGTTTTTCTGTTCTTTTTTCCCTGCGACTGCATTTCGATTATCGATCTCGAATGCCCGTGCCAAATTCAGCTTTCGATCTCATGCAAACCGTTCCTTTCTGCGGCGACTGCGTGCCAACCGAAGAACAGTTAAAAGCTTGGAAAGCCTTTTTAAAGATAGAAGAGCGAATTGCCAAAACGCGAGAATTTTTTGTACCTTTTTCCGGTCACAACTACGGTTCTGCTACCCGCAAAATCACTTTTGAAATTAACGCATCTTTAGCGCAACTCGACAAATCATCAGGAACCCCTCTCAAACAAGATGACTTCTGGACGAGAGCAGCTAAGGCGAGAAATGAAGATGTAAAACTTGTAGTTCGAGTTGAAGAAATCCGCGATCGAGATGATAACACATCCGAACGAGAATCTGTCCCGCAGCTTTTCAAGTGGCAGGCAATTTTATTAGGCTCGATCGAAGAGATTGACAAAGCAAAGGGCTTTATCCGGGTGAGACTGGATTCTGAGTTAGTAGAAAAAATAGGAGAAGGAAACTATCAGTTGCCAAAAACAGGCTTTTTGTCTTTCGAGGCTGCGGGAGATTTAACTCAAATTAAGCGACAGAAAAAAGCCTTAGACGATTTGCAAAAGGGAATTGCTCAAAATCCCCATGTAGGCGAGTTTTTCTTCGATGCTTCTCAGGCAAGAACCCTACAAACAACTGTTAAACTGAAACCAGAGGATTTGTTGTTATCTGGGGCAAATGCCGACCAAATTGCAGCAGTAGAAGCCGTATTATTTGCACCAGATTTAGTGCTAATTCAAGGCCCGCCAGGAACTGGGAAAACAACAGTCATCGCCGAAATTTCCTATCAGGTTGCGCTGCGGGGCGGGAGGACTTTAATTGCTTCTCAAGCAAATTTAGCTGTTGATAATGCTTTGAGTCGCTTAATTCACAGTCCCGTTATCCGCGCTTTGCGAAAGGGGCGCGCGGAGCGAGTTGAAGAGGAAGGTTTGCCATTTTTGGAAGATAAAGTAATTGGCAATTGGCTGAGAAATACGGCTGATGACTGCGAGCAGCGGTTGGCAAAACAGCGGGAAGATATAGAGCTTTTCAATAACTTGTTAGCAGATTCCGAGCGGTTTGATGCGTATTTGCGAGCCGAGGAAAAGTTACAAGAAAGTTACAAAGAGTTGCGATCGCGCAAAGCAGAGTTAGAGAAAACCTGTAGGGCGCATGAAAGTATCTGTGAAGAAACGAAAGCTAAACAGCGCAAAATTGTTGAATATATATTGCCTGGTTTGGAATTGCTAATGTCTCAATCTTCAATTAATTGGGAAGATGAGACTGTCATTAATGTATGGAAAGCGGCGCTCGAAGTCTGCGACAGTACCAAATACTTTAGATTTCAGTCTAATTCCGAAGAAAGCTTTAAGGTAAATGTAGGAAAAGCAGAGAGAATGGCTGCTGATTTAGGTGTTCAACCTGGAAATTTACGGCTAAATTATTTGAGTTTAGCGGTGTGGTTAAAAGAGCAAGGTCTTCCACAAATTAAAATGTCATTGTCTTATTTCCGAGATGGAATTTCAGCCCTCAGAGCAGCCGCAGAATCTGAACGATCGCTCCGCGAGAAATCAGCCGCCTTTCAACATTTGGAAACAAATTACCAGCAAATTCTTACCCAACAGAAAAACTTGCTACAAACCATCAACCGTTTGGAAAATGAAAAATTAAAAATTAATGCTGAAATCAACCAGTGGAATTACACCGCTTACGATCGCGTTTATGCAGCGATGAAGCAATGTGTAGAAACTAATCGAACTTTTACAGACGATTTGATGCAACTGCCGCCGATCGTGCTGTCATTTGTAAAAGCTAATCCCGCGCCGTGGCGATCGCATCTCGATCGGTGCCAATCAAAAATTGCTAATTTAAGCAAAAGTGAAGCCAAGAAAATTTCTGCTGTTAAGCTGCAATTAAACGAGGTAGCCAAAGAAGCGATCGCGGGTATTGCTGCGACTGCACACAACTGGCTTAACCAACAACAGGAATTAGAGCAAAACCAGAAAAACTCTGCTTTGAAAGCCCTAAAATCCTGGGAATCTACAGCTTATCAGAGCGTGTATGAAGAGTTAAAAAAATGCGTGCAAGAGAGGCGGAAATTTACAGATAACCTCATTCAATTGCCACCTGAGTTGCTGGCTATCGTCCCTCCCAAACCTCACCCTTGGCGCTCTCATCTCGATCGGTGCCGGTCGAAAATTGCTAGTTTAATTGCCAAACAAAGTGAAGTGCAAGCGACCAACTTTGATGCGGAATTAAATGCGATCGCAACCGAAGCGATCGAGGGCATTTCCACAAGTATATCTCAATGGCTGGAACAGCAGCAACCGGAAACTGAAAAACAACTTCAAAATCTTAAACAACAACTTAAAAAACATCAGCCAGCTACAAATAAGCAACAGCAAGAAAGAGCAACTGCTAAAAAAGAGTTAGAGGCCCTGCAACGTGCGTCTCAAGCCAATACACAAAAAGCAATGCAAGTTTTAGCAGAATTGAGCAAGCGATCGGGTATTCCAGCGAACTTACGCAGTTTAGCTATGCGGTATCAATCTTTTCCTTCTCTTTCACAAGCGATCGCTAACGCACCTCTATTAGAATTTACGCAGCGATCGAAGTTGTGGGAAGATCGGATAAGTCAGTTTGAACAATCAATTTCCTCACTCGATCCATTATTAAAACTGCGAAGCATAAAAGAGGCGATTGTCTCAAATCAAGCCAGCTTGCAAACAGCAGCTAGTAAAGCCTCAAATCAACTTCGAGAATGTCAAGATCGGCTTCAGGAAATAGATGTTCAACTGCAACAACTTCAACAACAACAACTACCACCCACTTTAATTTCCGAGCGAAAATGGTGGGAGTCAGCGTGGCAAAATATCCCCGATCGCCTAAAACCGCCAATCCCCGCCAGCGGCTTATACGATCTCAACTTTTTGCACGAAATCAAAACACAATTCGATGCTTGGAAACAACAACTCGATCGAGCAGAATCCCACCTCAAAGGCTATGAAAAACTAACTCAAGATTGGATTGCAAAACTTCGCAGCCCCTCCGAACAAGATCGGGGCGAATTGAGACAAGTTTACATCGACAATGCCAACGTCATCGGCATTACTTGCAGCCAAGTAGCGGGCTACGGTTTCAAAGAATTTAATAACTTTGATACAGTCATTATTGACGAAGTAAGCAAATGCACGCCTCCCGAAATCCTGATTCCTGCACTCAAAGGCAAAAAATTAGTATTAATTGGCGACTACCGCCAGTTACCGCCAATGTTACATGAAAAGAGTTTAGAAGAAATCGCAACAGAAATGGGAAGCGCACCGGAAGATGTCAGCTTTCTGGAAGAATCTCTCTTTAAGAAACAATTTGAAGCTGCGTCAGAAAGCATCAAGCAGCGGCTGACTGTTCAGTATCGGATGCACCCCTACATTATGGGAGCAATCAATCAATTTTACGATCGCAGTTTGCGTTGCGGAATTATTGAGCCTGATAAAGAGCGATCGCACAAT
The DNA here is from genome assembly GCA_012034575.1 of Richelia sp. CSU_2_1. Classification (GTDB taxonomy): domain Bacteria; phylum Cyanobacteriota; class Cyanobacteriia; order Cyanobacteriales; family Microcoleaceae; genus Microcoleus. The sequence goes on along the minus strand of JAAUPF010000046.1, from coordinate 10,554 downwards.
GTAGCTGGCGACATCATCCGAGCAGAACATCACCTAATGTGGGTTAAAATGCCACAAGAACAGAGATTTCAAGAGCAATTAGAGGGAACTTCCCGGTACAATCTTAAGGAAGTCGAAGCCATTGACATTCTCTGCGAACAAATGGAGGAGGCTTGGAGCCTGAAAGTTGCCGAAGGACAACCGAAAAAAGAAATTGGCATCATTACTTTTTACGGCGCTCAATTGAGGCGCATTGAAGAAATGCTCGGCGATCGCAAATTTCCCTCGCTTGCCATTAGAACTGGTACTGTCGATCGATTTCAGGGCATGGAACGGCCGATTATTATTGTCAGCATGGTGAGGAACAATCCCGATGGAGATATTGGTTTTGCGAAAAAGCCAGAACGGGTAAACGTTGCCTTTTCCCGCGCTCAAGAATTGCTAATAATTGTGGGATGCCATTCACTATTTACCAAGCACAAAGGCAAAGTCGGAAGTATGTATTCAGAAGTAGCAAATATTGTGCGCCGCAATGGAGGATTGATTGATGTTTCTAGCATCTTGGGCTAAAATGGGTAGGAGTCCATGAAAACAACCCAGGAAATATTGCATAAACTCAAGAGATCCAGAAGGAAAATAAAACCATGAATGACAATAAAGAAATGATTCATTTTAACTTAGATTTATCGCCAGAACTGAATGATACCTTAGAACAAATGGCTAAGAAAATAGGAGGGAATAAAACAGATGTACTCCGTCAGGCGATCGCTTTGATGCAAATTGTAGTGACAGCAAAAGAACAGGGTAGAAAATTTGGAATTGCTGAGGTAGATCAACCTTTGGCAACTGAAATACTTATTCCTTAAAATCTGCAATTCACTAAAGCTTTATGAATCAACCCGATAACGCCAGGGAAATTTTACAAGCAAATTCCGTTAATCTATCAGCAGTAACAGAGAAACTGGTTACAACAGGATCTCTGAATTTTACATCGACTGAAGAGGCTGAATTCGATCTAAAAAATCGCGACAAAGATAAACAATTTGAACGCGAACAAAAATGGATCTCTTTCTGGGTGAAGGACATAGGTGTATTTTTAGCGGCACTCCTCTTAGTTTTGCTGATAGACGTTTACGCTTTGACGATTCTTGTATCCGAAACTGCATCTGAGGGAAAAATCAGATTTGCCATAGCGGCTCTAACTTCTAGCGTAACCAGCCTTCTTAGCTACTTAGTGGGGAGATCGGGAAAATAAGTTTAATTGTAAAATATTAATTATATAGGAATAATTATTGATGTTTCTAGTATCCTCCCCTAAACCAATTGACCCCGCATTACAAGAATTTGCCCAACAAATTGAAAAGCAAAGTCCGGCTGGCATATCCGTGCTGGCTGGCCGTCAATTTCGCTATTGTTTAGAGCAGATATCAGTAGAAGTTACTATTAGCGAACCGCGCAAATTTAACATCCTTGAAGAGTTTATTCTCCGCGCTGGGATGGAGATTGAATTGATACCACCAACTGAAAATGAATTAGCACAAGCTTTAGGCCTCGATCCTGTATTCGTGCAAAATACGGCTATGACATTGCGGAGTTTAGAAACTTTAGCTGTAACACCGGATGCGAGAATTATTCTCACTCCTCAAGGGAGACAATTTTACTTAGAAGGTTCTGTCCCGCAACCGCCCCAAACAAAACAAATTTATGCGATTTCCGATCCGTTGCAGGGAAATTTATTTTTTCTATCTTCTGCTTTAGAAGAAATACAAATCGAACTCCCAATTTTTGAAGATTTGATTGCTATCGAAAATCGGTGTCAAGAAATATCTGAGTTAGGACTTGAGGAACTTCAACGAATTATTCAGGCTTCTGGTTTAGGGTTGCACGTTCCTGAAGATGGTAAAATCATTACTGCTGCTAATTTCACCAAGGAGACTCAAGCTATCTGGCAATCTGTGGCAATTTTTGTGATTTTTGATGCGCTTGAAGATGCAATTAAGTTGCAAGTCAGGCGAGGAAAGCAAATTTTACACTATGCTTCCGATTTACTTGATATTTTGCAAAATGAAGGCAAAGTTTCTTTGCAAAACTTGCTGCATCTGAGCGATGAAACAATTGCTGCGGAACGGGAAGAACTTTTCGATCGGCGCAATCAAGAAGTTGAAGCCAGAATTCAGAAAATAGAACAACAGGCGATCGAAACTGTTAAAGAATTGAGGGAAGCGGGGACGCAAGTTGCGTCGAAGGGAGATCGGGAAAAAGACCAGGTGATTTTACTGCGGGACAGTCAAATTAGGCAGTCTTTTTTAGAAACTTTGAGAGGGGGAAACCGTGAAATCTTAATTTATTCTCCTTGGGTGAGCAAGGAAGTGGTAGATAATGAGTTTATTGAATTACTTCAGAAGTTGGTTAATAGAGGACTTTGGATTTTAATCGGTCACGGTATTTCTCGGCGACAGGAGGATGAAACCCGACCGATTCCGCCGCAAGTCGAGCAAAAGCTGAGAGAAATTAAAACGCGGGAAGGTTTGTCAGCAGTACAGGTATTTTGGCTGGGAAATTCCCATGCGAAGGAAGTTGTAGTCGATCGAAAAATACATTTGTGCGGTTCTCACAATTGGCTGTCTTATCGGGGTGATAAATTACCGCGCGGCGAGACTGTTTATAAAGTTGCGACTGCCGATCGAGTTGAGGAAGCTTATGAATTTCTGGCGGTTCGATTTAAGGATTATGCGAGGGAATTATGGGAGTCAGCGGTGCAAAATCGGGATGCTAATTTAGCTGAAACATCGCTTTGCACTTGGGGGGCTTTGGGAATGGAGGAAATGGCATTAAACCAATTGCAACTCGCTAATTGGTTAGAACTTTATCCGGTGTGGCTAAAGGTGGTTTGTCAGGGGTTAAGATCGAAAAAGATATCGCCCGATTCAGCTTATTTGGTAACAGCAATTTCAATGGTAAGTCAATTTTCAGTGGATGACTTTAATCTTGAGTCATTGCGGTCGAATTTGTGTCAATTGATAGGTGCGATCGCAGCCTTAGATCGCCGCCAAGCTTTGAAGTTATTAAACGAACAGATTTGGTTGCACTTCCGCCGTTTGGGTATTGCAGACTCGGTCTTAGTAAAGCCTGATGATTTTCTGTTAAAATATGCTGTAAAAGAACCCGATCGCCCTCAAAAAACATCAGGTAAAAAAGCATATAATAAAAAAAATAAAGGTATAGCAGGAGGCAAGAGACAGGAGGCAGAAGAACAATAACTGTCAACTTTCAACTGTCAACTCAAAACTCTATGGGCGGCCACGGGAACCGCTTTCGACCTCTGACTCGAATATGCTACTATTTGACCTTAAAATCGAATATGCTGCGCTCGTTATTCGACGGTCGATCGCATATATTCAGCCATTGCTTTTTCCAGTCGTTCGAGCAAGGTATCGACATCGGTTGCTGCTGCTTCAAAACACGCAGGAGGTGGCGGTTCGATTTCAAATAAAATTAGCTTGATTTCACCTTCGCCGATCGCCACAATTGCCACTTCTTTCTCAGGTTTGTGAGCTTTCAAAACTCCTAAAATTTCCTGAATGTGGTTTTTGACTTGGCGGTTCAATTCCTCGATCGCCTCTTGTTTGCAATACACGAAACGCGGCTTTTCGACAACATCAATTCCCAAAACATCCTCGCTTTCTTCCCCCCTCTCCAAAAATAGCCCCCAAGCCAAAGCAGCCAATTCTTGTTTGTTATCTTTCACAAATAGATCCAATTTGCGACGCCAGCTATTAGGATTTGGTTTGGACTCGGGGCTATCAAATAGAAACATTTTCTCTCTTTGCTTTGTAGGAACTAAGTAGAAGGAAGAGTGGGAGAGTGGGAGAGGGGGAGAGATGGAGAGTGGGAGAGTGGTAGAATTCTCCAATTACCAATTACCAATTACCAATTACCAATTCCCAATTCCCAATTACCAATTCCCAATTCCCAACTATCAACTATTTTATACCAGATTGCACGCGCCAGAGCGACGCATAAACTCCGTTATGTTCGATCAATTGTTCGTGCAAACCCGATTCTATCACTCTACCCTCTTCCATCACGCAAATACAGTCAGCATTGCGGATCGTAGAAAGGCGGTGGGCGATCGCAATTGTAGTGCGATTTTTGGTAATTCGATCGAGCGATCGCTGAATTGCAGCCTCCGTCTCGTTATCCACCGCTGAAGTAGCTTCATCGAGAATTAAAATTGGCGGATTCTTCAAAACCGCCCTCGCAATTGCAATTCGCTGTCGCTGTCCCCCCGACAATTTTTGACCGCGTTCCCCGACAATTGTCTGATAACCTGACGGTAATTGCGCGATAAATTCGTGGGCTTCAGCAATTTTAGCAGCTTTTACTATCTCTTCATCGGTTGCATCAAAACTGCCGTAAGCAATATTTTCGGCTACCGTTCCGTGAAACAAAAATATATCTTGACTCACCAATCCGATCGCCCTGCGCAAATCTCGCAAATTCAGTTGAGTTATATCTATTCCATCCAAAGTAATCTGACCGTATTGTACCTCATAAAACCTCAAAATTAATTTAACTAACGTACTTTTTCCCGAACCAGTTGCGCCGACGAATGCCGTAGTTTTTCCAGCAGGTATCTTTAGCGAAAAATACCGTAAAACAGGTACTCTTTCATCGTAATAAAAGGTGACATTTTTAAATTGCAGCGCGCCTTTAATCGAACTGATTGGCAGCCGAATATCCCCCGTGGGAATGGAGATCGGAGTATCCAATAAATTCAGCACTCGATTAGTAGAAGCCATAGCGCGTTGGTATCGATCGAGCGTATCGCCCAGCCGAGTCAAAGGCCACAGCAACCGCTGAGTTAAAAATACCAAAACGCTGTAAGTTCCCACAGACAACCTGCCCGCCACAACTTCCAAACCGCCCAGAAATAATGTGGCAATAAACCCCAAAAAACCACAACTCGAATCAGCGGAATAAAAGCAGCCGAAAGCACGATCGCCCGTCGGTTGCTTTGACGGTAAGCTTCACTTTGATTTGCGATGCGCTCGCTTTCATAATCTTCAGCAGTAAAACTTTTAATAGTAGTAATTCCTGTTAAATTATTCGCCAGTTGTCCGTTGAGAAAACTCACTTTTTCTCGGACATCAGCATACAATGGAGCGAGGCGATTTTGAAAAGCGATCGAACCCCAAATAATCAACGGAATCGGCAGCATTGATAGAACCGCCACCCCAGGGGACGCAGCAAAAAAAGCCGCGCCGATCGCGATTACCGTTACGATTACTTGAATTATCTCATTAGCCCCACCGTCTAAAAAGCGTTCCAGTTGATTGATATCATCGTTGAGAATAGATATCAAACCTCCCGTACTGCGTTCTTCAAAATAAGCTAATTCTAATTCTTGCAAATGACTGTAAGCTTCCAAACGCAAATCGTGTTCGATATTCTGAGCTAAATTGCGCCACAAATAATCGTAAGCATATTCAAATAGAGACTCCAATCCCCAAATAATACAACTTAAAAAAGTAATAATTGCCAGTTGCCAAAACACATCTTTTATTCCCCACTCAGCCAGAAGGGAATTTTGCTGTTTCACCACCACATCCACGGCAATACCGATTAATGCAGGTGGCGCTAAATCGAAGATTTTATTGAGAATCGAGCAGATAGTTGCCAGCCAAAATTGCAGGCGGTGGCGGCGTCCGTATTTCAGCAGTCGCTTGAGGGGATGCACTGGTTTAGATGAATTCGGTAACAATTGAGGATGGGGGTAATTGGACAGGTCAATGTCAATTTTAGTTGTTTGCTTGTGGGATTGCAGTGAGGAATTTATCCAATTATATCGTGTCCGATCGCTTTACCACAATAAGTAAGGTTTGTAGTGTGGGGTATAGCCCTCGTTGCGGACTAAAGTCCACACTACAAACTGGATCGATCGACTGTCAACTCTCAACTCTTCCTTCTTCCTTCTTCCTTCTTCCTTCTTCCTTCTATTACGCTTTAAAAGTTAACACGGGCTTCATTTTAGCGACTAAATCGACCATTTGTGCTTCAACCTGTACGTCAATTATCGGTTGAATTTGCTTGTAAGCGGCTGGTGCTTCTTCGATCCTGCGTTCTTCTCTTAAAGTAATGCAATCTACTCCGGTTAATCCCAAAGCTGCATCACTTTTATCCGCACCTTCTCGACTCATATCGAAGCGCGATCGCGCCCTACCGGCACCGTGTGAGGCAGAATTCAAAAATCGATCGTTCCCTTTTCCAACTAGCAAATAAGACGGCGCGCCCATCGAACCCGGTATAATTACAGGTTGGCCGGGATGTGCGGGACAAGCGCCTTTGCGAGTCACCCAACCGCCACTTTCAGCTAAAGTGATATTGTGAGGCAAATCGTATACTAAAGGAGCTTCGAGATCGCCGAAAACTTGTCGCAAACGCAAGCGTAAAAGTTCGGCTAGCAGCAAGCGGTTGATAAAACCGTAATTCGCTGCTGTTGCTTCCGCTTGCAGGTAGCTGCTGACAAGTTCGGGATTTGCTGCGACAGACAGCGGAAACAAATTGGATTCTGGATATTTTAGATCTTTCGGCCAAGCTTCGCGCGATCGATCGCGCCACATTCCGCCGATGTATTTGCCAACATTTCGCGATCCCGAGTGAACCATCACAGCGATTTGTCCCGATCGCACTCCCCAATTATAAGCAGTCGCTCGATCGAAAACTTCTTCAACTACTTGAATTTCCACAAAGTGATTGCCGCCGCCGATGGTAGCTAACCCGCCATCCCTGACTGTACCATCTTTTGGAACTAATTCTTCGGGAGCCCATTTGATATCGCCATTCATGGAACCGCCGAGAAAAGTGCGTGAAGCGAAGCTATCCCGTAGGGAATCGTACTCTGATAATAATTGAGCGAAATCGGAATTAGCGACGCTACCGGTTGGCTTATTTAGCATACCTTCCAACCATCCGGGAATGCCGTTTTGGAACATCGCGCGCGAAGTTTTTGCACTCATGCTGACATCGCGCGTGCCGAAGAAATAATCGCCTTTCATCAATTCTACAAAGCGATCGCGCTTTGCTAGAAATTGTTCTAACGACAAATCTGCAACGTGCAATCGCATCCCGCAATTTATATCAGAACCGGTAGCCGCCGGAATCACCATTTCTGATGTACGGACGATCGAACCAATCGCTACTCCCCCATCTCCCGGATGGAAATCGGGAGTCGCGCAAGCATGGCAAACGCAACCGCCTTGAGGGTGGCGCACTTGTGCCAGATTTGCTAACTGTTTGAGGGCCTTTGCTTCCACGGGAAAACCTTCGGGAAGCAAGACTTCTGCGGTTGTAGCACCATCATTTTGCCAGTGTTGTTTTAGGGAACTATTGAGTTGAATAGAGTAGACTTTGTTGCTGTAACTGACATCAAGACCTTGCCGAGACAAAGCTCGCAAAAGCCTCGGTAATTTTTTGGGCTGCTGCATAAGAATCTGTTGCGGGTTGCAAGGCAATTACCGCAAATTGAAGTGGTTTTGTAGTGAATAAAAGATTTTGGTTCAGCAGCCGCAATCTTTGTGAAGAGAAGCTGAAGGCAACTTTTCTAGCTAATATTACTGTGACACATGATTTTTTAGGTGTCAACTTAAGACTGATGTTTTCAAAAAATCTCGTTTTTGCCTAATTCTAGATCCCCCTAAATCCCCCTCCCGGGGGACTTTAAGAGTGCTTCCGGTCCCCCCCTTCTTAAGGGGAGCCAGTGCGGTCTTGGGGTCTCCCCAAGTGGAGCAACTGGCGTGGGCTAGGGGGGATCTAGATTAATAGTCAAACAACAGTCTCTGACTGGGTTTGACCTTAAGTTGACACGCATTGAACCCAGCGCAGCCCAGGGATTGCCTTGTCCCTACTTGATTTTAGACTGACAAATCTCAAATCTAAAATCCAAAATCTAAAATCAAATTATGGGTTTCGATCGCTCGCTTTTTCAGTAAGCAAACTTTTTTTGAATTGCCGCCAATAACTGCCAGCTTTGGTGTTGCCAAAAGCCATTTGTACTTTCTTGAGCATTCCGCTTTTTATTGGCTCCTTTCCGTAATAAAGAAATTGACTTATATCGCTAGAAAGACATGGATTCATAAAAGTTTTAATCTCCTCGCGAGCCAGATATCTCCTGCGTACTTGCTGCAAATATTCGTCTTGAGCGTTTGTATGAAATACCGTCCAAGTTGGGTCTTCAATTTTACACAAAGTATAGGTTTTGTGGCGCTCCATGTACGCGCTAAATGCCTCTTCCAGCAAAAACCTGCCGAACTCATGTTCTCCCTGAAATCCTGAGGCAATATATTCACCTGCAAATTCCTCCATCACTGCGACGAAGGTACTGCGTTTCATCAAAGAAAAATTGATCGTACAAGCTGCGGTGAAGTACCATCCGGGAGGAGCATCGAAATGCGGGTAGGTTCTATTAAAAGCTCCGCCCACTGCAAAAACATCATCTCGATCGAGATCGGCGATCGCTTTTTCCAGCCAGTCTTCGTGACCTTCTCTGTAAGGTAAGGTATCAATTTTAAACCACAATATATAAGGATTGCTAGCAAGCATTCCTGCCGTATATTCCTGAATAAAACACCTTTCTTTATTGTTGTCTGGATGGTGCGGCGGAATCAGTTGCAGCTTGTCAATTAAACCTTTTTGATACAGTTCCAAATAAACTTTTTGCGTCTGGCGATCGCTCCCGCCGTCAACAACCACAACTTCCCCAGGTTTGCCACCTAAAAAGTTAAACCAATCCAGCAGAATTTCTCTATAGGCTAACCCGTTGCCAAAGTTTGCTGACACCAGTGATACTTCGCTCAGCTTGCTAGCTTGACCGCTCATAATTTATTTCCTCGCCACAATCTTCGCTAATTATTATAACGTGCGAAATCTGCTGAAACCGGAAGTTTTTCCAAAATGTTATCTCTAATTTAGAATCTTTAAAAATTCCACTGAACTCAGTAAATTTACTGTATCCCTCACAACAAAATCTGTCCCAGACCCAGTTCGATCGGCGATCGATTTGAGTCCTAAAAAATCGGTTATGTTGAAGAATGAACCCATAGCGAAGCTTTACCCAACACGATCGTAGAGTTGGCAGATCGCATATTTAGGTCGGGTTGAAACTCGTTTAACCTGCACCTGCAGATCGGGATTCGATCGTAATTATTCAGCCGAACAGGGGATTGCAGTACGGGTACAAAAAATCCGATTTCCGATAAAAATCCTCAGATTTTTGAGAGATATTGACGCAGAAACCTAGTTTTTTGGTCTAAGTCCCTCCAATATTAAATTACTAATTAGCAGACTTTCCCTGGTGCCACACTGGCAATTGATTCACCCTTTCCAACATAATATTTACATATTTCTGACCGTTTGTTGCCTGATTTTGACCAAAATACCCGTCATCGCCGTCATGCTTGTGGGGACCGCTGACACCCTCCCCGTAGCGCCCCGCCAAACGAGCTCGATTGAAGGGAGAAGTAGCAAACACATACCAGCGACTGGGAAACACAATGCCCCCGATATCCTCAATTGCATCGCGATCGCCCCGCAAATGATAAACTCGATCGGCATCTGCAAAACCATTCTCGCCGGAAAAAACTCCCCCGATAGACACCACAGAAATTTCTGCATTCAGCCATTCTTTAAGATAATGAGTTGCGCCCAGAGCAACTTGTACTCCACCGCTAGTACCAATTAAAATCACTTTTAAAGGTTTTTCACCAGCAAGTTCGATCGGAGATTTCGCATCCATCCGCTCGATAATTGCATTGGCAATTCCCTGATTGTAAGCTTGGCCGTAGCGGTAATCTAGAGAAATTGCAAACCGCCAGAGATTGCGAATTTTGATTAATATATCTCCCGCGATCGGTCCGCTTTTCGCCCGTTCTGCAAACCGCCAAAAAGGAGCTAAAAATCGCTCCCCTCCCAAACTTTTGTTAGACACAGAATAAGGAAAAACATCGCCAACAGCAGCGCACTGCGGGTGACTTTCAACCAAACGATCGAGAAACAGTTCTTCTCCCGGCGTTAGTTCATCACCCGAAAAATCTCCAACTCCCGTCAGAAAGATAATATAACAATTGATTCGTGCGGACTTACCAGTTTCTATATTGTCGCTGCTATTTGGCAATATCGCCGGCGGATTTTTCTTTAAACCCAAACTTTCAGCACTTTGACCCAGCCACCAGACAATAGTTCCCACCGGTGAAAGGATGCCCCATACTATCAGTATTGCACCTGCGACGAGCAAGAGGTTTAAACTTCCCCCGCGCAGCCATCCAAGTATCCGCAAAATTAGTTTTAGCATTGAATTCGATCTGGTAGAATGCAAATAAATTATTATTGCCACTTTGAGCCGTTTTTTTGTATTGCATTCGATTTCGATCGAGTTGTCAACTATCCAGAGGCAGAGGAGGGCGGCTATTGCTGTCAACTAAACTTTAAATGCAGTCACAGAATGCTGGTCGATCGCGAGAGCTAGATCCCCCCCTAGCCCCCCCTTAAGAAGGGGGGGAACTGGACAACATATAGACC